>DASXBY010000107.1:0-2297 GCA_036491455.1 Caulobacteraceae bacterium
ATGGCCCAGGCCCTTGTCAGGCGCGGCCCGAGCGGCCTAGCTCCGGGGCGTCATGACCAGTCCCGAGACCCGCCTGCGCACCGAGACCCGCCAAGGCGGCGCCATCGCCTATGTGACGCTGGACGACGAGGCCCGGCTGAATGTCCTTAGCGACACGCTGATGGACGCCTTCCTTCGAGTCATGGACGAGCTGCGCGCCAGGGCCGATCTGCGCTGCGTGGTGCTCACCGGCGCCGGCGAGCGCGCCTTCGTAGCCGGGGCGGACATCCTGGAGATGGCGGAGATTACCGGCCCGGCGCAAGCGCGCGCCTTCATCGGCCAGGTGCACGCCTGCTGCGAGGCGGTGCGCGCCCTCCCCGTCCCGGTAATCGCCCGGATCAATGGCCATGCGCTCGGCGCCGGCCTGGAGTTGGCGGCGTCGTGCGATCTGCGGGTGGCGTCCGATAACGCCACGTTCGGCATGCCGGAAGTGAAGGTCGGCGTGCCATCGGTGGTCGAGGCCGCCCTGCTGCCCGGCCTGATCGGCTGGGGCCGGACGCGGGAGATGCTGTTGCTTGGCCTGACCTGCGACGCGAGCGCCGCCAGAGAGATCGGTCTCATCGACGCGGTGGTCGCGCCGGGACAACTCGACGCGGCGGTGGAAACCAGGATCGCCGCGATCCTGGACGCCAAGCCCGAGGCTGTGCGGTTGCAGAAAGCCCTCATCCGCCGCTGGGAGACCCTGCCGCTGCGCGAGGCGGTGGCGGTCGGCGTCGACACCTTCGCCCAGGCGTTCCTGACATCGGAGCCGCACGAGGCGATGGCGGCTTGGCGGCAGGCGCGCGAGGCCCGGAAACGGAACGGCTAGAGGCGCGACCGATCGAGGGCGGCAAAGGCCTCGGCGAGGTTGAAGCAGGCGGCGCGAAGGACGCCGGCCTGGGCGTCGGCGCGGCGCTCGCCGGTCTCCCGCTCGACGACGGCCCGCCAGTCGACTCCCCGCCCCAGGGCAGCGTCGGGCTCTATGAGCGCCAGCAGCAGGCGCGCGTTCGTCGTTCCGGTGAGCGATAGCACGCGACCCGCCCGGGCGCCGGCGAGAAGTCTGCGCTCGGCGAAGGGATCATTGGCGGGACCGGCGTCGATCCGCGCGGCATAGCGGGCGACGCCGCCGCAACCGACATGCCGGGCGGCCAAGTCGGCCTGCAGCCGGCGGACGGCGGCCAAGGCGACGGCGCCTCGATCGCCGCTGAACAGACGCTCGAAAATGTCGCGACGGCAGACGAGTGACCGCCGCCCACGTTGATCGATCTTGACCTGCACATCGGCGTTGGCGGCGAAGCTGAGGGAGGCCTGATCGACACCCCAGGTCTGCGGGTCGCGATCAGTCAGGCGCTCTGCCTCGCGGCGGCGGGCGATGGTCAAGGGATCCGACGGTCTGATGCGCTTGCGGGCCATCTCATAAACCCAGCGCGAAGGCGATCTCAGCGGGCGGCGACGGCCGTGAAAGGGACATGCCAGATCATTGCATAGTGCAATTCATGAGGCAAGTTGATATTTTTGCATTCTGTCTGACGACTGTCGAGCCTGTTGGTTTGCATAATGCGGCATGCCCCGCGATCCCGTACGGAACTACCTACGCGTCTGGCGCGAATTCAAAGGTCTCACCCAGGCCCGGCTCGCCGAAGCCATCGGCACGACCGGGGCCGTGATCAGCCTGATCGAGGCCGGCGAGCGTCGCCTGTCAGACAAATGGGCCAACAAGATCGGGCCGGTGCTCGGCATCCGCCCCGGGTTCTTGTTCGACACCGATCCCAACGACATCGACACCGACATCATGGAGATCTGGACCGAGATCCCGGAGGAACGTCGGGATCAGGCGCGCGAGGTGCTCAAGACTTTCCGCGTCCGGGCCCGCGAGGGCTAAGCAACCCTGCCCCGCCCGCGCGGGTGGGATTGATCCAGCCCTAACCCAGAGCGCCTGACAGGCCGAGAGCGGCCGCGGCAGCCAGGAACCACAAGGGATTGAGCTTGGTGAAGAAGGCCGCGACGGCGGTCGCCACAGTGACGGCCGCCAGGCGCCAGTCTCGGTCAGCGGCGTGGGAGAGCAGCCAGGCGCTGGCCGCCACGAGGCCGACGGTGAGCGGGGCCAGGCCCGCGCCGGCCGCGGCCCGCCAGCGCATCTCACGGTTTCGCTCCCAAATGCCGGCCGCGAAATAGGTCAGCAGGCAGGAGGGGCCGCACATGGCCAGCGTCGCCGCCAGCGCCCCGGCGATCCCGGCCACCTTCCAGCCGATCAGGGTCGAGATCATCACGTTCGGCCC
>DASXBY010000108.1:0-2248 GCA_036491455.1 Caulobacteraceae bacterium
GGCGTGAAGTTTCGCGCCGGACCAGCCGAGCTCGGCGAGATCGACATCGACGATCATGCCGAAACGCCCGTCGTACCCGGCGCCTTGCCTCACGCCGCCGGAAGGGTTGTCGAACAGATCGCCAAAGTAGGAGAAGCTGAAAGTTACTCCCTTCTGCTCCCAGGACGTGCGCCGATCATCCGCACCGGCGACCGGGTTCGTGAGATCCGATGGAAATGGAGATGATGGCGAGGCGATGGCTGAAGATTGCGGATGGGGCGCATCGTCCGCCCAAGCGATCGAGCGTTCGGCGAGCACAGCGGCGCAGATCGCAAGAATCGAAGGGACCGAGCAGAGCCTCAATGACGCCCGGCGGCCTCCAAAATCAGATCGGTCACCTCCTGGGGATGCGAGATCAGCGACAGGTGGCTGGACTTGATCTCGATCGTCGTGGCGCCCATGCGCTTGGCCATGAAACGTTCGAGATCGGGATTGATCGTCCGGTCCTCGGTGGAAACGGCATAGAAGCTGGGTTTCGACCGCCAGGCGGCGTGTGTGGTCTTGCCGGCAAGCAGGGCCTTGTGGAACGGCCACTGAGCCGCATAGAGGACCTTCGCTTTGGCTTCCGGCAGGTCGCCGGCAAAATCGCGCAGGAACGCGGCCTCGCTGAGACGCCCTTCATCACCATCGAAGACGATGCCCGCCGAGGCCGGCGGCGCCGAAAACCGACTGGCCAGCACCGTATAGTCCTCGCCGGCGTCCGGCGCCCGCGCCGCCACGTAGACGACGGCCGTGACCTTGGGATCGACACCCGCCTCGGTGACAATCATGCCCGAGAACGAATGTCCCACCAGCACGGTCGGCCCGTCCTGCCGCGCCAGCACGCGCCGCGCTGAAGCCACGGCCTCATCCAGTGTGGTCAGCGGATTCTGCACGGAGGTCACGTTGAGGCCCGCCGCCTGGAGGCGCGGTATCACCTCGGACCAGCTCGACCCGTCGGCGAAGAGGCCATGCACGAGGACGACGTTTCGAACGCCGATCGCCATTCGCGCGGGGGTTGCATCTTCGGTCCGCGCCAGAGGCAGTAGCGAGGCCGCGGTCCCTATCGCGAGCCCTGATGCAAAGGCGCGCCGGTCCATCGGATTTCTCCTTCTGCGCGAACGATCTGGCGTGTGAAGTTCCGCAAGTCAGGCGGCTAATCCTAAGCGCGCGAGGCGGCGTGCACTACCCCGGCAACTCGCACGCGGACAGCCGTCTCGCTCACGGCGCCGTCTTCAACCCCCGCGGGCCGGGGCCAGCCGATCGAGCCGCAACCGCTGGCGATCGTCGGTGAGTCGCCACGCCGCCAGATAGGCCGCACCCGCCGCTGCAAGGCCACTCCCGCCGGCGAGGAGGAACATAAGCAGGATCTGGTATTTGACGGCTTCCAGCGGATCGAGACCAGCGAGGATCTGGCCGGTCATGATCCCTGGCAGCGTGACGACGCCGGCGGCCGACATCTGGTTGATGATCGGCACCAGCCCGCGCCGGATCGCATCGCGCACATACGGGGTGGCCGCCTCCCAGTAGGTCGCGCCCAGGGTCAGTCGCGCCTCCACCGCGCTCCGCTGGATTGCCATGGGGCCGAGCAGACTGTCGAGCGAGAGACTGGTGGCGTTCAAGATGTTGCCGAGCAGGATGCCGGCCAGCGGGATGGCATAGCGCGGGTCGTACCAGGGGTGCGGGCGCAGGGCCGTCGTCAAGGCGAACAGCGCCGTGACGAGAGTGGCGGAGGCGACGCTCGCCGCGCCGATCGCCAGGCCGGTTTGACCCTTGAATCGTCGTTCCGACCGCGCCGCGGTTTCGCGCGCAGCGATCAGCACCATGATCAGGATCAGGAGCAGGGTGACCGCGGGGTTCTTGAGCGCAAAGACGAACTTCAGCACAAAGCCGATCGCCACCAGCTGTACGACCAGCCGTGCGCTGGCGACTAAGATCTGTCGGTGCAGCCCCAGGCGAAAGACAAGCGACAGGATCGCGTCGAAGACGATCAGACTGGACGCGATCGCCAGATCCCACGGCGTAAGCGAAATCGTCGTGCTCACGGCGCGGTCTCCAGATGTCCTGCCGCCATGACAAATCGCTGCGACGCCAGGCGCACGGCCTGGGCCGGATCGTGCGTGACGAGCACCAAGGCCAAGCCAGCGGCCATCCGCTCGGTCAGAATCGCCTCCACGCGCGCAGCGCCGTCGCCGTCGAGAGCGCTCGTCGGCTCGTCCAACAGGAGCAC
>DASXBY010000109.1:0-9918 GCA_036491455.1 Caulobacteraceae bacterium
GAAGAAGAAACTGATTCCCTTGTGCTTGGTCGCATCCCAATCGGTGCGGGCGATCAGCATGCCGTAGTCAGCGGTGGCCGCGCCGGACGTCCAGACCTTGGAGCCGTTGACCACGAAATGATCGCCGACCCGCTCGGCCCGGGTGCGCACGCCGGCCAGGTCCGAGCCGGCGCCGGGCTCGGAATAGAGCAGGCACATGCCGACCTCCTGGCAGAGCAGCGGCAGGATCAGCTTTTCTTTGAGCGCCTGCGTGCCGTGCGCGAGCAGGGTGTTGGCCCACAGGTTGGTGCGATCCTGGCCGGCGCCCGGCGCGCCAACGGCGGCGAATTCCCGCTCGACGATCCGCGCCTGACCATCGGAAAGGCCGCGGCCGAACCAGGCCTGAGGCCAGCGCGGAACGGCCCAGCGGGCGTCAGCCACCTGCCGCAGCCACGATTTCAGCTCCGCCGTCGAGGTCCAGCCGACCGCCGCCTGGGCTGGCTTCGGCAGGCCCTTCCAGTGTTCGGCGAGCCAGGCGCAAACCTCATCGCGCAATGCCTGGTCGGTCGCCGTTGTGGTCATCTCAGGCTCCCAGCGCCTTGAGGAACCGCTCGCGGTGGGCGGTGGGCGGCCCGAACAGCTGAGCGTCGGCGCGGGCGCGTCGCAGGTAGAGGTGAGCCGGGTGATCCCAGGTGAAGGCGATGCCGCCATGCATCTGAACAGCGTCAGCCGTGGTCTTCACGAAAGCGTCGGCGCAGGCGAAGGCCGCCAGGCTCACGGCGGCGTCCGCGTCGCTCGCCCCTTCGGCGAGGCGCTGGGCGGCGTGGCGGGCGGCCGAGACCGCGCTTTCACTCTCCAGCAGCAGATCCGCGGCCATGTGCTTGATGGCCTGGAACGAGCCGATAGCGCGGCCGAACTGGAAGCGATCCTTGGCGTAGCCAACGGTCATCTCCAGACAGCGCCGCGCGCCGCCTGCCTGCTCGCCGGCCAGGGCCACGAGGGCGAGATCCATCGCCGCCCGCGCGGCCGGCCAGGCCTTGCCTGCCAGCCGCCGGCCAGGCGTCCGGTCGAAGTCGATGCGCGAAAGGCGCAGGGTGTGGTCGAAGGTTGGCAGGGCGGCGACGGTGATACCGGAGGATTTTGGGTCGACCTCGAAGACGGCCAGCCCGTCAGCTGCCCGCACGACTGCCAGCAGAACATCGGCGTTCTGGCCATGCAGGACATAGCTGGCGACACCGCTGAGCTGCTCGTCCTCAGCCGTGACCGCGACAGCGTCCTCCGTCCAGGTTCCCGCGTCGCCGGTGAAGGCGACCGTGGCGATGGAGGCCCCAGCGGCGATACCGGGCAGCAGCCGGGCCTGGGCCTCTTCATCACCAAGAGCGCGGAGCAGTTCGGCGGCGAGCACGCCCGAGGCCAGAAGCGGCGAGCAGAGGAGCGCCGCGCCGGCCGCCTCCATGACGGCCTCCAGTTCCATGGGCCCCGCGCCGGCGCCGCCCCAGGCTTCGTCGATCATCAGGCCGACGACGCCCATCTCGGCCAGCCGTCGCCACAGCTCCGGATCGTAGCCGCGCTCGGTCTCCATGGTCCGGCGGACATCGGTTTCGGCGCCGTGGTCGGCCAGAAGGCGGGTCACCGCATCGGTGAGCGCAACCCTTTCCTCCGCCGACAAACTGGACAAGCGCGGCTCCCTTCGTTCGCCAAAGGACTAGACCCCTGTCGCGGCGGAAGTCCAACGCCTCGCCCTGTGACGATATGGGAAGAGCCTTCGCAAAGCGGAATTCGCCGGTCCATAAGATCTCCAGACGCCTATGGGAGCGGAGCGATGCGGGACGATACGGACTTTGCCGGCAAGTCGGTCCTGGTGGTTGGTGGTTCGAGCGGGATCGGCAACGGCGTCGCTCGTGCCTTCAAGGACCGAGGCGCGCAGGTCGCGGTCTGGGGTACGCGGCCTGGCGCGACGGACTATCGCCAAGACGAAGGGTCTGACCTTTCCGGCCTGGCCTATGCCCAGGTCGACGTCGGCGATCCGGAGGCCATCGAGGCGGCGGCCCGGCCGTTCGCCACCCTCGACGTGCTGGTGCTCTGTCAGGGGTGGGTGGTGTACCGCCGGGGCGAGTTCGAACGTCCGGGCTGGGATCGGGTAATGGCGGTCAATCTCGACAGCTTGATGGGCTGCGCCCGAAAATTCCACGACCAGCTGGCCTCCGCCAGGGGCTCGCTGATCATCGTCAGCTCGATTTCAGGCCTCAGCGCCAACATCGGTAATCCGGCTTATGCCGCCTCCAAGGCCGGGGCGATCAGCCTCACCAAGACGCTTGGTCAAGCCTGGGCGGCGGATGGAATCCGGGTCAACGGTCTTGCGCCGGGTCTCGTCGACACCAAGCTCACCAAGGTCACCACCGAGAACCCGAAGCGCCGTGAAGGGGCCATCGCCCGCATCCCCGTCGGCCGCATGGGCGAGCCCGCCGACATGGCCGGGGCGGCGATATTCCTCGCCTCGCCGCTGGCCGCCTATGTGGCCGGTCACACCCTGGTGGTCGACGGCGGTTTGTCCCTCTGAGGGCTCGGTCCCTCTCGCACCACAGGAATTCTCGGAACTGATCGCCGGGTGGAACGCTGATTCTTCGTGAGCCGACGCGACGACTAAGTCGCTCCCCATCCAGCGACAACCGAAGGATTCAAGGTCGCCATGACCAGCCTTGCCCAATCTGACCAGCAGGCCGACCCGGCTGATCTGGAAATCATCGAGGTGGATCCGCAGGCCGTCGTCGTCGATCAGGATGACCCGGCGCCCGGCAAGGGAAGGACCTCCATTCGCGGCGTCGTCAGCCTGGTCTTCTCCGTCGTCGGCCTGGCCTTTGTTGTCTGGATGATGTTCGCGCACCCGAAATATCCGAGCCTGTTCGGGCCGCCGCCCGGAGGCAAGGTTGTGGCATCTGCCGCTCATGTCCCGCCGCCCAAGCCCCTTCCGAGCTAGTCGATCGCGCTAGCTGTCAGGTCTGGACGATCCGGCCGAGAAACGTCGAGATGTTGACTGACAGCGCCTGGACCGACGCCTCGTCCTCCAGCACCAGGCGCACGCAAACGCCATCGAGGAAGGCTGAGAGTACGTCCGGCAAGATGTCGGCGGTTGCCTGATCGAGGCGCCCCTCACTCACCAGCGGAGCCAGCTTGCCCGCCATGAATGCGGTGGCGTCGGCGTTCCATTGGACCAGCTTGCCGATAGCGCTCTTCGAAGGTGGCGGGCGAAGCAGCAGGCGATAGTGCGCCCTGTGGGCGTTGAAATCGGCGAGCACGGCAGCGAACAGGCGCATGATCACAGGTTCGTCGGGATCGGTCAGAGCCCAGGCGGCCTCAAGGCGCTCGACATAGCCGGTCACGCAGAAGTCGAGCACCGCCTCGTAGAGCGCCTCCTTGGACGGAAAATACCAATAGAAACTGCCCCGGCTCACCCGTGAGCGACGGATGAGGTCGTCGTAGGTGGCGCTCTCGAAGCCCTGCTCCGAGAAGCAATCGAGACTTTCCTGAAGTATGTGGCGCACGCGTTCGCTTCGCCGGGGCGCGCCCTCGCTGGAGCTCGTAGTCTTTCTGGACGCCACCCGCGTCGTCATCGAATCACCGCGCAGATTGCCTAAACCGACTGTTCAGTCTAGTGAGTAGTCTGGAACTGGCAAGGGGTGCGGACATGGCGGCGGTGGAGCACCTGACACGGGCGGCGATGAAGCCGCTTCTCGAACCCTACGGGCTTTGCGAGGCCGTCCGGAAAGGCGGGTCGCTCTACATCTCCGGCCAGACCGGGATCGGCGAAGACCATCAGGTTGCCGCCGGCGGCCTGAAGGCCCAGGCGGTCCAGGCCTTTCGCAACCTCAAGTCGGTCGTCGAACTCGCCGGCGGAACAGCGACCGATCTCGTCAGCCTGACCTGGTACTTGGTGGAAGGACCCGAAGGGCGCTCGTTCATGGAGGATGCCGTCGATGTCATGGCGGCCAAGGAAGAGGTGATGCCGGGCGTTCGCTCGGCGATGACCGCCGTGCGCGTGGCGGCGCTTCTGACGACGGACCTGCGCATCGAGATCCAGGGCGTGGCGAAACTATGAGCGCGCGCGAAGCCGACGTGATCGTGGTCGGCGCTGGCTTCGCCGGCCTCAAGGCGGCGCAGGATCTGGTCGACGCCGGCCGCTCGGTGATCGTGCTGGAGGCCAGGGACCGGGTCGGCGGTCGCGCCAAGCCGACCACCGTGGCCGGCGCTGTCGGCGACCTAGGCTGCCAATGGGTCGGCGCAGGCCACACCGCCCTGCTCGAAGAGGGCGCCCGTTTCGGCATCAAGACCTATCAGCAATACGACGACGGCAAGACCGTGCTGCAGATGTTCGGCAAGCTGGCGACGTTTGCCGGCGCGACGCCCAAGATGCCGTTCGTCGCCTTGATCGAACTCGCCATCCTCCAGGCCTACTGGAACCGCGACGTGAAGTCCGTTCCCCCGGAGGCGCCCTGGACCGCCCCGAAGGCGGCTGAATGGGACTCCCAGACTCTGGAAAGCTGGATCCTCGCCAATCTGCGAACCAAGTCGGCCCGCGAGTTCGCCCGCCTCGTGCCGCGCGGCGCCTGGGCGGCCGAGGCGCGTCAGGTCTCCTACCTGTGGTTCCTCGACGCGCTCAGGAGCGCCGGCGGCCTGGATTATCTGATGACCGTCCGCGGCGGAGCGCTCGACATGAAGTTCGCCGGCGGCGCGTGGCAGGTGGCCGGGAAGATGGCCGAGGCGCTCGGCGATCGGGTGGTGCTCTCAGCGCCAGTAGAGAAGATCACTCAGGATGGGTCGGGCATCCGTGCCTTCACGGCGAAGGGCGAGTTCGCCGCCCGCCATCTGATCGTGGCGGCCCCACCCGGACCGATCGCCCGTATCGCATTCGAACCGCACCTGCCGGCGGCGCGCGACGGCCTGCATCAGCGGATGCCCATGGGGGCGATCATCAAGGTGATCGTCGCCTACAAGGAACCCTTCTGGCGCCGGCTCGGCTTTTCGGGCCAGGTGGCGACCGACGACGATGCGTTGGGCCTCGTCTATGACGACGTCGTCGAGGGCCAGTCGCCAAGGCTGCTCTGCTTCTTCGAGGGTCGCCACGCCCTGGAGATGAGCGCCGCCACGAAAGACGCGCGCCGTGAGAAGGCGCTCGCCTCGTTGGTCCGCTTCTTCGGCCCCGAGGCGGCCGATCCTATCGCCTACGAAGACAATGACTGGCTGACCGAGCCCTACACCCACGGCTACGTCGGCCACATGGGCCCGGGAGTCATGACCCGCTTTGGCCACGCCCTGCGCGAGCCGTGCGGGCGCATCCATTGGGCCGGGACGGAGACGGCGGTGGAGTGGGCTGGCTACATGGAGGGCGCCCTGCGCTCCGGCGCTCGGGCGGCGAAGGAAGTGGCGCTCCTCCACAACGTCTGACCCCACGTCAGGATTTACAGACGCGCGCGGACGGCCGAGACCCTTTGGCAAACCGAAGGGAGACACAACGCATGACCGACATCCTCGATCTGGGCGGACGGGTCGCCCTTGTCACCGGCGCGGGCCAGGGCGTCGGGCGGCAGATCGCCCTTCACCTTGGCGGCGCCACCGGAAGCGGCGGCGTGGTCGTCAACGACTATGTGCTGGATCGCGCCGAGGCCGTGGCCGAAGAGATCCGCGCCGCGGGCGGAAAGGCGCTCGCCCTGCAGGCCGACGTTTCCAGCCACGAGTCGGTGAAGGCCATGGTCGAGAAGTCCAAGGCCGAGCTCGGCCCGATCGGCATCCTGGTCAACAACGCCGGCAACGCCGGGGCCAATCCTTCGCCCGAGCTCGGCAAGCCCTTCTGGCAGACGGGCCCTGAAGTCTGGCAGAGCTTCATCGGCGTCAACTTCTACGGCGTCATCAATTGCACCGCGGCGGTGATCCCGCACATGCTCGAGCGCCAGGCGCCCGGACGGATCGTCACCATCATCTCCGACGCCAGCCGTTGGGGCGACGCAGGCCTGGAGATCTACGCCGGCGCCAAGGCCGGCGCGGCCGGCTTCATGCGATCGGTCGCCCGCTCGCTCGGCCGCAATGGGATCACCGCCAATTCAGTGGCCATCGCCCTGACGGCGACACCAGCGGTGGAGCGGACTCTCACGGGCGACCAGGAACGCCTCAAGCGGACCCTGGAGAAGTACATCATCCGCCGGCCCGGCCAGCCGCAGGACATCGCCAACATGGTGCTGTTCCTGGCCTCCGACGCCTCCAGCTGGATCACCGGCCAAGTCTATCCGGTGAACGGCGGGTTCACCCTGGCGCTCTGACTCACCATCTGAGGGGCCGGGCGGCTAGAGGACGGAGGACATTCATGATTCGCAAGGCCAAGGCCCATTGGCGCGGCACAGGGCGCGACGGTGAGGGAAGCTTGTCGACGGACTCCGGGGTCCTGTCGGCGACGCCCTATTCCTATCGCACGCGGTTCGAGAGCCAGCCGGGAACCAACCCCGAGGAGCTAATCGCCGCCGCTCACGCCGGCTGCTTCACCATGGCGCTCGCCTTCCAGTTGCAGGCCGCTGGCTTCACGCCGGACGCGCTAGAGACGGAAGCCGCCGTGAGCCTCGATCAGGAGGGCCAGGGGTTCAAGATCAGCCGCTCGGCCCTGACTCTGCGCGCCACGATCCCGGGCATCTCGGAAGAGAAATTTCTCGAGCTGGCCCGCGGGGCCGAGAAGAACTGTCCGGTCTCCAAGGTCCTCAACGCCGAGATCACCCTCGACGCCAAGCTCGCCTGACTGAGCGAGGCTTCGCGCCCGGCGCATCTTCTGATCGTCGAGACGGGACGGGCGTGCGCGAAGCCGCCGGCCTGGCAGTCGCCCACGGCCTGCCAGGGTCCGAAGCGCTCAGAGCCCTGACCCTGAACGCAGCCGACATCTGGGGCGTGAGTAACCATTTCGGCGCGCTGAAATCGGGCCTCGATGGCGATCTGGTGATCTGGGACGGCGATCCGCTGGAACCGTCCAGCGCGCCGGCCGCGGTGCTGGTGCGTGGCATGTCGGTCTCGCTCGCCACCCGCCAGGAGGCGCTGGCCCGACGCTATGCGTCGGCCATGACCAAGGATCCGTGGCCGGCCGACTATCACTAACCGGCTGGCGGGCGCGGGGGACGCGGGGCACAATAACCCCATGACCGGGATGCAGTGGCTGAGCGACCACGCCCTGCCGATGGGCGTCGGCCTAACGGTGTTCATCGCCGTGATGGCGCGCCGGGGCCTCGACCGTCGCAACGAAAGGCTCGACGCCGAGGCCCGCCTGGCGGAGGAGGCCTGGACAAAGGCGCCGCAGGAGGGATTCGAGACCGCCTACCGGGCCGTCGATCTCGAGGACTGACCATGGGCGCCTGGGGGGTCGGACTCTATTCGGGCGACTACGCGATGGACCTGCGCTCGACGATTGGGGCAGTTGCGCGCCTGCCGCTCAATCCGGCCGAGCTGCTCGCCGTGCTGCGCCAGAGCGAAACGAGCGTCGCCGACGACTCTGGTGACTCCGACCACACGGTCTTCTGGCTGGTTGTCGCCGCCCAATTCCACAAACGAGGGATCGATTGCCCCGAAGCGCGCGAGCGGGCCCTGGCGATCATCACCGGCGGTGAGGACATGGCGGCCATGGCCCGGCTCGGCATGGACGAGAAGTCCCTCGCCAAGCGCAGGTCGATTCTGGAAACGCTGGCCGCGGCTCTCAAGGCGCCCGTCCCTACGAAGTCACGCAAAGTGCTGAAGGCGCCCCAGCGCTTCGTGCTCGAGGTCGGCGAGGTGGTGGCCTATCCGGTGGACGCCCGCGGCGAGCCGATCAACCCCTATCTCGTCGGCAAGCCGTGGCCGATCGCCAAATCCTGGGTCCAGGCGGCCTGGGACGCGATGGTGATCGTCGAGCGCGGCCATGTGTTCGACTTCCTGGCACCGCCCCTTGGGGTTGACCCAGCCGTTCGCCGCCGCCGACGATGGCAGACCTGTGGCGGGCGCATCCGTGGCTGAAGCGCAATGTGGGCACGCTCACCGCCCGCCACGCCCAGGCGATGGAGTTTCAGACTCTGGGGCGCGTGATGGTGGACCCGGCCCGCCTCACCACCGCCGTCGTCGAGCCGACGAAGCCGATGTCGGCCGCCGTTAACGACATCACGATCGCCAATCATATCAAGGTACGTGGGCTCGACCCTGACTGGGCGCGCGCTATTGCCCGAGGCCGAAGGCCGCCCGTCCAGATCGACGCCCTGGCGGACATCGCCGATCCGATCTGACTTTCGCGGCGTCATCGCCCCAAAAACAAAAAAAGGGCCGGCGTGGGCCGGCCCTGAAAGGTCAAAAAATGTTTGCCGCTCAGTGGGGCGAGTCGCCCGAGGGCGGGTTGGTCGTGGCGGCGGCGCCCGGAGCACTCGCGCTTGCGGCCGCGCCGGTCTTGGCGTCGGCGTTGGCGTTGGCGCCACTGGTGTCGGCCGAAGCCGCGCCTTTTGTCTTAGCCTTGGCCTTGGTGGCGTGGTGCGTGCATGGGATCCGGGTCGCGGTGTTGTCGCCGCAGGTGTCCGTGTTGGCGTTCTGATCGGCCGCCCCGTTCACGCCCATGGGCCCGCTGGGCGATTGCTGAGCGGGAGGAGCGCCCATGCCGCTGGTGGGTCCGCCTCCCATCGGTCCGGCCTGGGCCACGCCAATCGCCAGTACCGTGGCGCCCAAAGCCGTGGTGATCAAATGAACCTTCCGCATGTCGTCACTCCCATCCGCTGGACGCGGCTTAGACCGCCCCTCCAACCAAGGTGAACGCGCGAGCGAGGCGAACCTTTCCATTCCCAAAGCAATTATTCTGCGGAGTGGGTCCTGGCCGCCACGTCCGCCGCCGGGCGCTCACGCTTCGTGCGCCCTGCGTCGGAAGGCATGGATCTCAGGCGGGCGGCAACGCTCCCAGCCGTCGCCCGATGGCTAGGCGCGGCGTGTCTTCGGGCCACGGGCCAGGGGTCGGATATCCCCCCTCAAGAGGCCAGACGATCGGCGTCGCCGTTCCGTCAATCTGCGCGCCCACGACGATCCGGTCGCGGTCCACCGATGGATGCGGCGCATCGCTCGCGCGCGTGCAGCCGTCCTTGAAATAGATGGCGGTGTAGACGGCGCGCATGCGTTGCGAACGGTTGGGCTTGGCCAGGTGCACCGTTCGGCCATGGTGGAAGATCACATCGCCGGGCGCGCAGGGGAGGAACACCGGCGGTCTTGTTTGTCGCTCCATCAAGGCCGCGCCGGAGCCGGGCTTGCGGAAGATGTCGATGAACTCGACCTCACCCAGGTGAGAGCCGGGGACATAGCCCATGCAGCCGATGTCCTCGTCGATCTGGGTCAACGGAATCCAGGCGGTGATCGTGTCATCCTCGGCGATCGGCCAATAAGCGTGGTCTTGGTGGGCGTCGGTCTCGCGGCCGCCCGGCTCCTTGTAGAGCGCTTGGTCGTGCCACAGGCGCACCCGTTCGGCGCCAAGCAAGTCGCCCAGGGCCTCGCCGAGGGCTGGATGGAACATCAGGGGCCTCACGCAGGGACAATCCTCCCACAGGTACATGCATTGGATGAAGGATTGCTCGTAGAGGCTTTTCTCGGACAGGGGCCGGATATCGAGCGCCTTTCGCCGGGCCACCCCCTCATCGACCGCCTCGCCGAAGGCGGCCATGTCAGCCGAAGGCAACAGGCTGGGGACGTGGACGAAGCCGTCCCGCCGATAGGCCGAGATGACACCGGCCGAGAGGGTCATGCGCCGCCTTCCAGGATCTTGAACTGCCGCACCGGATCGGTCTGGGCCAGCACCCGGCCGTCGGGCAGGCGGGTCATGGCTCCCTCCGGCGCGTACTGCAGGATGTAGACCTTACGCACAGTTCCCGACCTCAGGTTCGGCCCGGTGCGATGTGGC
Organism: Caulobacteraceae bacterium; assembly: GCA_036491455.1. Taxonomy (GTDB): domain Bacteria; phylum Pseudomonadota; class Alphaproteobacteria; order Caulobacterales; family Caulobacteraceae; genus Acaudatibacter. Next base: position 9,902 of record DASXBY010000109.1, read on the forward strand.
GCGAGAGAGGAGAAGAC
>DASXBY010000110.1:0-9699 GCA_036491455.1 Caulobacteraceae bacterium
GGCCGCGAGGCGCCTGAAGGTGGTGGTGATCGGGGCCGGAATGAGCGGCATCCTGACCGGCATCCGCCTCAAGCAGGCCGGCCTCGACTTCACCATCATCGAGAAGAACCCGGACGTCGGCGGCACCTGGCTCGAGAACGCATATCCCGGCTGCCGGGTCGATAACCCGAACCACATGTATTCCTATTCCTTCGAGCCGAACCACGACTTCCCGCAGTTCTATTCCACCCAGCCGGTGCTGCTGGCCTACTTCCGGCGGGTGGCCGACAAGCATCAGCTGAGGCCCCACATCCGTTTCGAGACCGAGGTGGTCGAGGCGGTGTTCGACGAAGCGCGAGCGCTGTGGCGGGTGGAGGTCAAGACCCCGGACGGTGGGCGCGAGACGCTGCTGGCCAACGCGGTCATCACCGCGGTGGGCCAACTCAACCGGCCGCGCCTGCCCGATATCCCGGGCGCGGAGAGCTTCGCCGGCCCGGCCTTCCACTCGGCCCGCTGGCGGAACGACGTAGACCTCGCCGGCAAGCGGGTGGCGGTGATCGGCACCGGCGCCAGCGCCTATCAGTTCGTGCCCGAGATCGCGCCAAAGGTGGCGCACCTGGAAGTGTTCCAGCGCACGCCGCCCTGGCCGCTGCCGGGTCCGACCTATCACCACGACGTGCCGGAAGGGAAAAAGTGGCTGCTCGAACACGTCCCCCACTACGACAAGTGGTACCGCTTCTTCCTGTTCTGGATGCTTACCGACGGCCTCTATGAGATGGTCAAGGCCGATCCCGACTGGGCCGGCGGCGAGGGCGCGGTGAGCGAGGCCAACGCCGGGTTGCGCGCGATGCTGGAGGCGGCCCTGACCGCCCAGGCGCCGGGTCGGCCGGACCTGCTGGCCAAGGTCATCCCGGCCTATCCCATGGGCGGCAAGCGCGCCCTGGTGGACAACGGGGTGTGGATGGAGGCCCTGCAGCGCGACAACGTCGATCTCGTCACCGCGCCGATCGCCAGGGTGACCCCCAAAGGCGTCGAGACCAAGGACGGCGCGATGCACGAAGCCGACGTGCTGCTCTTCGGCACCGGCTTCAACGCCAGCCGCTTCCTGTGGCCGATGCGAATCGTCGGGCGCGAGGGCAAGGACCTGAACGAGGTCTGGTCCGGCGATGCCCGCGCGTATCTGGGCATGACCACGCCCGGCTTCCCGAACCTGTTCATGATCTACGGGCCCAACACCAACATCGTGGTCAACGGATCGATCATCTTCTTTTCGGAGTGCTCGGTCCGCTACATCGTCGGCTGTCTGAAGCTGCTGGCCGAGGAAGGCGCGGACACCATCGAGGTGCGGCGCGAGGTGCACGACGCGTTCAACGTCAAGGTCGACAAGGCCAACGCCCTGATGGCCTGGGGCGCCCCGCAGGTGACCAGCTGGTACAAGAATGCCACCGGCCGGGTGTCGCAGAACTGGCCGTTCCCGCTGGTGGACTACTGGACGGCGACGGTGGCGCCCAATCCGGACGACTACATCCTCCGGAGCCGGGTGAAGGCGGAGGCTTAGAGGGAGAAAGAGGGGGCGGGGGTTGTTTTCCGACAACTTTGCGCGGGCGCAGGCGCCGCGGAATCTCGACATCGGCCTCGTGTTGGGCGGCGCCTTCGGCGCCATCGGCAAGCACTGGGCGCCTTTCGTCGTCTATCTGGCGGTGCTGGTTTGGGCGCCCAACGCCATCTTCCAATTGGTCGGCACACCCGTCGCGCCCAAGCTGGTGAGCCTTGACCAAATCTGGGCCTGGTACGCCCAGCTTCTTTTGTTCGTCGTGCCGCAGGTTTTCATCCTCGGCCCCGTGTTCGCAGGACTGGTCACATGGATGACGGCCGCCGACACCTCGCGCGGGTCGGTCGACGTGCGAGCGGCGATCCTGGCCGTAGGCAGGCAGTTCCCGTGGCTGGTCATCTTGAACGTGCTTGTCGGCATCGCTGTCTTCTTCGGCGCCATGCTCCTTCTTGTGCCCGGGATCATGGTCCTGCTGGCGTTCTACGTCGCCATACCCGCCTGCGTCGTTGAAGGGCTCACGCCGCTGGCGGCGATCTCACGCAGCCGGTTCCTGACGCGCGGCCAACGGTGGCGGCTGTTTGGCCTACTCATCGTCATCCTCTTGGTCAGTATCGGGTTCGGCATCATCGCCAGCCTCGTCTCGATGATGGCGGGACTCAATCTCGCCGTGACTCGCGCGCCCGCTGTGATCGTGGCCTCTGTTGTCCTCAACGGTGTCTCGACCCTGTTCGGCGCGGCGATTGTCGGCAGCGCCTATGTCGAGCTTGCCGGAATCAAGGGCGGCGGCAACGTTCAACAAACCGCCGAGGTGTTCGCCTAGGCCTTGTCGAACTTGTCGCGCCGGCGGTGGCCAAACAGCAGCCGGTGCTCCAGCCGGCGGCGCAGAGCAGCGTAGTAGGCGGTCAGGAACGCCTCGTCGGCCTCGTAGGGCGCCTTGTACCAGCCGATCTTGCCGCGGATGCGCTCGGCCACCGCCGCCATGGTGCGCTTGTCCCGCCGGCGCAGGACGTCCTCGAGCACCTGCAGCTCCTTCACGCCATAGGCCTGGACCTGCTCGCGGGAGAAGGCGAAGCCATCGACCTTCGGCGCCGCCGCCAGGTCCGGAGCCAGGGCCTGGCGCGGCGCCTTGACCACCCAGGTGCCGGCAACGATGTCGCCCAGGCGCAGCCGATCTCGGTTGAACAGGGGGAAGAACAGGAAAATTCCGGTCCATACTAGGCCCATGATCGTCACCCAGCCGTCCACCGGATCGCCGGCGGCGCTGGCGGAGATGAGGAAGATCAGGGGCAGGAAGACCTCGATCTCGCGCAGGAAGTTGCGCGTGAGCACAGCCTCGAAACTGAGCCGCCCGCCGTCGCGCGCCGCCACGCGCAGGCCGAGCATGCGCTTGCCGGGCGTCGCCGCCCTGGGACCGGCCTCGAAGGTGATGAACCAGCCGTTGCGCAGGACGAAGAAGCCTAGGAGCCAGATGATCGCAAAGGGTTCAGCGTTCTGCAGGCCCACGGAAACGGCGAAGATTCCGACGACGATCGAGAGCGCCACAAGGGCGATGACGATGATCACGATATCGACGAGGAAGGCGCCGGCGCGATCTCCGCCCGAGGCCAGTCTCAGCGACAGGTCCGCCCCTTCGGGCGTGACGAACCGGCGAACGAATTTGTCCGCCGCGGGTGTCGCGCCAGCGGACGTCACGAGGGCGTCTCCTCGATCCGCGCGCCGTAGAAGTAGGCGAGCCACAGGGAGAGCATGGCCGCGCCGATGGCGTAGCGCGCCCAGTCGAGCCGGATGATCTGCCGGAAGACCCCTTCCAGGACGCCGGCCGCCACCAGCATCACGACGACCCCGGCCATGGCGGCGCCGGCGACGCGCCCGGCCTCGCGCGCGGCCTCGAGGCGGGTGAGCGGCCCCGGGAACATCACAGACCAGCCGATGCGGAATCCCGCGGCGGCCGCCAGGACAACGGCGAAAAGCTCGGTGGTGCCGTGGATGGAAAGCCAACCGCCCAGGGGGATAAGTAGGCCGCGCTGGGCATAGAGCGCCAGCAGCGCGCCCAGCGTCAGTCCGTTCTGGCCGACCAGCAGGGCGGTGGGCAGGCAGAAGGCGAAACCGAGGGCGAAGGCGAGGATCGAGATCCCGGCGTTGTGCGTGAAGAGGAAGGTGGCGAAGAAGGTGAGCGGGGCGTTCTTGGGCTCGTGATAGAGCGTGTCCTTCAGATAGGCGGTCGTGGCCGTCGGATCGCGGCCCTGGGCCATGGCGTCCGGCAGGATCGAGCCGTACCAGTCTGGGCTGGACCAGACGAGGGCGAAGCCGGCGATCGTGGCGAACACCAGGATGGCGGCGGCGATCAGAGTCTCGCGCCACAGGGCCCTGACCGCCATCGGCCAGTCGTGGCGAAAGAAGCGCGTCAGCCGCTCGGAGAGGTTGGCCCTGGCGCCATAGACGAAGAAATAGGCGCGCGTGGTGAGGCTCTCGAGATAGGCGATGAGGCTGGCGTCCAGCGAGGTGGCGCGGGCCACCGACAGGGCCGAGACGGTCGAGCGATAGAGCAGCGGAATGCGCATCAGCTCGGCGGCGGTAAGGCGCGCGGGGCGCATGCCCTCGGCCTTGCCAAGCAGGCGCTCCAGCGTCTTCCAGTCGCCTTCGCGCTCGGCGCGGAAGCGGAGGCTGCGCAGTTCGGCTTCGCCGGTCACAGGAGCTCCCGCCGCTTGAGATCGAGATAGGCCGAGATCAGGGCCGGCCCGACCTGGCCAGAGGGAGCGTCGAGGATGTGGGCCCCCAGGCGGCGCAGGCGCTCGATGACGACGCCACGGTCGCGCAGGAGGTTGGCGGCGGTGACCGCGCGGGTGACGTCCTCAGCCGAGGCTGGTTCGCGCTCGGCGATGGCCTCCAGCTCCTCGTCGCGGAAGACGACGAACAGGACGAGGTGGCGGCGGACGAGCCGGCTGACGTTCTCGATCATCAGCTCTGCGGTGGTGGCGTCGGTGAACTCGGTGAAGACCACGACCAGGGAGCGTCGCTGGAGGCGGGCGCCTAGCTCGGTGAGGCCGAGGGTGAAGTTGGTTTCCTCCGGGCTGTAGTCGAGGCCAGCCGACAACCGGCGCAGGCGCTCGAAGGCCGGCGCGCCGGCCATCAGGCCAGTGTAGAGACGCGGACGGGAATCGAAGCCGAAGATCGCCGCCCGATCGCCCAGTCTCAGGCTGACAAAGGCGGCGAGCAGGGCGGCGTTTAGGGCCAGGTCCAGGCGCGGTGCGCCGCCCAGCGGCTCGCACATTGGCCGGCCGGCGTCGATGGCGAAGACGATCGGATGGTTGGCCTCTGCGCGGAACTCCTTGCCGAGCAGCTTCAGATGCTTGGCCGACTGCTTCCAGTCGATGGCTCGGGCGTCCGAAGGCCCGACCAGCTCCTTGAGGGCGTGAAAATCGGACCCGTCGCCGACCTCGAGCTGAACCTTCACGCCGGCCAGGGCCTGGCGGGAGAACAGGCGCACCGCCTCGGCCCGGATCGCGGCGATGTTGGGGGTCACGGTGACGGGCCTGGCGAGGCGGTCGCGCTTCTGTTTCCACACGAGGCCGAGGGGTCCTGGCCAGCGCAGCCATAGGGCGGAGATCTCGCCCTTGCCGCGGCGCACCGGCGTAAGGCGCACGCTGGCGGCGCCCTGCGTCATGCGCTGGCGTTCCGGCTCGGCAATTAGGCGGGCGTTGGTCTCGACGGCAAGACGCAGGTCTCTCGGCCTGGCACGGGCGAACTCGGCGAAGACGCGCGCGTCACCCGCCCCGCCGATGCCGATGTCGGCCGGCGCTTCGAGACGAAGATCAGCGTCTGCCCGCGAGGGTCCCACCAGGGCGTCGATCAGGGTGAGGCCGAGCACCAGGGCGACCCAGCCGCCGGCGGCGGCCCACCAGCCGGGCGCAACCAGTCCAGCCGCGAGCGCCGGCGGGGCGCCGGCGGCGACCAGGAAGATGGCCCGACGGGTGGGATAGATCATTTTTGTCTTGCCGGGCGCCTCACCGGGGCGCCTCGAGCCGGTCGACCAGGGACTGCAGGGTTTCGTCGACGCCACGGCCCTCGATCTCCGCGGCCGGCGAGAGGATCACCCGATGGCGGAGCGCCGGTAGGGCGAGGGCCTTGACGTCGTCGGGTATGACATAGTCGCGGCCCTCAAGGGCGGCGCGGGCGCGGGCGGCCAGGGCCAGCATGGCTCCGGCTCGCGGGCTGGCGCCGGTCTCCAGGTCGGTGCTCTCGCGCGTGGACCGCACCAGGCCGGCGATATAGGCGATCACCTCCTGGGCCAGTCGGATCTCGCCGACGGCGGCGACAGCGGCGGCGATCTCGTCCCGGCCCGCGACCCGCTCCACGCCGAGTGTCGCAGGATCCGGCAGGCCATGCCGAGCGCCGTGCTCGGCGATGATCCGCTGTTCCTCCTCGGCGGTCGGATAGGCCAGGGTCTGCTTGAACAGGAACCGATCGAGCTGGGCCTCGGGCAAAGGGTAGACGCCCTGCTGCTCGATAGGATTCTGGGTGGCGATCACGGTGAAGCGATCGCCCAACGCATGCGGCTTGCCGTCGACCGTCACCACCCGCTCCTGCATGGCCTCCAGCAGGGCGGCCTGGGTCTTGGGCGGTGTGCGGTTGATCTCGTCGGCCAGCAGCAGGTCGCAGAAGATCGGCCCGCGGGTCAGGGTGAAGGTGTTGGTCTGGAAGTTGAAGAGGTTCGTCCCGATGATGTCGCCCGGCATCAGGTCCGGGGTGAACTGGATGCGGCCAAAATCGAGCTCGAGGGTGCGGGCCAGGCACTGGGCGAGGAAGGTCTTGGCCGTGCCTGGCGGGCCCTCCAGCAGCGCATGGCCACCGGCCAAAAGCGCCGTCAGCATCAGGTCCACTGTCTGGCGCTGACCGACCACCGCCTTGGCGATCTCGTCTCGCAGGCCGTCGGCCAGGGCCTTCACCTCGTCAACCTTCACGGGTCATCTCCATTCGCCAACGGTAGAGTTGTCGGGCGGCGGCTAGCAGCCGTCCCCGATCGGACGCCGTGCGGGCGACCACGGCCAAGTAGCCGAGGCCGTCGGACGCGCCCTTGCGCCGCGCCAAGCGGTCCAGGAATTCGGTCAGGGCGTCGCCGGTCAGGGTCCTGGGCGCGCCCACGGCGCGGGCGGCGAGGTCGCGGGTAAGCTCGGCGTAGGGACCGCCCATGGCGGCCTCCTTGCCGGCCAGCCTGGCGAGCGCGGCAGTGTTGTCGGTGAGCGCCTGCTTGCCGAAGGCCAAAGCCCGCTCGCTTCGCCTTGCCGTGCCGAACCGGCAGAAGGCCTGCCAGCCGGCCAGGGCCGCGGCGGCGGCGAGGCACAGGGTGACGGCCAGGAATGGCGGGTCGAACATCAGGTTGAGGGCGCTGCGCTGGCCGCCCAGGCCATTGAGAGTGACATCGAAGATCACCGGGCCGCCATCCGCCCGCATTTGGTTGACGATGGCCATCGCGGTGGAAAAGCCCGTCAGATCCTTCAGGCCCTGGTTATCCAGCAGGTCCGGATCGGAGAGCAGATAGACCGGCCCCCAGGACGCCTTGGCCATCACCGTCGCGCCCTTGTCGTCGACCATGACCGGCGTCCAGCCCTTCCAGGCCTTGAGGTCTATGGTCTGGAAGAATCGGATAGGCCCCGTGCGAAGCGCCTGGCCGGCGATGAAAGGCCGATCCAGGGCCCGGAGGATCGGCTGGGCCTCTCCGGCCCGCCTGGCGACATGCGCCTTGGCGAGCAAGGCCTCCGGCGGCAGAACCTCGGTGCGCCCCAAGCCGTTCGGCATGAAGGGGTTCGGCGCCACCCATCCGCGATGCTGCGGATCGGGGATCACGTCCCATTTGGGAAGGACGGTCAGCACCGGTCCGGCAAAGCCCATCGGCGTGACGTTGCGGTCCAGAGCGGCAAGCGGCGGGGTGATGATGTAGACGCCGGCGGTTCGGCCCGCGGGCAAGCGATGGCGGCTGACCAGAACCGGTTCGCCGATATCGCGCAGGCCTTCGGCCAGGCCGGAAAAGCCGATCGCCGAACGCGACAGGGCATGGCCGCCGCCATTGTCGCCGGTCTCCAGGTTCGAGGCGTAGGTGAACAGCACCAGGAGGGCGCTGAAGGCGAAGACGCCGACCAGCGCGATGAGAACGCCAGACGCCGGGCTGATCGGACCGGCCTCCCCGTCTTCGTGCGCCGGCGCGCTCACGCCCAGCCCTCCCCGAAGGCAAAGGCCTCATAGGCGGCGCGGGCCTCGGCGAAGGCTGACGCATCCAGGGCCCGACCACCGAAGAGACTGGTCTCGACCGCCAATGCGATGCGTCCAAACGCCGTCCGCGCGGCCGGCGGGACGGCGTCGAGGGCGGCGATGTCGCGGGCGGTGAGCGCCGGGCGCACCAGGCGCGGGCGGCGGTCCTCGATATCGTCGATGCTGCGGAACAGCAGGACATGGGCGGCTTCGTCGAAGCGACCCTCGGCGGCGAGGCGGTCGGCATCGGCCAGCAGGGCCCTGGCGCGGAAGGGATCGGGACGCCAGTCGACCGGCTTGGTGCGCGGCGAGACCTTGCGGCGGAACGGCCAGCGCGCGCCCATGGTCTCCCGCAGTATGAGGTACAGCGCCAGGACGATGGCCGCCCCGACCCCCATCCAGAAGAGGTCGATGGCGTAGGGAGTCAGGGACTGGACGGCGCCGCCGATCCAGCGGCCGAGGACCTTCATCCACTCCGGCTCGACATAGCGAGGCTTGGCCGGCGCCGCGCCGAACGAGAACTGCAGGGCGTGATCGTTCATCAGGCGCGCGTGAGCGGCCGCCACATCCCCTGTCGTCGTCGTTGACACCCCCACCACCGTTACCTCGCCGGTCGATCAGACCCTAACAGAGGAATCGTTCGGCGTGAGCGCCAAGCGAGGCTGGGATCAGCGGCTAAGGGCGGCTGGATGGACAGCGAGGGCGTCGCCGGCGACCATGGCCCCCGCGCAGGCGGCCAGCAACGCCAGGGACATGGCGATGAACACGCCGGTTATCGCTTTCATGGATCTTTACGCCCGCCCGACTGATGGCCCGGACGATCGCAGGATTTGCCGACGCGGTCAAAAACGGGCCTGGCCGCTTGGCAACATCGCCCGCAAAGACGATCTTCCGCGCCATGTGGGGAGCCCTGTCGCCGCAATCCGCCGCCGTCGTCCTTTGGCTCGTCTGGTACGTGACCTGGATCGCCGCGGTCGTCTTCTCGCGCCGCACGACCGTGCAGATGAAATCCGACGTCGCCGGCTTCCACCGCATGATCGCAAGCCTCGGCGTTTTCATGCTGTTCGAACCTCAGGCGGCCGCGGGTTTTGCCGGCGCCCGGTCGGGCTTGGCCCTCAGGCTGTGGCCGGACAACCTCTCCATAGACTGGGGCCTCTTCGCCCTCACCGCGGCCGGCTTCGCCTTCTGCTGGTGGGCCAGGCTGCACCTGGGGCGGCTGTGGTCGGGTTTTGTCACCCTCAAGGAGGGGCATCGCATCATCGACACCGGCCCATATGGGCTTGTCCGGCACCCGATCTACACCGGGGTGATGTTCGCGGCCCTGGCCACGGCCCTGATCTCGGCCAACCCGATCGCCCTGGCCGGCGCGATGTTGACGGCGATCGGCTTTTCGATGACCGCCAGGATCGAAGAGGGCTTCCTGCGCCGGGAACTGGGCGCGGAGGCCTATGACTCCTACGCCCGCCGGGTCGGCATGCTTGTCCCGGGCCTGAAATAGCCGCCGCGGTTGCGCAGGGTGGTCCGATCGGTCATGCCGGGCCGCGATGACCGCCACGTCTGATCCGTCGATCGAGCGCCTGATCTTGGACCGCGTCGAAGGCTGCGCCCTCTCCCAGTCCTTCTATGTCCGGGAGGATGTCTACACCCACGACCTGGACCTGCTGCTCGCCGGCTGGACCTTCATCGGCCACGAGAGCGAGATCCCGGACGCGGGCGACTGGATCACCGGCGGCTTTGGCCGGGAGTCGGCCATTGTCGTCCGCGGCGAGGACGGCCAGATCCGGGCGCTGGCCAATGTCTGCCGCCATCGCGGCTCGCGCGTCTGTGTCGAATCCAACGGCCACTCGGTCGCGCTGACCTGCCCTTACCACGCCTGGAGCTATCGCCTGGACGGCTCCCTGCGCGCGGCGCGCGAGATGCCC
>DASXBY010000111.1:0-29399 GCA_036491455.1 Caulobacteraceae bacterium
GCCGTCGATGGCCTTGGACATTTCGCCGAGGATATGCAGACGGCCGGCCTTCGCTTGGGCGAGGGCCTGTTTCATGATCTCCTCGGTGATGCCGGGGATCTTGATGTCCATCTGCAGCGAGGTGACGCCGTCGGCGGTGCCGGCCACTTTGAAATCCATGTCGCCGAGGTGATCCTCGTCGCCCAGGATATCGGAGAGCACCGCAAAGCCGTCCTTTTCCAGGATCAGGCCCATGGCGATCCCGCTTACCGGTTTCTTCAGCGGAACACCCGCGTCCATCAGGGCGAGCGAGGAGCCGCACACCGTGGCCATGGATGAGGAGCCGTTGGACTCGGTGATCTCGGAGACCAGGCGGACCGTGTAGGGGAAGTCTTCCTTTGCGGGCAGCATCGGGCGGATGGCGCGCCAGGCGAGCTTGCCGTGACCGATTTCCCGCCGTCCGGGCGCGTTCATGCGTCCGGTCTCGCCCACCGAATAGGGGGGGAAATTGTAATGCAGCAGGAAGCTCTCCTTGTAGGTCCCTTCCAGGGCGTCGATGAATTGCTCGTCATCGCCGGTCCCTAGCGTGGCGATCACCAGAGCCTGGGTCTCGCCACGGGTGAAGAGAGCCGAGCCGTGGGTGCGCGGCAGGACCGACACCTCCGAGACGATCGGCCGGACGACATCGACGGCGCGGCCGTCGATGCGCTTGCCGGTCTCCAGGATGGCCCGGCGGACAATGCTCGCCTCGCACGCCTTGAAAGCCGATCCGAGCTTGGCCGGTTCGACGCCCTCCGGATTGGCTTCCGACTTGGCGAGCGCCGCCAGCGCCTTGACCTTTGCCGCGCTGAGCGCGTCGTGCCGGGCGCCTTTGGCGGTGATCTCATAGGCGGCGCGAAGATCGGAGCCGACCAGGCCATTGACCTTTTTGAACAGAGCCTCGTCGTCTGGTGGGGTGAAGTCGAAGGGCTCCTTGGCGGCGTGTTCGGCCAGATCGATGATCGCCTCGATCACCGGCTGGAATGACCGATGGGCGAACATCACGCCGCCGAGGATCTCGTCTTCATTGAGTTCCTGGATCTCGGATTCGACCATCATCACGGCGTCTTGAGTGCCGGCGACCACTAGGTCGAGACGGTTGGCCTCGTCTTTGATCTGGTCGAGGGTTGGGTTGAGCACATATTCGCCGTTGATGAAGCCCACGCGCGCCGCGCCGATTGGACCCATGAACGGCACGCCTGACAGGGTCAGCGCCGCCGAGGCCGCCACCATGGCGACGATGTCGGGATCGTTCTCGAGGTCATGCGAGAGCACGGTGATGATCACCTGGGTCTCGTGCTTGAAGCCGCTGACGAACAGAGGCCGGATCGGCCGGTCGATGAGGCGGGAGACCAGGGTCTCCTTCTCCGAAGGCCGGCCTTCGCGCTTGAAGAAGCCGCCGGGAATCTTGCCCGCGGCGAAAGTCTTCTCCTGATAGTTGACGGTCAGCGGGAAGAAATCGAGCCCAGGCTTGGGCGCCTTTTCGAAGACGACTGCGGCCAGGACGGTGGTCTCCCCGAGGGTGGCGAGGACCGCGCCATCGGCCTGACGGGCGATGCGCCCGGTTTCCAGGGTGAGCTTGCGGCCGCCCCAGTCGATAGACTTGCGTCGGATATCAAACATGTTGGTCATTTCTTTCTCAAAACCCGCAGGCCTATTCCCACGGGGGCGGACAGGGTCGGTCTGGTTGCCGGGAATCCTCTCCTCGTTCGACAGGCCAAGGTGAGGATTGCGTTTGAACCCTCGGCGTACACCGCCCCGGAGTCTTGCCCGGCGGCGGATGAACCGGCGCCCTCATGCCTGTCGATGGCGGGCGGCGGCGGAAACTGAAGGTCGCGCGAAACGTTTCGCACCCCTTCGGGACAAGGACCTAGCGGCGCAATCCGAGCGTGCCGATCAGGGCCTGGTAGCGAGCTTCGTCAGACGTCTTGAGGTGGTCGAGCAGCGAGCGACGCTGTGAGACCAGCTTCAGGAGGCCACGACGGGAATGGTTGTCTTTCTTGTGGGTCCGGAAGTGTTCGGTGAGATTGGCGATCCGCTCGGAGAGGATGGCCACCTGGACTTCGGCGGAGCCGGTGTCACCCGGCGTACGGCCATGGGTGTGGATGAGTTCGGTCTTGCGTTCGGCTTTGATCGACATCGGGACTTTCCGCTCAGCTGAGATGGAAGACGCGAGTGGGGTTGAGCCGCCCCGCCCGCACCTCGCAGAGGGCTACGATCCTGCCGCCATGGCGGGCGGAGACTGTGCGCGAGGGCCCGGCCCTCAAGCTCTCCGCATGCCGGGGAAGCAGGACGACCGAGCGTCCCTGCGTCAGCCTGAAAGCGTCTTCGGCGGTCACGGCCAGCTCCGGGATGTCGTCCAGGGCGGTCTCGACCGGAAGCAGCGCCTCCAGAGGCGCGCCCCTATGACACAATTCCTCGACAGTGGCCAGACCTATCGCCGTCGCCTCGGTGAACGGCCCTACGCGGGTCCGGCGTAAGGCGGCCACGTGTCCCCGGGTCCCGAGGGCCTGGGCCATGTCGCGCGCCATTGAACGGACGTAGAAGCCCTTGGAACATTCGATCTCAATCTCACTGACGTCGGCGGCGGGCGTGGATATCAGGCGCGCGGCGTGGATCGCCACCCGTCGCGGAGCCAGCTCTACAGCCACGCCCTGGCGCGCGAGATCATAGGCGCGCGCGCCGTCGACCTTCACCGCCGAGAAGGCCGGAGGGACCTGGTCGATGTCCCCTTCAAGGTCGGCCAGGAGCGTAGTCACAGCTTCGGGCGAGGGCCGCACGTCGGAGGACGCGACGATGGCGCCCTCGACGTCGAAGGTCGCGGTTTCCACGCCCCAGCGAACGGAGAAGCGGTAGGCCTTGTCGGCCTCCATCAGGAAGGCGACCGTCTTTGTCGCTTCGCCAAGCGCGATCGGGAGCACCCCGTCAGCCTGGGGATCCAGGGTGCCGGCGTGGCCCGCCTTCTGGGCATTGAAGGCGCGGCGGACGCGACTGACCGCCGGGGTCGAACCCAGGCCCCTTGGCTTGTCGAGATTGACCCAGCCAGAGATTGCCTCGCCTTTGCGGCGCCTCATCAGGTTTGGCCGCCGTCATCGTCGACCGCTTCGACATCACGCCGCACGCGCGGATCGGCCAGCAGTTGGTTCATGTGCCGCGCGACGTCGAAGGTCTCGTCGTGGATGAACTTCAGATCGGGTGTAAAGCGCAGGTCGACCGTATGGCCCAAGAGGCCGCGCAGGTGGCTGCGGGCGCGGTTGAGCCCTGCGACTACTTCGACCGCATTCGCCCCGCCCAGGGGTTCGACGAAAGCGATCGCATGCTTGAGGTCGGGGCTCATCCTGACCTCGCTGACGGTCACCGACACGCCGGCGAGGGCAGGGTCGACGAAATCCTCCTCACGCAGGATGTCAACGAGGGCGTGGCGCACCAATTCGCCGGCGCGGAGCTGACGCTGCGAAGGACCGGCCGGCGCTCGGCGATCCTTTTGGCGATGGCGGGACATGATCTCGGGGTTGTCCAATGGAACGCCGCCGGGGTTTCGGACCCCGCCGCGGCGGAAGGGCCGCGCTTCTAGGCGCGGGGCTTTCCGATGTCCAGATGTCGTTGAAGCTGAGCTGATCGAACGCCTATTTCCAGATCGCTGCGCCGCTCCCGGGCAGACCCAGGGTGGGCCATTTTGCAGTGATCGTCTCGACGACGTCCTGATCCATGCGAATCTGGCGACCCCAGTCACGCGAGGTTTCGGGTGGCCATTTGTTGGTGGCGTCCAGGCCGATCTTTCCGCCAAGGCCGCTCTGCGGCGAGGCGAAATCCAGATAGTCGATCGGGGTGTTTTCGATCATGGTGATATCGCGCACGGGGTCCATACGCGTGGCGATGGCCCACATCACGTCCTTCCAGTCGCGGGCGTCGATGTCATCGTCCACCACAATCACCCACTTGGCGTACATGAACTGCCGTAGATACGACCACACGCCAAGCATCACGCGCTTGGCGTGGCCGGGATAAGCCTTGCGAATCGAGACCACCGCGATGCGATAGCTGCACCCCTCCGGCGGCAGCCAAAAGTCGACGATCTCCGGGAACTGTGCGGTGAGCAGGGGGATGAACACTTCGTTGAGCGCGGCGCCCAGCACGCTGGGCTCATCCGGCGGCCGGCCGGTGTGGGTGGTTAGATAGATGGGGTCGCGCCGCATGGTGATCGCCGTCACCTGGAAGACGGGAAATGACTCGACCGCGTTGTAATAGCCGGTGTGGTCGCCGTAGGGCCCTTCGTCGAGGTATTTGTCGAGCCGGACCTCGCCCTCGATGACGATTTCCGCCTGGGCGGGGACCAGCAGCGGCTGGGTCTTGGCCTGAACGAGCTCGACGCTCGCCCCACGCAGCAGGCCGGCGAACTGGTATTCGGACAAGGTGTCGGGCACGGGCGTCACGGCCGCCAGGATCGTGCCCGGGTCGGCGCCGATGACCGCGCAGGCGGGCAAGGCGCTCGGCTTGCCGGCCGCTTTCCAGCGCCGGTAGTGCTGCGCACCGCCGCGGTGGGCGAGCCAGCGCATGATCGTGCGGTCACGGCCGACCACCTGCATGCGGTAGACGCCAAGGTTGTAGTCGTCCTCGTCGGAGTCCGATGGACCTTTAGTCACCACCAACGGCCAGGTGATCAGGGGGGCCGGCTCACCCGGCCAGCAGGTCTGGATCGGCAATCGAGCCAGATCGACGTCAGGCCCCTTCCACACGACCTGCTGGCAGGGCGCGCGGGAGACCGTCTTGGGGCGCATATCGAGCGCTGTCCTGGCGAGCGGGATCAGGCCTACGGCATCCTTGAGGTCCTTGGGCGGCGCGGGCTGGCGAAGCGCCGCCAGCAGCTCGCCCACTTCGCGCAGCTCCGCCGCGGTCGTCCGGGTCTTGCCCCCCAGCGTTACCGCCCGCGCCACCCGGCCGACGGAGCCAAACAGATTGGCCACGCAGGGCATGGCCGCCGGCCTGCCGTCTTTGTCGATCACGTTCTCGAACACCACCGCGGGCCCACCCTCAGCGAGCAAACGGGTGCAGATCTCAGTGATTTCCAAGTGAGTGCTGACCGGCGCGGTCACCCGCAAAAGCTCGCCGTCGGCTTCCAGAGCGGCGATGAAGTCGCGCAGGGATCGGTAGGCCATGCGCCCTTTTGTCATGGGCGCAGGCAAGCGACTAGGATAGCGGCGCCATGGCCCGCATCGATCTCGACGACCTGCCGCCCCGCATCGCTAAAACGCTCGCCGCGCTCAGTGATGGCGAAGAGGTGCTGCTCGTCCAGGGCGCAGCGGTGGTGGCTCGCCTGACCGCCGAAGTTGCACGTCCCGCGCTGGCCCAGCCAGACCCTTCGGTCGATGCCGACATGGAAGAGATCCTGGAGCACTTCCAGTCGATCATCGACGACGAGTTCTAGCGCCTTCACAGGTCGGATCGGCCGAACCTCGCGATCCCCTGATTGACGCCCGGTGGATCAAGCACGGAAAGGTCCAGCGCCAAGGGCTCTCCGATCCAATGGGCCAGGCTTGTGTGGTCAGCGACATCGTCATCGGTCAGCGGATGGATCAGTGCGGTGAGGCCGCTGGCCTCGATAAGGGCGCGCACCTGGGGTTCGTCGCCCTCGAGAAAGTGCACCTCAAATTGGGGCAGCGGGTGGGGGCCGACGCTGGTCTCCGCCAGGGCTCCGACATAGAGCAGGTTCTCCATACCGCCCGACGCCAGCGCTTCCGCGAAGCGGCTGCGCAGATCTTCAGCCGCGGGCCGCTCACCGTCCGTGGCGTAGACGTGCGCGTGCCAGGGCGCTTCGCTTTCGCTCATGGCGCGGCCTTCCCGGTGCTGACCCTTTCGGCGTCGTGGGCCTTGATCAAGGATTTGGGCGCGATCTTGCGCCATCGCCTCTCGAGGAAGTTGCGGAATGAGCCCGGATGCAAGGTGGAAATGCGTGCCAGCACACTGGGATAGTCCTTGTAGTGCGCTGTGAAATGAAAGGTCTCGGGCTCGGCCTCAATGAGCATTTCGCGCTCGTCGAACGAAACCTCAAGCAGCACGACGCTGGCGTCCTCGCGACGAAGGCGCGTGAAGAACTTCTTGTTCACCAGGAATGCTGGCTTGCCGTAGCTCTTTCCCTCCTCGACGCCGTGAAATGAGAGGCAGATCTGGCGCATTTCATCGGGTGTCATGGCTGCGCACTCAAAACCTTCAATAGGCCAGCGCCAGGCCGTCCTTGCGCATCTCACTGGCCGCGCCATAGCGACCCTCGAGGCGCTCGATGGCCTGATAGCCGCCGAAATTCCCGTCCGAAGGGGCCAGGTCCCAGCCGAGCGCGGCCAATGCCTCTCGCGTAGCAGGCGGCACGCCGGTCTCAAGATGCAGGCGGCCGGTCCCGTGTTGCGGCTCGCCAGTGGGTTCGCTCGATCCCTCGTGATGCCAGCGCGGCGAATCGCCCGCGGCCTGCAGGCCGAGGCCGTAGTCGACGCGATTGACGATGATCTGCGCCTGGCCCTGAGGCTGCATGTCGCCGCCCATGACACCAAAAGCCATCCACGGAACTCCGTCGCGGGTGGCGAACCCCGGGATGATGGTCTGGAACGGCCGCTTGCCGGGCGCATAGATGTTGGCGTCGCCATCGCGCAGCGAGAAGAGTTCGCCGCGGTCCTGGAACATGAAGCCGAGCCCGTCCGGTGACAGGCCTGAACCCATGCCGCGGTAGTTGGACTGGATGATCGACACCATCATCCCCTCGCTGTCGGCGGTGCAGAAATAGGTGGTGTCGCCGTAGCTCGGCGCCTCGCCGGGGTAGGCGGGGCTCAGGATCCGGTCGGGCCGGATGAGCCGTGCCCGCTCGGCGGCGTACTCCTTGGAAATCAGCCAGTCGACCGGCGCCTTATAGAAGGTCGGGTCGGCGAAGTAGCGGGCGCGGTCCTCGAAGGCGAGGCGCTTGGCCTCGAGCTGGACGTGCAGGCTGGCCGGGCTCTGAAAGCCCATGCCGGACAGGTCGAAGGTCTCAAGGATATTGAGGATCTGCAGGGTAGAGAGCCCCTGGCTGTTGGGCGGGAGGGCCCAGACGTCGACCCCGCGGTAGTTGGTCGATCGCGGCTCGACCCATTCGGCGTGATGGGCGGCGAGGTCCGCCGCCGAGAGCCATCCGCCGATGCGCTTGAAATAGGAATCGATGATCTGGGCAGTCTCGCCGCCGTAAAAGCCCCCACGACCTTGCTCGGCGATGCGGCGATAGGTGCGCGCGAGGTCCGGATTGGCGAAGACTTCGCCTTCGGCCGGCGTGCGGCCATTGGGCGCCCAGACCCTCTTGAAGTTGTCGATCTCCTCGATCCCCCGTCCCGGTTTGGTGAAAAGGCGGTAGGAGGCGGCCAGGTAGGCGGCGATGGTCTGGGGAACCGGCGCGCCCGCCTGCGCCATGTCGATCGCCGGTTCGAAGAGGCGCGCCCAGGGCAGGCGGCCGTAGCGCCCGTGCAGGGTCCACCAGGCGTCAACCGCGCCCGGCGTAGAGACTGCGATCGCCCCATACGACGCGATGAGGCCGTTCTTCGATCTCGCCCTCTGGGTGGCGAGGGTGAGGCTTCGCGGCGAGCGGCCCGAGCCGTTAAGGCCGGCGAGCTTTCCCGCTTTCGGATCCCACACCATGGCGAAACAGTCGCCGCCGATCCCGCATGACACCGGCTCCAGGAATCCGAGGCAGGCGTTGGCGGCGATCGCTGCGTCGATGGCGGAGCCGCCCGCCCTGAGGATGTCGATGGCGGCCAGGGTCGCCAGAGGATGGGCGGTGGCTGCCGCGCCGGTCCGCCCGAACACGACCGAGCGCGAGGCGAAGGTCTCGCCGGCGATGCGGTCGCCGCCATGGACGTTCGGGCGGTTCAAGCCAACATCTTTCGGAGCGCCGCCGGTGGCTGCTGCGCTGGCGGTCCCAGCGGCGCCGGCGGCCGCGGCGAGCGGCAGGGTGGCGAGAAAAGTGCGGCGCCGCATGTCAAAGTCCCGGTGTGTACTGGCACTATAGGCGCCCGGTCGTTCCTGCTCCAATCGTGTCTCTCAGAACTTGCGCGATATGCCGAGGTAGACATTGACGCCCGGGGTGGCCCGATTGAGGCCGATGTTGACGCCACCGTCGAGCTGCAGGCGCGGGGTGAGCAGGACCGCGGCGGCGACGTCGGCCGAATACTGACTGACCTCGCCGGCAGGGTCGAAGTTCCAATCGCCCCAGAACTCGCCGAAAACTGTCCAGTTCTTTGGCAGGCTCACCGCCAGGCTCAGGGTCTGGGCGGCGTTGGCGTGATAGCCGTGGCCAGTGGCGTTGACGAAGTCATCCGCCTCGGACTGCGCCGTGAGAGAGAAGGTGTTGTTGATCTTGTAGCCGACGGGCAGGAACAGGCCGCCCTCCACCTCGCCGTTACCGATTGGAACGCGCGCGGTCGGGGCCTTGATATAGGGAATGACCGCGGCTTGCCAGACGCCGCCGGTGGTGTTGAGAAACTCCCACTTGGCGCGGAAGAAGAGGTCGCTGACCCCCGTGTAAGTATGGTCCGCGCCCGGACCGGCGTCGATCCTAACAATTTCCACCGGCGCGATGTTGATCTCGACATCGACGGTCTTGGTGAGGCCGTATTTCAGCGTGGGGTTGAATGTAATCCAGGTGTCCGTCGTGACCCCATCGAGCCGCTGGAACGTTGCGTTGAGGAGATCGGCCTCAAGCTGGAACGTGCCCAAGTCGGCCGTGCACGGGCCGTTGGACTTGGTTGGACGGTCGGCGCAGATCGGGCTTTCGACCTGGGCCGAGGTTTGCGATGCCGGGGCGGCCGTGTCAGTGGTCGACTGCGCCCAGGAAACTATGGGTAAGGCTGAAACGCCTACGAGGAGGGCTAGAAATCGGCGCACGTCGAGAGCCCCCCGGCGGCGGCCAGCGGCGCGGCCCGCAGCGGGCGCGACTCAATCGGCCGACCAGACTCCCAGGATGTTGCCGCAAGGGTCGGCGAAGTGGAAGCGCCGCCCGCCCGGGAACGAGCGGATCTCGCGCACCACCTGGCCACCTGCGGCCTCCACCTTGGCCTGCATGGCCTCGAGGTCACGGGCATAGAGGATCACCAGCGGCGCCGGATGGGCATCTCCGGCGTGGCCATTGAAGCCGCCGTCAGTCGCCGCCCCGTCAAAGGCCGCATAGTCCGGCCCGTAGTCGGTGAAGGTCCAGCCGAAAGCGGCGGCATAAAAACGCTTCACGCTTGCGAGGTCATTTCCGGGGAACTCGACGTAGTCGATCTTGCCGTCCTCACGCATCCCGATCTCCTAGAGTTCCTAGTTTGTTCTAGATTCGGAAAGGCGCCAAGTCAATGGATCGGGATTGAAACGCGCATGACGCTCCGGCCCGCGGGGCCGAAGCGCCGTCGCCCTACGGCGTGGTGTTCAGCTCGCGGCGCGCTGGCCCGTCTGATGTGGCCGCGCCCCAGCTTGGACGAGGTTTTCTTCCGTGACCGCGTCCTGCGACTTGTCGCGGGCATGGAGATTGTTCAGCGCCATGTTGATGTACTGGGGCTTGAACTCGAACGGGATCTTCGCAAAGCGGCAGGCCGCCTGCACCTGCTCGATGATGAACTTCGGCTGATAACCGGCGAGCGACACGTCCGACCAGCCGTCGATCTCATTGGCGATGGTTTCGACGACGGCGGACGGGGCGTCGACGTTGATGTCGTTGGCGACTTTCTGGAAAATCTCGCCCCATGCTTTGGTGTTCTGGGACGGCACCTCGATCTTGTACGGGATGCGGCGCAGGAACGCCGTGTCCATCAGGTCCTTCGGCGACAGGTTGGTGGCGAATAGCACCAGCTCATCGAACGGCAGCATGAAGCTCTTGCCAGAATTGAGCTTGAGGTGGTCGATGCGGTCCTCGAGCGGGGTGATCCAGCGGTTGAGAAGGGCCTTGGGCGTGACCAGCTGGCGGCCGAAGTCGTCGATCAGGAAAACACCGCCAAGCGCCTTGATGTGCAACGGCGCTTCGTAGAACTTCGACTCAGGATTGAAGCCCAGATCGAGCATTTCCAGCGTCAGTTCGCCGCCGACCATGATCACCGGTCGACGGCAGGCTTCCCACCGGCGGTCGAAATTTTCGCGATCATGGGTGACGAGACGGGCGGCCGGCGCCTGGTGGCCGCGGACCGGCTTGTGCACCAGGGGGTCGAACACCTTGATGATCTGGCCGTCGACGTCAAAGCAGTGCGGCACGTAGACCACGTCCTTGAACATCTTGCCGATCTTGGTGGCGATGGTGGTCTTGCCGTTGCCGGGAGGCCCGTACAGCAGGATGGAACGACCGCCGTTGACCGCCGGACCGAGGTTAATGAACAGCTCGGGCGACACGACGAGGTCAGTGAAGGCGGCGTCGATATCCGCCTGCTCGAAACTCTCGTGGGTTACGAGCTGGCGCTCGATCTGGATGCGGTAGGCGTCCAGCGATACGGGGGCCGGACCGATGTATTCGCAGCGGCGCATGGCGGCGGTCGCCGCCTCGAGACCTACAGGCGTCAGCGCGTAACGCCGTTCCGAGGTCAGGTCGTTGCGAACGGCTCCGATGACGGCGATCAGCTGGCGGTTCTCGGTTTCCTCGAACAGCTCCATAATGACGGCCGGCGGCAGCCTGAGGATGTCGGCGACTTCCGACGGGGTCTCGACGCTGGCGCCGTAGATGCACTTAAGCAGCAGATTGATGAGCGTGTTAACGCCCACGCCGATGTCGGCCAGTGAGCGGGGCGCCATCGGCGCTGCCCGGTGGATAGAGTCGAGGTCGTCACGACTGATGCGGCCAAGCTCGATCAGGCATTCGCCCAAACCGCCGCCACGCGTACGTTGCAGGTCTCGTCCGGCCGAAAGATCTTCAGGGGTCGCCAAACCTTTTGCGACCAGCAGGTCTCCGATGAACACGTCGCCTCCAAACATCACTGCACACTTACTCTCGCCCTGGGAAAACTAAGTACGTCGCCAGAGAGGAAGGCTGATCCGGAAACCCGTCCTGGCGAAATCCTTAACACACAACCTGAGCTTGGGGGCGCTAAGTAAGCCGCCCGCGACAATTCGCCTCGAATCGCCGCCTCGCGCGTTTCAACTGGAGGCGTCGGTCGCTGCTTACTGATCTGGAAGTTGACTTGCCCCATTTAGTCCCTTTCCTCAGCGCGACGAGCGTCTAGGAAGAGTTCGCACTCAAGCAATCGTTGAAGAGGCGCCAAGGTTGATGACGAATCGCAGTTTCGCCCTTTTCTGCGGTCTTTTGACGCTGGCAGGCTTAACAAGTTGCCAACGCGCCCCGACGGCCGCCAACGGAACTCTGTCGCAGTCTACACAAAGCACACCGGAAAACGCCTCCGTCAACGCCGCCACCCAGCCTGCGCAGAACATGGTGATGGTCTGCCGCAACAGTCAGACCGGCCAGAAAGCCGAGTGCGGAACGCCCAACGCGGTGATGGTGGGCATGAAGCCGGAAACGCGTGGAAACGTCGCATCGTCGGGAAATTAGTGACGCCTGCGTCATTTTTCTTGACGATGGCTGGCGCTGCCGCCATCTTAACGGCGTTCAATCCATCCAAGTTCGATCCTGGGAGAGTTCGCGTTGGCCGACGGCAACATCACCAAGGACGCCATGTATGACGCGGTGGCGCCCGACGATTTCGAATCCCTGCTGAACCTGGACCGCTATGGCCAGCGCTCGACCGCCTTCGACAAGATCATCAGCGCCACCCACGATCATTTCTGGGACCCGCTCGACAAGAAGTACATCGACTTCGACGAGCCGTGGGACATGGAAAATGAGCCCCTCGTTTCCGAGGACCTGAACATCGCGATCCAAACGGAATACGTCTCCAACCACCTCAAGGATCCTGCGCTCCGGGCGCAATTCATCAACAAGTCGCTGCTGCGCAGCTTCTCCTCGATCCTGCACGGCGAGCAAGGGGCGCTGAACCTAAGCGCCAGCCTGTGTCACGTGCTCTACGACCAGGGGGCGCAGGAATACGCCGCCAATCAGACCCGCGAGGAAGCCCGGCACGTCACCGCCTTCGCCAAATACATCAAGGCTCGCTGGGGCCGGCCGGTGGAGTGCAGCCTGGTCCTAAAGGACCTCCTGACCGAGATCATTCACGCGCCGGAGGTCTACAAGAAGATCATCGGCATGCAGATGTTGGTCGAAGGCCTGGCCATGGGCGCTTTCGCCACTTTCTTCCAGGAACTTCGCGATCCGCTTGGCCGCAAGCTGATGCAACTGGTGATGACCGACGAAGCCTTCCACCACAAGTTCGGGAAGATCTGGGCCGACCGCACGGTGCCCAAGCTGACGTCCGAGGAGCACGCCATCGTCGAGGATTGGGCGGCGCACTGCTTCCAGGTGTTGCTGTTCAACCTTGTTTCGCCGTCGGAGCAGCGCGACCTTTATGCCGAGTTCGGCCTCGATCCGGACAAGGTGCTCGAGGAGATCCAGAAGATCGCCACCGACGAACAACGCGTCGAAGACATGAAGCGGGCGACCAACATCTTCCGTGTCCTGATCAAGACCCTGCTCAACGCAGGGATCATCACCGACCGGACCAAGGCCTTCTACGGCATGTACGTCGACATGGACGAGTTGAAGTCCGAAGGCGACCGGATGGTCGGCGACGAGATCGCTGAAGAGGGGATCGAGTACCTCAAGACGATCAACTTCAGAGATCGCTCCGTCACTCTGGCGATGGCGGCCGAGTAGGTCGCCCCGACCCCTGCCCATTCGAGCTCTCGGGCCTGGCTTCTAAACCCCGACGAGCGCAAACTAAAGCTTGGTTGACTAATCAATCAAGACGGCTCAAAGGTCGGTTGAATGACCGATCAAGAGACTTTGCCCACGTCTGATCGCCTGGTGATGGCGGCCATGACCCTGTTCGCCGAGAAGGGCTACAATTCCACCAGCGTGGCCGACATCCTTCGGGAGGCCGGCGCCAATTCTGGCAGCCTCTATCACGCCTTTCCCACCAAGCAGGATCTGCTGCTGGAGGTTCTGCGCCGGTATCGCGACGGCATCGGCCCGATGCTGCTTGAGCCGGCCTGGGCCGGCGTCGACGAACCGATCGAAAGGATCTTCGCCCTTCTCGCCGCCTACCGCGGGATGCTGGCGCGCTCCGATTGCCTCTACGGTTGTCCCATCGGCAGCCTCGCCCTTGAGCTCCATGAGCCTGATCCGCCGGTGCGGGAATTGCTGGCGATCAACTTCGATGGCTGGACGGGCGCTATCGAGGCCTGTCTGGCGGCGACGCCCGAAAGCCTGCCCAGGGACGCGAACGGCACCCGCCTGGCTCGCTTCGTTCTGACGGTGATGGAGGGCGGCGTGATGCAGTCGCGAACCCATCGTTCGCTCGAGGCCTTCGACGCCTGCGTCGACACCCTGCGAGACTATTTCGACCGGCTGCGAGACGCAGCCAAGAACGAGACCAAACCTGGGGAGACTTCATGAAAACCGTTGTCCTGGCTCTGGCCGTCACGCTTTGCGCGAACGCCGACTTCGCCCAGGCGAGCGCCGCCTCGCCCGTTAAGTCGCCAAATGTGGTCGACACATCGTTCGTCACGCCTGACGGACAGAGCGACCTGCAGCAGTCGGTGGTCATCAACGCGCCGGTCGCGGTGCTCTGGAAATCCTTCGTCGACCCCAAGGAGTTTGCGCGCTGGAATGCGCCGGTGGCGGCCATCGACATGCGAGTCGGCGGAACCTTGGAGGCGACCTACAACCCCAAGAAGCCGATCGGCGACCCGGACAATATCAAGCATCGGGTGATCACCTTCCTGCCCGAGCGCCTGATCGTGTTCCAGAATATCCAGGCGCCGAAGGAGCTACCGAACGCCGACAAGTTCCAGCGAACCGTGATCATCGTCCAGTTCGAGCCGATGGGCGCGGCGAAGACCAAGGTGACCCTCTCGTGCACCGGCTTTGGCGCCGACGCGGCCTCGCAGCAGATCTATCGCTTCTTCCAGGTCGACAACGCCGAGGAGCTTGAGCGCTGGAAGAAGGTCTACGACGCGCCGGCCGGCTGAGGGTTAATCCGGCCAGGCTTGACCTTCGCGAGGCGCGCAGGCATCGGCGCGCCGGGACGGGCAAATTGAATCGAGATTGATGCATCGCTGGATCACGGGCGCCGTCCTCGCCCTCTCCGCCTGCGCGACGGCCGCCGCCGCCGGCGCGCCCCAGCCCGTCAAACCGGCGCCGGCCGCCATGTACACCGGCCGCTGGTATCAGATCGCCCGCATCGCTGCGGCCGATCCGCACCCTTGTCACGCGGCGACCGACGATTTCATCCCGGCCAAAGGCGGAGGCTTCGCCGTGACCGTCGCCTGCCGGGATAACAGCGGAAAACTTAAGCGGATGACAGTAATGGGCGACATCGAGCCGGGCCCGGGCGGCGCTAAGCTCCGCATCGCCTTCCTCGGAGGTCTCTTCCACCAGGAGTACTGGGTGCTCGACCACGCCGCCGACGACGCCTGCGCGCTGATGGCGACGCCGGGCGGGCACTACCTTTGGCTGCTGTCCCGGACGCCGGCGCTGGCCGTCGGCGAGCGAGCCCGTGTGGAGCTCGCCGTTAAAGCTCTTGGTTACGCCGGCCGCCTGGCGCCCGATCCCTGAGGTCCGCACGGGTTCCATCCGGAAAAACATGCGGAATCACGATTCCTGTGCATGGCCTGTGGATAAGCCCCTTGATGGGCCTTTTTGACCGGATTCGGCGCTTGATTCGGTCCCGGGGTGGCCGTAGCTTTCAATTGTCGAGCGGCGAGGAAGCAACGAGGACGAACCGAGGACGACCCGCAAGGGAAGGCCAAGGAGAAGCCAAGAAGCGGAGACGCTAGGTCCCAAAAGATCGAAAACTCGATATTTCTGCGGGGGCTTCGGCCCCCGCAGTCATATCTGGGCACGGCGAACTGAACTGGCCTGATCTTCAGCAAATCAGTATTCCGCCTTCCCAGATGCTGAGACCGTCTCTCTGTGCCTCACATCTTGATCCGGAACGGACCCGGAATGAGAGTGGCGGCGTGGAAGACCTCGTAGAGCTCGTTCTCAGCCGCCCCGAGACTACCAGCGGCGTGACGCGCGGCGCGGCCCGGCTGGTGACGGCGCTGGGGTTCGCCCCATTGCTGGAAGTCGTCCTGCCCAACGGCCGGCGGGCGGACATCATGGCCCTCTCGCCGCGCGGCCGGATCGCCATTGTCGAGGTGAAGTCTGGTCTTGAAGACTTCCGCGCCGACCGCAAGTGGGGCGACTACCTGCCATTCTGCGACCACTTCTATTTCGCCGTGGCCCCGGAATTCCCCGTGGCGGTGCTCCCAGACGAACCCGGTCTGATCGTCGCCGACAGCTTCGACGGGGCGCTCATGCGCGAACCGCCGGAGAGCCTGCTGGCGCCGGCGCGGCGCAAGGCTCTGACCCTCGCTTTCGCCCGTCTTGCGGCGTTTCGGGCCACCCTCACCTAGGTCGCGTCCTTACCGCGGCGCGCGCTTGGAGAGGATGCGCTGCAGGGTGCGGCGATGCATGTTGAGTCGCCGGGCGGTCTCGGAGACGTTGTAGCCGCACTGTTGGTAGACCCGTTGGATGTGCTCCCAGCGTACGCGGTCGGCGCTCATCGGGTTTTCCGGCGGCGGCGGCGCGCCGCCCTCCTTGGCGAGTAGGGCATTTACCACGTTGTCCGCATCGGCCGGCTTCGAGAGATAGTCGACGGCCCCGGCCTTCACGGCCGCCACGGCGGTAGCGATGTTGCCGTAGCCGGTGAGCATGATGATCCGCGCCTCGGGCCGCACCTCGCGCAGAAGATCGACGATGGAAAGGCCCGAGCCGTCCTCCAGGCGCATGTCCAGCACGGCGAACGCCGGTGGCGAGGCGCGCACGGCGGCCGCGGCCTCTTCGACCGACTCGGCGAGTGTGGTCTGGAACCCGCGCGACTCCAGCGCCCGGCCCAGGCGGTTTCGCAGCACCGCGTCGTCGTCGAGCAACAGCAGCGACCGGTCGGGAAGATTGGCGACCGAGGGGTATTGTTCACTCATGCCCCACCTCGATTTTTCGTCTCGGGAACAATCACTACGCCCCTGTCATGAGGACTGTCGCACGTCGCGAGCGGATTTCAAGGGCAGCGCCCCGGGGTCGGCGTGGCGGTCTCAATCCTCGACCTCGATCGCCGAGCGAGGCCAGCGGGCGGCGACGATCGCGCCGCGACGACGGCCGTTTCGGAAGTTGACTACCGCGCCGGTGCGCTCGAGCAGGGTCTTGGCGATGAAGAAGCCCAGGCCCATTCCCTGGTGGCCGCTGCGCGAACCCTCGGCGCCCGGCCGGGTGGTCACATAGGGATCGCCCAGGCGATCGAGCACTTCCGGAGCGAAGCCCGGTCCATCATCCTGCACCTGGATGGTGATGTAGCGGTCGTCGAACTTGGCGGCGACCAGGATCTCCGCCTTGGCGAAGTCGAAGGCGTTCTCGACGATCGAGTTGAGCGCGTGGATGATCTCGGTGCGGCGCCAGATGTCGGGCGCCGACATGTCGGCGGGCCCGCTGACAAGGGCCTCGACCCGGACCACGGGATCACCTTCGAACGGGGCGACGATATCGTCGAGGAATTCCTCGAGACTGAGGCGCTGGTCGGCCTCGGCTTCTTCCGGCGCATCCGTCAGGCGCTTGAGGATTCCGCGGCAGCGCTGCGCCTCGTCCATCAGCAACCAGGCGTCTTCGCGCAGGGGGCCTTCCGGAGTCTCTCGGGCCAGCTCCTTGGCCACCACCGTGATCGTGGTCAGAGGCGTGCCGAGCTCATGCGCCGCCGCGGCCGCAAGGGCGCCCAGCGCGGAGATGCGCTGTTCGCGCGCCAGCACCCGCTCGGTGACGTGCAGCGCGAGTTCCATTTCCGAGGCGCGGTTGGCGGTCCAGAAGGAGAAGCCACCGGTCACTGCCATAGCAAGCAGCAGGGCGCAGACCACACCGAGTCGGTACAACATGGGCAGGCGGAACTGCTCCGTCCCCGGCCAGGGCAGGGGCGCGCCGGCGAACATCAGGGTCAGGCACAGCGAGGCGGCTATGACGCCGATGGCCATGGCCCATCGCGGCGGCAGGGTGGCGAAGGCGACCGTGACCGGCACCAGCATCAGCACGCAGAACGGGTTGGAAAGACCGCCGGTGAACAGCAGCAGCCCGGCGATCTGCAGAAGGTCGAAGACAAGCTGCGCGCCCGCCTCCCAGGGCTTCGCCAGCCGACGGCTGGCCGGAGAGATCATCAACAGCAGGTTGAAAAGGGCGCTGACCCCCACGAGGATTGCGCAGGGCAGGTAGGGCAGCGGGAAGCGCAGGATCCCGCCCACGAAGACGATGGCGGCGGCCTGGCCGACCACGCCCAGCAGGCGCAGGACGATCAGGGTGCGGGTGCGGATGCCGCCGGCGCCGACGCCTTGCGCTTGCGCGTCGATGTCGCCGAGCGTATCGCCCGGCAGGTCACGCGCACTCGCTCGCGGCGGTGTTACCGCGGCGTCGTGCACGCCCTCCAGGGACTCAACCGTCGTCGTCGCCATGCGCGCTTGGATCCTCAAGCCTCACGTGTTCGGACGAGGTTCGCCGTCCTCTTCCGCCCCTATGAGACGCCACGATCCTACCATAGCCCTTGCTGCGGTGGCGATTCTGCTGGTGGCGGGGCCTCTCGCTGGGTGCGGGCCACAAGCTCCGGCGGCCTCAGATATTGGCGGTCCGTTCCAGCTCACCACCGAGAGCGGCGCCCGCGTCGATCAGCGCCTGCTCAAGGGAAAGTGGAGCGTGGTCTACTTCGGCTACACCTTCTGCCCCGACACCTGTCCGGCGACCCTCGCGGCGTTGGCCGGCGCCCAGGCCGACCTTGGCGTCAAGGCCAGAGATTTCCAGGTGGTGTTCATCAGCATCGACCCCGCGCGCGATACGCCGAGGCAATTGGCAGCTTATCTGTCGAGCCCGTCTTTCCCCAAGGGGACCATTGGCCTCACGGGTTCCCCGGCCAACATCAAGGCCGTCGCCGCCCGCTACCACGTTTATTACGCGCGCCAGGGGACGGGACCGGACTACAGCCTCGACCACACCTCGGTCATCTACCTGATGGATCCGCAGGGCCGGTTCGTGGCGCCGGTCGCCGAAGGGCCGCCCGCCGCTATGGCCAAGCAAGTCCTGACGGCCATGGCCGCAGGCTAGCGCCGGTCCAGCTTGACGGCGACGGGCTCTGAAGCGCGGCAGCGGCCGCGCTGGACTTCACCGACGAACCCTCCCCATATTGGCCAAGGTCGGGGATTTGTTTACGGGGCGACATGCTCTACGCGTTGCACGAGTCTGCCTATCGCTCCGCGGCGCCTTTGCGCCTGGCCGCCGAAATGGCGCGAGACTTCTGGAGCTCTCCGTTCAATCCGGCCTCAGCCTCCGAATTCGGCCGGCGCCTCTCCGCCTCGGCCGAGGTCACCGCCAACCTGACGCGGCGCTACCTTCGTCCCGAATGGGGAATCGAGGCGGTGAGCGTCAACGGATCGCTCGTGCCGGTGCGCATGGAGACGGTATGGCGCTCGCCGTGGGTCAGGCTGCGGCGATTTATCCGAGATCCGGCGGCGCTGGCTGAAGCCGGCCTCGGCGCTGAGGCGCCGGCCGTGTTGATCGTGGCGCCCCTGTCGGGCCACTTCGCAACATTGCTGCGCGGCACGGTGCGCGCCTTCCTGGCTGACCACGACGTCTATGTCACCGACTGGTCAAACGCTCGCGACGTTTCGATCCTCGACGGCCGTTTCGATCTGCACGACTACATCGACCACCTGATCGACATCCTGGGCGAGATCGGCCGCCGGGCGCATGTCGTCGCCGTCTGCCAGCCGGGACCGGCGGCTCTTGCCGCCGCCGGCCTGATGTCGGAGACCGACGATCCGCTACGGCCCGCCAGCCTCACCTTGATGGGGTCGCCCATCGACGCGCGCCTGTCGCCGACAGCGCCCAACCGGCTCGCCGAAGAGCGGCCGTTCACCTGGTTTCAGTCGCGGATGATCTACACCGTGCCGCCGCCCTACGCCGGAGCGCTTCGGCGCGTCTATCCGGGCTTTGTTCAGCTCTACAGCTTCATCTCGATGAATGCGGAGGCGCATCAGAGCGCCCACTGGCGCTACTTTGACAACCTCGTGAAGGGCGATGGCGACTCGGCCGAAAAGCACCGCGAGTTCTACGACGAGTACCTTTCCGTGCTGGACCTATCCGAGGAGTTCTATCTTCAGACGATCGATGTGGTCTTCCAGCGTTACCTGCTGCCCAAGGGTCAAATGACCCACCGCGGCCGCAAAGTGGATCCCGGAGCGCTGACGGACATCGGCCTGATGACGGTCGAAGGCGAGCGGGACGACATTTCCGGCGTCGGCCAGACGCAAGCTGCCCACGACCTGTGCGTCAACGTGCCGGACAAGTGGCGCGAGCTCTATGTTCAGCCGGGCGTCGGCCACTATGGCGTTTTCAACGGCCGTCGCTTCGACCAGGAAATCTATCCCAAGGTGCGCGACTTCATCGCCGTACGCGAAGCGGCCTTGTGAGCGGCCAGGTCGCCATTTTCATCCAATGAGATTTTTCGCCCCCGCCCTGGCCGACGGAGAGCGGGTCGACGTTGACGGGATCGTCGTGCGTCTGCGGGTCAATGGCCGCTCACGGCGGGTGTCGGTGCGCATCGATCCGCGCACGGGCGAGGCGGTCGCGAGCGCGCCCTCGGTCAGGCGCCTGTCAGACGCGGTGGACTTCGCCCGCGCCCGGCGCGGCTGGCTGGCGGCGCGCCTGAAGGCGCGGCCGGCGCGGCAATCGCTGGCGGCAGGCTCACGCATCCAGGTGTTCGGCGAAGTCTGGATGCTGCAGCCGGATGGGCGGCGGCCCAGGATTGAGGGCGGCGTTCTGCGCGGCTGTGGTGTTGGTGAGGTCGATCCCCAACTCCTGGCCCGAGCGGTGAAGATGGCTGCCTTGGAACGATTTCGCCGGCTGTGCGGAGGACACTGCACGCGCCTCGGCGTGGCCCTGCCCGAAATATCGGTGAGCGATCCAGCGAGCCGCTGGGGCTCGTGCTCGCCGCCGGCGCGCGGATCGCGTGGGCGGGTGCGGCTTTCGTGGCGCCTGGCCTTGGCCCCGCTCGCGACCGCGGACTACGTCGCCGCCCACGAATGCTGCCACCTCGTCGAAGCCAACCACGGGCCGCAGTTCTGGGCGCTGGTGCGGAAGCTGGTCGGCGATCCCTCCACTCATCGCGCCTGGTTGCGCCGTCACGGCGTCTCCCTGCTGGCCTTTGGCGAGCCGAACTGACATGGCCGCCGCCCTCAACGTCATCGGCGTGACCAAGCGCTACGGCGCCTTCACCGCGGTCGATGACCTCTCCTTCGAACTGGAAGCGGGCAAGATCCTCGGTTTCCTGGGCCCCAACGGCGCGGGCAAGACCACCACGGTCCGCATGATTCTGGGCCTCATCGCGCCCACGGCCGGCCGCGTGCACGTCCTGGGCGAGGACGATCCGGGCCGCGTGCGCAATCGCATCGGCTTCCTGCCAGAAGAGCGCGGACTCTATCGCCGCATGACGCCGGTGAAGGCCATGGCCTTTCTGGCCAGCCTGAAAGGACTTTCGACCGCCGAAGGGGCCAGGCGTGGCCGCGACCTGCTCGTCCGCTATGGCCTCAGCGAGTTCGCGGACAAGCCGATCAAGTCACTCTCCAAAGGCATGGCCCAGAAGGTGCAGGTCCTGTCCACCCTGGCGCACCATCCTGAGCTGGTGATCCTCGACGAACCGTTCAGCGGCCTGGATCCCGCCAATCAACAGGCGCTGGAGGACCTCATTCGCGAGATCGCCGCCGGCGGCGCGACCGTGATCTTCTCCACCCACGTCATGCAGCACGCCGAGCGCCTGTGCGACCAGGTGCTGCTGATGGCCCGCGGTCGCAAGGTGTTTGACGGGACGGTCGAGGCGGCCAGGTCCGCCGCGCCTCGGACCTTGCTGCTTGAGGGGGATTTCGCTGCCGAACAGCTTTCGGACCTGCCCGGCATCGCCGAGGTGACGTCCGAACTCATGCCCGCCGGCGGCCTGCGCGCCAGCGCCTCCCTCAGTCGCGGCGCCCCGGCCCAGGAGGCCCTCCGCGAGGCCTTCGCCAAAGGCCTCGACATCCGCCGTTTCGAGCTGCGTGAGCCGCAACTTCACGATGCCTTTCTGGTGCTGACGGGCGGAGGCGCCGAATGATCCGCCTGCTGCGTATCGCCCGCCGCGAATACCTGGCCTATGTTCGCACGGCCGGCTTCTGGCTGTCGCTGCTGCTATTGCCGGTGGGCCTCTCGACCATCGTCATCGCGCCCATGGCGCTCAGCCATTCGACGCCCATTCCGCGCGTGGCGGTGATCGATTTCACCGGCGAACACCTCAAGGCGGCGGTGGCCAACGCCCTGGCTCCGCCTCCCGGCGCCAAGCCGCCGGCCGTCCTCGCCCCCGATCCTCAGCCTCCCTACGCCGATCCGGCGGACGCCGCGCGGCGCGTCCAGCCGTACCTGCGCGGTCCTACCCTTCTGCCGGACGGCCAACCGCTGGAAGCGGCGGCCATCGTCCATCCGTCCGGTGACACCGTTGCCGTCGATTTCTGGAGCCGCAACATCGGCGCCAACGCTCTGGAGGGTCAGATCAACCGGGCGATCGAGCGCCAGGTGCGGGCCGACCGGCTGAAGGCCCTGGGTATCGACCCCGTCAAGCTCGATAAGGTGGAGACCCTTTCCCTAGACATCTCAGACTATTCGCCGAGGGCCGCCGCCGGCAAAGTCGAGCTCACCGACCAGCTACCGGCGATCGCCGGCCTGGCCATGGGCATGCTGTTGTGGATGGTCGTGCTTACCGGCGCCGGCATGCTGCTCAATAGCGTCATGGAGGAGAAGACCAGCCGCATCATCGAGGTGCTGCTGTCGTCCGCCTCGGTGCCGGAGATCATGGGCGGCAAGATCCTGGGCGTCGCCTGTGTCACCGGCACGATCCTCGTCTTCTGGATCTCGATCGGCCTGGGGGTGGCCGCCATCCGCTCTCCGGACCTGGCCAGGGCCCTGGCTGGGGTCCTGCTCAATCACGGACGCTGGGCCTATTTCGCCCTCTACTTCGCGGGCGGCTATCTGATGTTCGCCACGCTCTACGTCACCATCGGCGCCTTCTGCGAAACCGCGCGCGAAGCCCAGACCCTGCTGGGCCCGATGATGATCATCATGAGCGTGCCGCCGATCTTCATGAGCCAGTCGATCGGCCACCCGGACGCGCCGCTCCTCAAGACCCTGACCTGGATCCCCCTGTTCACGCCGTTCATGATGGCGGCCCGCTCGGCGGCCGATCCGCCGCTGTGGGAGATTCTGGCGACGGCGGCGCTCATGGCCTCGGTGACCGCGCTCGAACTCTGGGTCGCCGTGCCAGCATTCAAGGCGGGCGCCCTGGCCACCGGCCGCTTCGACATCCGCCTGTTGTTCCGCTCGCTCGCCCGCCACGCGGGTCCCTGAGAAGCCAGCCTAGTCGGGCTGAGGCGCGGGGACTTCCTCGGGGCCGTTGGGGTCCGGTGTCAGGCGTCGGCGGGTCTGCGGCGGCGGCTGGTCCGGCTCCGCCGGCGGCGCGGCTTGCGGATAGCCTGACGGACCAGGGGGCTGCTGGGGCGGGTAGCCCGCCTGCCCGGGGAAAACCCACCTCGGACCTTCCGGGGGCAGTTTCGGCGGCCCCACGCCCGGAGGTTCGGGCGCGTCCACGCCGTTCGGCGCTTCGGCGTCTGGCGTCGCCATACCGGCCAGCGCCGCCTGGTCGAGCGCTTCGCCCGGCGACGGCGGCAATGGCGTTCCGCTGGGGATCGGCTGGACCTGCAGCCGTGGCAAAGCGGCGATCATGAAGTTGCGCCAGATCTCAGCCGGGGCCGAGCCGCCGGTAATCTTCCTCATGGGCGTGGCGTCGTCGCGCCCGACCCACACCACGGCCGTGAAACCGCCGGTGAACCCGCAGAACCAGGCGTCCTTGTAGTCGCTGGTGGTGCCGGTCTTGCCGGCCAGGTCATAGCCGCCGATCCGCGCCCGCGTCCCCGTGCCCCCGGCGATCACCTGGCGCAGCATCTGGTCCATCTCCGACAGGGCCGGCTGCCCGATGACGCCCTGGCGATCGCTGGTCTCGGTGCCGTGCTGATAGAGGATCCGGCCGGCCGCGGTGCGGATCCGCTCGACGCCATAGGGGGCGACGCGGAAGCCTCCGTTGGAAAAGGCGTTGTAGGCCTGGGCCATTTCCATCGGCGAGACGTCCACGGCCCCCAGGGCCATCGACGGATTGGTCTGGATCGGCGAGGAGATGCCGAGCCGCTGGGCGGCCTCGGCCACGCGCTGGGTGCTGACCTCGTTGGCGAGCCTGGCGGCCACGGTGTTGATTGACTGCGCCAGAGCCGTCTCCAGCGTGATCTGGCCGAGATAGCGGCCCGTGTAGTTGCGTGGGGTCCAGCCGTTTATCGTGATCGGCTCGTCGACCACTTGTTCCTGTGGCGTGTGGCCGGCCTCCATGGCCGCCAGATAGACGAACGGCTTCCACGCCGAGCCGGCCTGGCGGCGGGCCTGGCTGACACGGTCGAACTGGGTGACCGAATAGTCGGTGCCGCCGACATAGGCGCGGATGCGGCCCTGGCCATCGACGGCGATCATGGCGCCCTGGGCCACGCGCTCGACGGCATGGGCGGCGACGCCGGCGCGCACCGCCTCGGCGGCGGCCGACTGGATCGGCAGGTCAAGGGTGGTCTCGACCACGAGGTCCTCGGTGGGCTGGCCGACCAGGGAGCGGACCTGGCCGTCGAGCATGTCGACAAAGTACTGGCCGCGCTGGTCCGAGAGGGTGGCCGACACATGCACAGGCTGGGCAAAGGCCTGGTCGCGCTCCTCGGGCGAAATGGCCCCCGTCTGGACCATGGCGTCCAGCACCACCGTAGCGCGCTTGGCCGCGCGGTCGGAATTGGCGGCGGGGTTGTAGCGCGACGGACCCTTCATGGTCGCCGCCAGCAGGGCCGCCTCGCCGAGGGTCAGGTTCTTGGCCGGCTTGTTGAAATAGCGTTGCGAGGCGGCTTCGATGCCATAGGCGCCACCGCCGAAGTTCACGCGATTCAGATACAGGGCGAGTATCTGCTTCTTCGAGTAGTGCATCTCCAGCCACACCGACAGGATCAGCTCCTGGATCTTGCGGCGGTAGGTCTGGGCGGGGGTGAGAAAGATGTTTCGAGCCAGCTGCTGGGTGATGGTCGAGCCGCCATGCAGCGTCCCGTGCGGGTGGGCGAGGTTGTAGACCTCGGCGCGGAACATGCCCCACGGATTGAACCCGAGGTGATGGTAGAACTGGCGGTCCTCGATGGCGACGAAGGCCGCGGGCACATAGGCCGGCAGGGAATCGAGATCGGCCGGCGGCGAATATTCGCTGCCGCGCACGGCGATCACCGAGCCTGAACGATCGAGATAGGTGATCGAGGGCTGCCGGTGGACATCGTAGAGGTGCGAGGTGTCGGGCAGGTCGCGGGCGAAGACGATCAGGAAGCCGGCGAAGAAGATCAGGCCCCAGACGCCGAGCACCACGCCCCAGTAGAGCGCTCCACCCAGCAGCGTCCGCCGTCTACGCGGCGGTGGGCCGCCGCTGGCGGGATTGGCCATCTTCGATCCTTGCGCGACGCCCCGGCGGGTTCTAGCTCACGGCGCCATGCCGCTCCAGGGGTTGAGGAAGGCTTAAGCGGTGCTTTCTCGGACGCGGTCGCCCTGACATAAGGCGCACATGACCCCCGACCTCGAGCAGGCGCGCGCGGTGCTGCGCGAGGTGTTCGGCCACGCCGAGTTTCGCGGCCTTCAGGGCGAGGTGATCGACGAGGTCCTGGCCGGACGGGACGCGCTGGCCGTGCTTCCGACCGGCGGCGGAAAGAGCCTTTGCTACCAGATCCCCGCGCTGCTGCGGCCCGGTGTCGGGCTGGTGATCTCGCCGTTGATTGCGCTCATGCACGATCAGGTCGATGCCTTGCGCCAGCTGGGCGTGCGCGCGGCGCGTGTCGACAGTGGCCTCTCGCCTGAGGAGCGGGCGCGCGCGTGGCGATCGCTCACGGCGGGTGAGCTCGATCTCATCTATCTCTCACCCGAGGGCCTGATGCAGGGCGTGCTCGAACGGCTGACGGCGGCTCCGGTGGCCTTGATCGCCATCGATGAGGCCCACTGCGTCAGCCAGTGGGGTCACGATTTC
Source organism: Caulobacteraceae bacterium (assembly GCA_036491455.1). Taxonomy (GTDB): domain Bacteria; phylum Pseudomonadota; class Alphaproteobacteria; order Caulobacterales; family Caulobacteraceae; genus Acaudatibacter. The sequence continues at coordinate 25,266 of DASXBY010000111.1, forward strand.
CGGCCGGAATATCGAGCGCTGGGTCGGCTGGCCGACCTCTTCCCAGGGGTTCCGCGTCTGGCGGTGACCGCCACGGCCGACGCCCGCACGCGCGAGGACATCCGCGGGCAGCTGCGGCTCGGCCAGGCGAGCGAATTCGTCGCCAGTTTCGCCCGACCGGAGCTTGCCCTGAGCGCCGAGGCCAAGCGCGACGGCGCGCGCCGCCGCGTCGGCGAACTGGTGGCTGCGCGCAAAAACCAATCCGGCGTCGTGTACTGCGGATCACGCGACGGCTCAGAGGCGCTCGCCGAACGGCTGGCCGATCAGGGCGTGAAGGCCCGCGCCTATCACGCCGGCCTCGACAAGGCGGTCCGTCACGAGCGCTCGGACTGGTTCAGGTCCGAAGAAGACGCGGTGATCGTCGCCACGATCGCCTTCGGCATGGGGATCGACAAGCCGGACGTGCGCTTCGTCATCCATGCCGATCCGCCGGCTTCGATCGAAGCCTATTGGCAAGAGGTGGGGCGCGCCGGTCGCGATGGCGAACCGGCCGATGGAATCACCCTCTATGGGGCGTCGGACATGGCCTGGGCGCTCGAGCGTATCCGCCGGCGTGAGCTGCCCGAAGAGGTCGCCCAGGTTCAGACGCGCAAGGTGCGCCAGCTCTACGCCATGCTGGGCGGCGCGACCTGCCGCGCCCAGGCCGTGCGTCGCTACTTCGGAGAGGCGGACGCCGCGCCATGCGGCCGATGCGACCGCTGCCTGACTCCGCCCGCCGGGATCGACGTCTCGGAAGCGGCCCGGAAGGCGCTCTCGGCGGTCCAGCGTCTGGGCGGCAGGTTCGGTCGGGGTCGCCTGGTCGATCATCTCCTGGGCCGGACCAAGGGGGTGAGCGAGGACGAGGCGGGCATGTCGACCTTCGGCGTAGGCCAGGAGGTCGATCCCGGCGAATGGCGCGACCTGATCGAGCAGCTCCTGTTCGAGGGATTGCTGGTCGAACGGCCGAACGACGGTCGGCCCCTCATTGCCTTGGCCGATCGCGACGCCGTGCGCGAGGTGTATCGCGGCGAGCGCAAGCTGACGGTCCTGAAGACGCCGAAGGCAGGTCCGGCGCGGGCCCGAATGCGGCGCGCGGACTTGGGGCGGCGGATGTCCGATATCGAGGAACCGCTATTCGAGGCCCTGCGCGCGTGGCGTCGCGAGGAGGCCGTCCGGCAGGGCCTGCCGCCTTATGTGATCTTTCATGACCGCACTCTGGCCGAGATCGCCCGCCACAGGCCGCCGGACCGCGCCGCGTTGCTGGCCATCGACGGCGTCGGCCATGCCAAGCTCGAACGTTATGGCGAGGCGGTGCTCAGGTTCTGCGCGGCGCTTGGCGCTGAGCGGTAGCCATCGAGCGCCGGGTCCCCACGCCGCGCCATGGTGGCGATGCCCGTCAGACGTCGACGGCGGCGTCCAGGGCGTTTTCCTGGATGAATTCGCGGCGCGGCTCGACGAGATCGCCCATCAGGCGGGTGAACATGTCGTCGGCGTCGTCGGCGTGGTCGACCTTCACCTGCAGCAGGGTGCGGGCGTTGTGGTCCAGCGTCGTCTCCCACAGCTGGTCGGGGTTCATTTCGCCAAGGCCCTTGTAGCGCTGCACGGCGAGGCCCCGGCGACCGGATTCGAACACCGCCGCCACCAGATCCAGCGGTCCGCGCACGGTGTGGGTGCGCTCGCGTCGGCGGAAGACGGCCGGGGCGGAGAAGGTCTCCGAAAGTCTGGCGGACCGCTCGCCCAGGCGCCGGGCGTCGGCCGAATGCAGGGCCTGGCCGTCCAGGACAATGTGTTCGGTCACCCCGCGCTTGACGCGGGTGAACTGATAGCCGCCCAGCGCCGGCGCGCCCGTCCAGGCGCCGTCGCCTTCCTCGGCGTAGAGGCCAAGCCGGCGAGCGGCTTCGCCAACGTCGTCGGAATTGCCCAACAGGCCCGCGAGCGCCGCCTGCTCGACGGCGAAGGCCGGGGCGCGCGCGGCCAGGCGTTCGATATTGGCCTTGGCCTGGCGGCAGACCTGGACGATGTCGGCGAGGTCGGCGCCCGTCATCCGCTCGCCGGAGGCCAGATCGAGTTCCGCGCCTTCCAGGCCCTCGTCGACCAGATAGGTCTCCATCTCGACGTCGTCTTTCAGATAGCGGAAGGCCTTGCCCTTGCTGGCTTTGTAGAGGGGCGGCTGGGCGATGTAGAGATAGCCGCGCTCGATCACCTCCGGCATCTGCCGATAGAAGAAGGTCAGCAGCAGGGTGCGGATGTGCGCCCCGTCGACGTCGGCGTCGGTCATCACCACGACGCGGTGATAGCGGATCTTTTCGATGTCGAAGCCTTCGCGGTCCTCCGAATTGCGGCCGATGCCGGCGCCCAGCGCCGTCACCAGGTTGGTGATCTGCTCGGAGCCCAGCATCTTCTCCTGACGCACGCGCTCCACGTTGAGGATCTTGCCGCGCAGGGGCAGCACGGCCTGGTTCTCGCGGTTGCGCGCCTGCTTGGCCGAGCCGCCGGCGGAATCGCCCTCGACGAGAAACAGTTCGGACTTGGCCGGATCTCGCTCCTGGCAGTCGGCGAGCTTGCCGGGGAGGGAGGAGAACTCCAGGGCCGACTTGCGGCGCGTGAGCTCGCGAGCCTTGCGCGCGGCTTCGCGGGCGGCGGCCGCCTCGGCGATCTTCAGGACGATCACGCGGGCTTCGGTCGGATGTTCCTCGAACCATTCCGCCACGCCTTCGCCGACCAGGCCCTCGACGGCCGGCCGCACCTCGGACGAAACCAGCTTGTCCTTGGTCTGGGATGAGAATTTTGGGTCGGGGACCTTGATCGACATCACGCAGGTCAGGCCCTCGCGCGCGTCTTCGCCGCCCAAAGGGACCTTGTCCCGCCGCGCGGCGCCGGAGCTCTCGGCGTAGCCCAGGACCACGCGGGTGAGGGCGGCGCGGAAGGCGGAGAGGTGCGTGCCTCCATCCCGCTGGGGGATGTTGTTGGTGAAGCACAGCATGGTCTCGTGGTAGCCGTCGTTCCACCACAGGGCGAGCTCGATCTCGACCTTCTCGCGCCGGCCCTTGATGACGATCGGGCTCTTCAGGAGCGGCGACTTGGCCTTGTCCAGATGGCGCACGAAGGCCTCCACGCCGCCTTCGTAATGCAGCGTCTCCTCGAAGGGCTCGACATCGCGCAGGTCCTTCAGGACGATGACCACGCCGGAATTGAGGAAGGCCAGCTCGCGCAGACGATGCTCCAGGGTGTGGCGGTCGAAGTCGATATGGGCGAAGGTGCCGAGCGAAGGCAGGAAGGTGACCTCGGTGCCGGAAAAGAACTCGCCGTCCGGCCGTTTCGGCGCGACGCCGGTGATCGCCAGGGGCTTCACCGTATCGCCGCCCTCGAAGCGCATGCGGTGTTCCATGCCGCCGCGCCAGATGCGAAGCTCCAGCCAGTCGGACAGGGCGTTGACCACCGAAACGCCCACGCCGTGCAGGCCGCCGGACACCTTGTAGGAATTCTGGTCGAATTTCCCGCCGGCGTGCAGTTGGGTCATGATGACCTCGGCGGCGCTGACGCCCTCGCCCTCGTGGATGTCGGTGGGGATGCCGCGGCCGTCGTCGATCACGGTGCACGAGCCATCTGCGTTGAGGGTCACCTCGACCCTCTGGGCGTAGCCCGCCAGCGCCTCGTCGATGGCGTTGTCGACCACCTCATAGACCATATGGTGCAGGCCCGAGCCATCGTCGGTGTCGCCGATGTACATGCCCGGACGCTTGCGAACCGCCTCCAGGCCCTTGAGCACCTTGATGGAGTCGGCGCCGTAGTCCTCGGGGTCTTTCAGGGGGTCGTCGATCGGTTCGTCGGTCATCCGTTCTCGTCCAGGGGCGTCAGTTTGGAGCCTTCCACCCTGACCGCCAGGGCTCGGCCTTTCAGCGTGTCGAACAGGGACTCGTCCGCGCCCGTCAGGAAGGCCTGCAGCGCCAGGGCCTCGATTTCATCAAACAACGCCGCGCGCTTACCGGCGTCGAGATGCGCGGCCACCTCGTCCAGCAACAATATAGGATTCGGCGACGAAATGGCACGTGAAAGGCGTCCCGCCTGGGCGAGAATCAGATTGAGGATCAAAGCCTTCTGCTCGCCCGTCGAAGA
>DASXBY010000112.1:0-6550 GCA_036491455.1 Caulobacteraceae bacterium
CTCGAGCCGCAACGGCGGCGGCGCTTCGCACTATCACAGCCCGCTGTTCCACGAGGAGCAGTGCTTGTGGCCGCAGATGGATGATCTGCTGGGCTACGCCACGGAGTACCGGCGCGAACGGGTGATCTTCGCGGTCACCGAGCATCACCTCGCCAACTATCGGCGCATGGCCGAGATCTGCCGCGGTCTGGGCTACCGCGTGGACGACCTCGACCCGAACGAGGTCCGCGAGCGCGTTCCCCTGGCCGCGGACAACGTCACCGGCGGCATTCATCTTCGCGACTTCGGCGGCGAGGCTAATCCGCAGCGCACCGTCCAGGCTTACGCCTGGGCCCTGCAGGATCTGGGCGGCCGCGTGCTGCAACACACGCCGGCAGTGGCGATCCATGAAAAGGACGGCCGGGTCACCGGCGTTGAAACGTCGCGGGGCGTTTTCGAATGCGACCACGTGGTGGTCGCGGCCGGACCCCAGGCCGAGGCCCTGCTGGCGCCGATCGGGGTCAGGCTGCCCCTGGCGCCGGCCAGGGCGGAGATGATCGTCACCGAACCGGCCCCGCTGATGCCGTTCGGTGGGATCGACGGCAACGGCCTCTACGGACGCCAGACCCGACGCGGCAACCTCGCCTATGGCGGCGGCCCGCACGAATGGCTGGACGAGGTCGAGCCTTTGGGACCGCTGCGGCGGCCCTCGACACCGGTGCTGCAAAGCCTGGCTCGCCGGGTCGCCGAGCTCTTGCCCAAGGCGGCCAACCTCCGGGTCATCCGCAGCTGGGCCGGGGTGGTGGAAACGACGCCGGACGGGCGGCCGGTGCTTGACCGGGTCTCCGACAGCCTGACGGTGGCGACCATGAGCGGCGTCGGATTCGGCCTATCGCCGGCCAGCGGTCATGCGGTGCGCGACCTCGTCGTCGACGGACGCTGCTCCTTCGCCGATCTGGCCAAGCTCAGGCTCGACCGCTTCGCCGACACGCCGGCCGATTGGCGCGAACGTCAGGGGTGGGTCCCGATGGGCCACGCCGAGGCGCTGGCCGCCGCCTGAGCCCGCTCCGGTTGACAGCCGGCCGCTTTGCTTATCCAGAGGCCGGATGCAAGGCCCGGCGGCGATCGCGGAAGAAAATGGAGGCGTCATGGCCTTCGAGACGCCTCTGCCGCTGGATGCCGGCGGAGAGCTCGGCGGCCTCGAGATCGCCTATCGTACCTGGGGAACGCTCAACGACGCCCGCTCCAACGCCATTCTGGTTTGCCACGCCCTGACCCTGGATCAGCATGTCCGTGGCGCCCATCCGCTGACTGGCAAGCCGGGCTGGTGGGAAGGCATGGTAGGCCCGGGCCTTCCGCTCGACCCGGATCGACATTTCATCATCTGCGCCAACGTCGTCGGCGGCTGCATGGGCAGCACTGGGCCCTCATCGATCAATCCGGATACGGATGAACCCTGGGGTCTGGCATTTCCGGTGATCACCATCGGCGACATGGTTCGCGCGCAAGCGAGGCTCGTCGAGGCGCTGGGCATCGAGCGCCTCTTCGCTGTGGTCGGCGGATCGATGGGCGGCATGCAGGCGCTGCAATGGGCGGCCAGTTACCCGGAAAAGTTGTTCGCGGCCGTGGTCATTGCCGCGGCCGCACGCCACTCGGCGCAAAACATCGCGTTTCACGAGGTTGGGCGGCAGGCGATCATGGCTGATCCGGACTGGCGTGAGGGGGCCTACGCCAAGGCTGGCGTGCGTCCCGAGAAGGGCTTGGCTGTGGCGCGGATGGCGGCGCACATCACCTACCTTTCGGAAGAGGCATTGCAGCGCAAGTTCGGCCGCGAATTGCAGCGCGACGGCCTCTCCTGGGGGTTCGACGCCGATTTTCAGGTTGAGAGCTATCTGCGCCACCAGGGTGCGGCGTTCGTCGACCGCTTCGACGCCAATTCCTACCTCTACATCACGCGGGCCATGGACTACTTCGACCTGACCGCGGGCCAGACTGGCGGTCTCGCCAGCGCCTTCGCGAGCGCTCGGGACGTGCGGTTTTTCGTGGTCTCATTCACCTCCGACTGGCTTTATCCGAGCCATGAAAGCCAGACGATCGTCCGGGCTCTGAACGCCGCCGGCGCCAGGGTCAGCTTCGTCGAGATCGCCAGCGGCAAGGGCCATGACGCCTTTCTGCTCGATGAGCCGGTGCTGCGCGCGGCTCTGGCCGGATTCCTGGATTCGGCCGCCCTGGCCTGGAGCGCTCCGTGACCTCGGTGCGGGCGGATTTCGCCGAGATCATTCGGCTGGTGAAGCCCGGCGCGCGGGTTCTGGACGTGGGCTGCGGCTCCGGTGACCTTCTGGAGTTGCTGGTCGGTCAGAGTGGCGTCGATGGCCGGGGGGTCGAGATCAGTCCCGAAGGTGTCGCCGCTTGTTTGGCGCGTGGACTTTCAGTCATGCAGGGCGACGCCGATCGCGACCTGGACTACTTCCCTGCGGGGGCCTTCGACTACGTCATCCTCTCTCAGACCCTTCAGGCGGTGGCGCGCCCGCGCCATGTGCTCTCGGAACTGATGCGGATCGGCGAGCGAGCCATCATCTCGCTGCCGAACTTCGGCCATTGGCGGGTGCGGCTCGACCTTTTGGCCGGCGGCCGCATGCCGTTGACCAAGGCGCTCCCGGAGCCCTGGTGGGCCACCGCGAACATCCATCTGTGCACCCTGGCCGACTTCACCGACTTTTGCGACGAACTCGGCCTTGCGATCGACGCCTGCGCCGCCTTTGCGGGCGGGCGGCCGGCGCAGGCCATTGACCCCAAAGGAGCGTTTGCCAACCTCCGGGCGGAACAGGCGTTGTTCCTGCTGAGACGGCGGTAAACCCGACGCCAGCGTTTCAGCCGGTGATCGCGGCCAGGTCGCGCTCGCCGGTGCGGATGCGCAATGCGGCTTCCAGATCGAGGACAAACAGCTTGCCATCGCCGATCTTGCCGGTGTTCGCCGCTGCGGCCACCGCCTCGGTGACGCCGTCGACCATTTCGTCGGGGACCGCGATCTCCAGTCGCACCTTGGGCAGGAGCTTCACCTCGTATTCGGCGCCCCGGTAGATCTCGGTCTTGCCCTTTTGCCGGCCGTAGCCGCGCACCTCACTGACGGTCAGACCGGTGGCCCCGGCGCGCGTGACCGCGTCCAGCACCGCGTCCAGGCGGCTTGGCTTGATGACGGCGACGAGCATTTTCATGCGGACGACCTCAACGAAGGGCGAGGGCCGGTCAGGGTGGACTGAATTTGGCCGCTCTCCAAGGCCCGCGCACGCCTCAGGCCGCGAGGCCGGCGTCGCGGGCGACGGCGGCCGGCTGGAACACCGGCGTCGCCCGCACCCGCTGTCGCACGGCCTTGGGAATCACGGCGTAGGTCTGCTTTGTCGCCTCCATCAGGATAACGCCGGCGAAAGGCGGCCACAGCCGGGCGCCCAGGCGCTCGAAAGACGCAGCCCAGCGATGCGCGCTTTCAAGGGGCGGGGCATAGAGAGCGCGAGTCCAGCCGTGCGGCTGCAGCTCCGCCTCGATCAACAGCCGTTCGAGCTGAGCCCGGCTGAACGGGCGGCCTTGGCCAAACGGCGTTGTTTCGGCGTCCGCCCACAGGCCATGGCGGGCGGTGGCGGCGACGATCAGGCGACCGGAAGGGGCCATGACGCGGCCGACTTCGCGCAGCAATTCACCGGGATCCTCACTCTCCTCAAGGGCGTGCAAGGCGACGATGCGATCGAACAGGGCGTTGGGAAACGGCAGGGCGGCGTCTTCCACCAGGCAGGAAAGTGAACCGCTGTCGGCCGGCCATACCTCAACGCCCTGGGCAGCGGGCATGGCGGCGATTCGACGGCGCTGGCCGGCTTCGGCGAGCAGCGGCGTTGCATAGCCGAGCCCGAGCACATCGAGGCCGGAGACATCGCCCCAGGCTTCTTTCACCTTGCGGCCAATCAGCGCTGCGACCTGACGGCCGAGCGGCGAAGTATAGAACCGCCGAAGCTCTAAGACGTCCTGGCGCATCGGCGCTCCCGCATCGTTGCGTGATCATGTAGGGTGACGCTCGACAAATCCACAATCCGCGAGGCTCCCATGCCCCTGGCCGTCCGCCAGTTCCCCTGCCTTGAAGACAACTACGGCTACATCATCCGCGACGAGGCGAGCGGGAAGACCGCCACCATCGACACACCGGATGCAGGCGCGATCCTGAAAGCCCTGGATGAAGCCGGCTGGACCCTCGACTTCATCTTCAACACCCATTGGCACCCGGACCACGCCGGCGGCAACGCCGAGATCAAGGCGGCCACAGGCGCCTATATTGTCGGCCCGGCCGAGGTGACCCGCATCGCGCCGCTGGATCGGACTGTCGTCGATGGCGATGTGGTCGAGCTTGGCGAAACCCGTCTGCAGGTCATCGACACCGGGGGACACACGCTAGGTCACATCACCTATTTTGACGCTGCAGATCGCATTGCGTTTGTCGGTGACACCCTCTTCGCGCTCGGCTGCGGACGACTGTTCGAAGGCACGCCGGCGCAAATGTGGGCCAGTCTTTCGCGCCTGGCGGCCCTGCCTGACGACACCACCGTCTATTGCGCCCATGAGTACACGGCCGCCAACGCCCGCTTTGCGCTCACCGTCGATCCCGATCCGGCGCTGAAGGCGAGAGCCGAAGCCGTGTTCGAAGCCCGCAAGCGCGGCGAACCGACCGTGCCCACCACCATCGGCCTGGAAAAGGCGACCAATCCGTTCCTGCGCGCGCCCAGGTTGGCGCCCGGCAAGGCCGATCATGAGGCCTTTGCCACCGTCCGAGCGGCCAAGGATTCATTCCGGGGCTGATCCGCCCCTCGCCATCGCGGGCGGACGCCCCTCAGACGTGCCTTACATCGGCCGAGCGTATGGTGATGGACCCATCCGGCTCGAGCTCGTGACGGGCGAACTTCTCGTCAGCAAGAAGATAGAACGTTTCACGGCAGGTGAAGATGTTGGCGCTGAGAGCGTTGGGTGGAACAACCTCGTTCAGAGCCTCGTCGGTGACTCGCACCGTGATCGGGCTGTAGGCGCTCAGCATCCGAAGGGTCCAGCCACCCTCAGGACAGCGGGTGGGCGGACGGTCAGTAGGTTTCAGCCACATCAGACCAACTCCGAGGCGGCCCCCTCGCGTGAAAATCCTACGTCCGGAAGGACCAAATGTCATGCCTTTGACTTGGTCGGTCCGTCGTCCACGCCGGACGGTAAGCCACGACGCATCAAGCTTCAGGACCGACCATCGTGAGGCCGGAGAGACCTCAGGCGTAGCGCCAATCCGCTGAACGGATATCCACGTCGGCAGGGCGGATGACGATCGAACCGTCCTCCTCGAACTCGTGTCGCGCCGCCTTATCGTTGGCCAAGTGCTCAAACGTGCGGCGCTGGGTAAAGATATTGCAGTTTGCGGCGCTGGGCGGGCTCGCCCTCTCCACCGCCCCTTCGGTCACAAGCACCCTCACCGGCGTTGCGCCATTCATCATCCGCAGGATCCAACCTCCCGTCGGACTCGGTGTTGGCGGTCTGTCCGTAAGCACCAGCCACATGCGCACACGCTCCACGAATGCCAGTGTAGGGGTGCGACAATACGTCACAGCCTGGGCTTTGTCACCCTTTCACCAGAAGGTTTTCCTCCATCGGCTGATCCCAGCGTGTGAGGCGCACACGGACCATCCAGAAGACCAGCACGCCGAGACAGGCGAACTGGGGCAAGAATAGATAGAGGTCAGGAATCGACACCGATTTCGGCAGCAGCCGCGGCAAGCCGTTGGTGAAGGCCGAACCGGCCGCCAGGGTGAGGCCCAGGCACATCCGCCACAGATGCCGGGCGATCCGCCGTGCGCCGGCTATCCCATGGGAAAGCAGCATCCGGGCGTCGAGGAAGGCCGCCAGGAAGATCACCGCCGTGAAACTGTAGATGGCGATCATCACCGGGCCCTTGAGCGCCATGGCGCTCTTGAACGGCGGCTGAAGTCCGGTGGCCATGTCAAAGCTCAGAAGGGCGAACGGCGCCAGGAGGCAGAACGCGACGGCCAGCATGGCCATTTCGGATCGGCCGGTTGTTCCCTCCGGCCGGCGGACCGTCAGCCACGCGGTCGCCACCAGATAGATCGTGAACGTGCCGATAAACAGGTTCGGGATCTGGCCGGGCCGGATGAGCGCGAGGATATCGGCGAGGGCGGCCATGGTCAGCATGGACGCGAAAAAGACGGTTCCAGCCAAGCGGTGAAGCGGCCCTCCCTTTCGCGCGACGACCGCCGCGATCCCGGAGAGGAGTCCGAGGGTCCCGCCGGCGACGTGAACGGCGAAGACGAGGGTGGTGAAGAGCGCACTCATCTCAGGCTCGTGACAAACGGCGGGCGCCAATGAACTCGCCGGAAGCCCTCCCGAAGGCCCGGCCATACCCGCACGCGCACCATCCAATAGACGAGCGCCGCCAGGATCAGGATCTCCGGGGCGAGCAACCAGGGCGAATGTCGGATCGACGGCGGGAAGACCTTTGGCTGGCCGAGGAAAAGCGAGCCGGCGGCGACGAACAGGGCCA
>DASXBY010000113.1:0-15917 GCA_036491455.1 Caulobacteraceae bacterium
GCGTCCATGCGCCGGGCCTGGAAATCCCCGCAGTTGGAGACCGAGCTGATCTCACGGAACTGCTTCTGCGACGGCAGCCATACCTCCAGGTCGTAGGTCTTCCTCACCGAAAAGCCCATGTCGCCCGCGCACAGGGTCATGATCCGGTAAGGCAGCTCCAGACGCTTCAGCACCGCCTCGGCGTTGGCCGTCATCCGCTCGTGCTCGTCCCCGGACCGCTCGGGCGTGGTGATCGAGACCAGCTCGACTTTGTTGAACTGGTGCTGGCGGATCATGCCGCGAGTGTCCTTGCCGGATGCCCCGGCTTCGGAGCGGAAGCAGGGCGTCAGCGCCGCCATGCGCAGCGGCAATTCGCCCTCGTCCAGGATCTGCTCGCGCACCAGGTTGGCCAGGGTCACCTCCGCGGTCGGGATCAGCCAGCGGCCGTCGGTCGTGGCGAAGAGGTCCTCGGCGAACTTCGGCAGCTGGCCGGAGCCGAACATCGCCGCGTCGCGCACCAACAGCGGCGGCGCGATCTCGACATAGCCGTGCTCGGCCGTCTGCATGTCGAGCATGAACTGGCCGAGCGCCCGCTCCAGCCGCGCGAGCGGCCCCTTCAAGGCCACGAATCTCGCGCCGGACATGCGCGCCGCGCCTTCGAAGTCCATCAGCTCGCCGCCGAGTTCGACATGGTCCCTGGGCTCGTCGAACTTGAACGGCTCGCCCCAGCGGCGCAGCTCGACATTGCCGCTCTCGTCCTCGCCGGGCGGGACGTCCGCCGCCGGCAGGTTGGGCAGGGCCGCTACCAGATCATGCAACGTCAGCGCCAGTTCCTGTTCCCTATGGGCGTGAACCGAGAGGGCGAGCTTGAGCTTCTCGACCTCGTCTATGAGCGTGGCCGCCTCGGCCTCGTTCTTCTCGGCCTTGGCCTTGCCGACCGCCCGCGAGGCCTCGTTGCGTCGCGCCTGATCGGCTTGCAGCGCGGTCTGGCAGGCGCGCAGCTTGGCGTCCATCGCCAGGATTGTCGGGGTTTGCGGCGCCAGCCCACGCGCGCCCCAACCCTTGTCGAAGGCGGCGGGATCGTCACGGATGGCGCGGATATCGTGCATGAAGTCTGGGCGTCGAAGCTTGGCGAAGGGCTTCCCTTAGGGCGCGTCGGCGGGCGAGCCAAGGGACAAGGGATCAGGTTGCGGCCGCCGCGGCTTCCGCCGCATCCTCACGCCGGCGACGGATCTCCAGCGCCGCGACGCACCAGATCGACACCTCGTAGAGAAGGGTGATCGGCAGGGCGAGCGAGATCATGCTCACCGGATCCGGCGGCGTGACGATGGCCGCCACGCCGAACACCCCGACAATGGCATAGCGGCGCACGTTCCTCAGCATTTTCGACGTCACCAGGCCAGCCAGGCCCAGGAGCGAGAGGACCACCGGCAGCTGGAAGCACAGGCCGAAGGCGAGCAGCAGGGTCGTGACCAGCGAGAGGTAGTCCGACACCTTCGGCAGAAGCTCGACCGAGACATTGCCGCCGCCGACGATCTGCTGGTTCAGGCTGAACCACAGCACGAAGGGCAGCATCACGAAGTAGACCAGGGCGGCGCCCATCGCGAACAGCACCGGCGAGGCGAGCAGGAACGGCAGGAAGGCCTTGCGCTCGCGGCGGTAGAGCCCGGGGGCCACGAACCGGTAGAGCTGCCAGGCCAGCACCGGAAAGGTCAGCACGACCGCCCCGAACACAGCAAGCTTGACCTTGGTGAAGAAGAATTCCAGCGGCGCCGTGAACACCAGCTTCAGCTGCGGCAGGCCGTGCGGCGGGGGCGCGGCGCCGATCAGCGTCAACCACAGCTCGAACGGGCCATGTCCCTTGGCGCCCTGGCTCGCCATCAGCGCGCCGGCCACTTCGAATGGGTGCAGCAGGGCGATGTAGATCTCGCGCGAGAAAGCGAAGCAGACGCCGAAACCCACCACCAGCGCAGCCGCACAGATGATCAGCCGGCGGCGCAACTCGATGAGATGGTCGAGCAGAGGCGCGCGCGAGGCCTCGATTTCCCCCTCGTCTTCCAGGCTCAAGGCTCGGCCCTGACCGACGTCGCGGTTTCCCCGGCGGGTTCGGAATGGCTCTTGGCTGCCGGCTCACCGAACGGCAGGTTTGGCTGGTCGTCAGACTCAGTCGCCGGGAGAGATCCGACCGGGACCTCCTGGGCCAACCCGCTATCCACCTCCTTGAGGCCCGAATGGATGGCCTCGAGCGTCCCCGCCGCCTCGGGGCCCACGACGGCCGCGGCCGCCTGCGGCAAGGTGACGTTCGCGCGCATGGCCTCAACCTCGCGCCGGAGCTCGTCGAGTTCGGACTGTCGGGCGATCTCATCGAAGCTGGCGCGGAATTCGGCGGCCATCCCCCGCATCCGCGCGACGAACTGACCGACCTTGCGCATCAGAACCGGCAGGTCCTTGGGCCCGACCACGATCAGCGCCACCGCCGCCACGAGCATGAAGTCGACGATGCGGCCTTCTGGGAACATGCGCGGTCGAACCTCTCCGAAGGCCGGTGGCCGGGCCCGGCTCTAGCGGACGATCGGGTCCTTGTCCGCCTCGGATTTGGGCAGCGGCGTCGGCGCCGGTGTCTCGTGCTCTTCGCCCTTGAGGCCTTCCCGGAAGGCGCGGATGCCCTTGGCGGCGTCGCCCATCAGGCCCGACAGCTTCCCGCGCCCGCCGAACAGCAGCAGCACCACCGCGCCGATGATGATCCAATGAATCGGGCTCAGAGTGCCCATCGGCTTCTCCTCTGGCGGCGCCTTGGGCGTCGCGATGTCTCTCGAGCCACGAATATAGGGCCATCAAACGGCGCACGCCAGAAAGGCGGCCGATCACACCCTACCCCGGTCCGCGGGAATTATTCCTCTCCTTCGCCTTCCAGATAGTCGACGTGGAATTCGGCCTCCTCTTCCAGCGGATCCTCCTCCGCCTCGGCGCCCGCGCCGGGCGTGAATTCGAACCCCTCCGGCAGGTCGAGGCTCAGCAGGCCGGCAGCTTTCATCTCGGCGGCGCCCGGCAGGTCCGCCAGGCTCGCCAGGCCATAGTGCTCCAGGAAGGCGTCCGTCGTTCCGAACGTCACCGGCCTGCCGGGCGATCGGCGCCGTCCGCGCATCCTGACCAGCCCCAGCTCCAGCAGCTGGTCGAGCGTCCCGCGGTTGGCCTGAACCCCGCGGATGGCGTCGATCTCGGCCCGGGTCACCGGTTGGTGATAGGCGACGATGGCCAGGGTCTCTCGAGCAGCGCGGCCCAGCCTGCGCGGCTCGACCCGCTCTTGCGTCATCAGGTAGGCGAGGTCCTCGGCCGTCTGCAGCCTCCAACGGTCAGCGACGCAGACCAGCTCGACGCCCCGGCCGGCATAACGCGCCTTCAGTGCGGCCAGGGCCTGCGCCACGTCGGCCCCAGCCGGCAGGCGCTCGGCAAGATCGGCGGCGCTCAAGGGCTCGGCGGCGGCGAACAGCAGCGCCTCCACCATCCGCTCCACGGCGAAGACCGGCGGGCTCACGCCGCCGCCTTGTGTCCGCTCACCTTCCGACCGCGCAGATAGACTTCCTCAAAGGCGACGAGCTGGCGGGCCTCGAGCGCGCCCTCGCGCACCAGTTCCAGTCCGGCGGCCAGGGTCGAGGCGACGCAGGAAGCCCGGCTCGGGCCTTCGGCTCTCCTGGCCGGCGCGACGCCGGAGAGGGCTGTCCAGCGAGTCAGGGCCGGCAACAGCTCGCGCAGGTGCTCGCGCGCCTCGTCGAGGCGGAAGGTCGCCGGGCTAGGCGGCCGGTAGCGCCGCTCCTCGCGCCGCCGGCGCTGCGCCACATAGGCGCTCATCAGCTCATAGAGGTCGCCCTCGAAGGGCCGCCGCGACACGATTCTCGCCGCCTCGGGATCGCCGCGGGGGAAGACGTCGCGGCGCAGGATCGGCCTCGCCTCCAGGGCCTCTGCGGCGCGGCGCATGGCGTCGAGCTTGGCGATGCGGAACGCCAGGTGTCCGGCCTCATCCTCGGCCGTCAGGTCGCCATCGCCCGCCGCGGCCGGCTTGGGCAGCAACAGGCGCGATTTCAGGTAGGCGAGCCATGCGGCCATGACCAGATAGTCGGCGGCCAGCGCGAACCGCCGCCGCCGCGCCTCGCGCACGAAGGCGAGGTATTGCTCGGCAAGCCGGGCCACCGACAGCTTCAGCAGGTCGACCTTCTGCGCCCGGGCCAGAGCCAGCAGCACATCGAGCGGGCCCTCGAAGCCGTCGAGGTCGACGATCAGGGCCTCGTCCAGGCCCGCGTCGGCAGCGGCCGAGAATTCGAGCGCGGACTGGAAAGCCAGACTCACGGCAATGGGCTCATGGCGAATGGCTCGTCGCGAACGCCGCCCCAAACACCGAATCGAACCGGCGGCGGCCGTCCTCTTGGTCGAATGATTCGGGTCCGCCCGCCACCCGCGCCAGGGCCCGCCGAGCCCGTTCGGCGGAAGCGCCGTCCAGGCTGTGCGCCGCACTCGCCACCGCCGCCATCTCGTCCGGGTCTCCGTTGCAATGGAGGACGATGTCGCAGCCCGCGGCCAGCGCCGATGTCGTCCGCTCCGAGAACGTCCCGCCCAGGGCTTTCATGGAAAGATCGTCGGTCATCAGCAGGCCGGAAAAGCCGATCCGGCCGCGGATGACCTCGCCAATCACGGTGGGCGAGATCGTCGCCGGTCGCTGGGGGTCGAGGGCCCGGTAGACCACATGCGCGGTCATCGCCATCGCCTGGTCAGCCAGGGCTCGAAACGGCGCGAAATCGGTCGCTTCGAGCTCCGCCTGGCTCGCGTCGGTCTCAGGCAAGGCTTCGTGGCTGTCGGCCATGGCGCGGCCGTGTCCAGGGATGTGCTTGATCACCGGCGATACGCCCCCGGCCGTCAGGCCCAGGGCAAATCGCCGCGCCAGCCGCGCGACAAGACCGGGCGAGTCGCCCAGGGCGCGGTCGCCGATCACATCGTGCGCGCCGGGCTGGGGCACGTCCAGGACAGGGGCGCAGTCGACATTGACGCCGAGCGCGAAGAGATCATGAGCGATGAGTCGGCCGCCCAGCCAGGCCATCTCGCCGGCGTGGGCTGGATCGGTCGCAGCCAGGCGCGCGTAAGCCGCTCCGGCCGGATATCGGCGCCAGTGCGGCGGCCTGAGGCGCGCCACCCGACCGCCCTCCTGGTCGATGAGCACCGGCGCGTCGGTGCGCGCGACGGTGGCGCGCAGATCCTGGGTCAGGCGCCGGACCTGGTCGGGCGTCTCGATGTTCCGCCCGAATAGGATGAACCCCCAGGGCTGGGCATCGCGGAAGAAGGCCGCCTCGGTCTTGGAGAGCGCCGGCCCGGCGCAGCCGAAGATGGCGGCGATGGTCACCTTACGAAGCAGGTCTTCCCGGCTGCGGTGAGCTTGGCGCACAGGGATTGGGCGTCTGCGCGGGTGGAGAAGCCGGTGATCGCCACGCGGTAGAGGGTGGCCCCGTCCTTGCTCATCGGGGCGATATGCTTGCCCTTGCCGGCCATGGCGCCCGGCGCGACGCCGGCGGCGCCGTCCCAGCTCTTGTCGGCCTGGGTCTCGCTCGAGAAGGCCCCGATCTGGACGACGAAGCCGGAGACCTTGTCTGGCTTGTCGGCGCCAGCGGTGTTGGCGATCGACGTCGCCGGCGTCTTTTCGGTCGCGCTCTCCGTCTTGACGGTCGCGGCCGGCGGCGTCTTGACGCTCGCCGTCTTGACGGTTGCAGTCGCTGCCCTGGACGCGGCGATCGCGGGTTTGGCGGTGGAGGCGGCCGGTTGGGTCGCCAGGATCGAATCGATCGAGGCGGTCTTCACCGGTTTGGCTTGCGGGACGTCGGCCGGCGCGGCCGCGATCGGGCCGGCGGTGGGCGCCACCAGCACCTCCTGGCCGGTCACCGGCCTGGGTGTCGGCTGCTCGGGCGGCGCGACAAACGTCGGCGCGGCCTGGGTCGTCGTCTGCGAGTCCTTGTAGATCGACAGACCGGCGGCCGGATCGGGTTGCTGCGGCTGCGGCGGAGCGGCCACGCGAACGTCGCGGATCGGCACGCCGACCGGGGCCGGCGGTCCGCTGGGAGCGCGCACGCCGCCGCGGTAGAGATAGAACACGCCCCCGCCCAGTCCGACGAGCAGCAAGAGGCTCAGCACCAGGGTTATGGGCGCGGGGCCGCGCCTCGGGGGCGGCGAATCGCGACCGTCGAACGCCAGGGGCCGCTCGGTCGGGTCGTAATCCCGGCGGGTGGTGGACATGAAGGCTCCAGAAAAGGGCGCGCGGACTCTCCGCTCACGCGGCAAACGAATCGTTAATGGCAGCCTAGCAAAGACGATGATTCGTCATGTCCGCCCCAGCCCATGTTCCCGGGAGCTATCCACAGGATTCTGCTCGGGAATCAGGCGTGGCCGCAGGTTGAAAATCGGTCCCTGGCCGCCCACGGGCGGGTAATTCTCATGAACCCGCGACATTCCGCCGCACGGCCAAGCTTGAAGCGGGCGCGTCCGGCCCAAGTGGGCCAGAATTTTTGGATCCACAGATGGCCGCAGATGGCCGCAGATATTTGTCATCCGCAGATGACGCAGATTTCCCCGGATTGAGTTTTCGCGCGCCTTCGGCGCGCAGTTCTAACCGTCGTCATCTCCGGCGTCGCGCCGACGTGCGGATGACGGTGAGAGTGAAGGTCGCGATCCATCTGCGGCCATCTGCGGCCATCTGCGGAAAAAGACCAACTCCGTCACCTGCGGTTTACCTATCCCCGGATTCCGGATCCCCACGGATCGAGGGTGAACAGCCGTCGGTGCTCCTCGATGGCGAAGCGATCGGTCATGCCGGCGATGTAGTCGCAGATCATCCGCGCCCGGCCGGCGTCGTCGAGCTCCCGCAGGCGCCCGTACCAGTCGGCCGGCAGGACATCCGGCTCGTCCTGGAACAGGGCGAACATCTCGGCGAGGATCCGTCGCGCCTGACTGCGGCTGCGGTTGACCCGCCAGTGCCGGTACATGCGCTCGTAGAGAAAGGCGCGCAGCCGCGCCAGGTCCTCCGCCATCGGCTCGGAAAAGGCGACGATCGCCCTCCCCAGTCCCCGCACCGCGTCCGAGCTGTCGACGCCCGAGGCCGCTACCCGCGCCTTGGTTTCGGCAAGCACGTCCTCGACCATGGCCCCGATCATCCGGCGAACGGCCTCAAGCCGCGTCATCCGCGCATCCAGCGCCGGGTAGTCGGCCATGACGCGGTCAAGGATGGGCCCGATCAGCGGAACCTCCCTCAGCTCGTCCAGGGTGAAGAGGCGCGCGTCGAGACCGTCATCCACGTCGTGGTTGTTGTAGGCGATGTCGTCGGCGATGGCCGCCGCCTGGGCTTCGGCCGACGGCCAGGAATCGAGTCTCAGGTCCCAGGCGGCATTGAGCTCCACCAGGTCGATCCAGGCCGGTCGGTCGAGCGCCGCCGTCACCGGACCGTTGTGCTTGACCACCCCCTCCAGGGTCTCCCAGGTCAGGTTGAGCCCGTCGAACGCCGGGTAGCGCCGCTCCAGGCTCGTCAGCACCCGGAAGGTCTGGGCGTTGTGGTCGAAGCCGCCCCAGGGAGCCATGGCCCGCTCCAGTTCTTCCTCGCCGGCGTGGCCGAACGGCGGGTGGCCGAGGTCGTGGCCGAGCGCCAGGGCTTCGGCGAGGTCGACGTCCAGCCCCAGGGCCGCCGCCAGAGAGCGGGCGACCTGGGAGACTTCGAGGGAGTGGGTCAGGCGGGTGCGGAAGTAGTCGCCTTCATGGGCGACGAACACCTGCGACTTCTCCTTCAGTCGGCGGAAGGCCGATGTGTGGATAATCCGGTCGCGATCGCGGGCGAAGGCTGAGCGCGTCAGGCTGGCCGGCTCTTCGCGCCAACGGCCGCGGCTCCTGGCGGGATCCTCGGCGTAGGGCGCACGCCCAACCAAGGCCAAGGCTGCGGGAGAACTCATCTGGGTCCGATCGGCGGGCGCCCGTTTGCTTCAGTCAGGCGGAGGCATCATATAGAGTCCGGAATTGTAAGCCCAAAGCCATGTCCGATACGGTCACCGCAACTCCCGTCGCCCTTTCCGAGGCCGCCGCCAGGCGCCTCAAGGCCATCGCCGCGCGCGAAGGCCGGCCCCTCATGCTGCGCGTCTCCGTCGACGCCGGCGGCTGCTCGGGCTTTCAATACCGCCTCGATCTCGTCGACGCCGCGGAGGAGGACGACCTGGTCATCGAGCGTGACGGCGCCCGCGCCGTCATCGACGTGATCTCGCTCGCGCTCCTCAAGGGTTCCGAGATCGATTTCGTCGACGAACTCGCCGCCGCCGAGTTCCGCGTCCTCAATCCCAACGCCCGCACCAGCTGCGGCTGCGGCGTCTCCTTCTCGATCTGAGAGGCTGCGGGGGGTGCGCGTCGCCACCTGGAACGTCAATTCGATCAACGCCCGGCTTGAGACCGTGCTCGGCTGGTTCCGCGAGGCCGCCCCGGACGTCGCCTGCCTTCAGGAGATCAAGTGCGTCGACGAGAAGTTCCCGGCGGCCGAGTTCGAGGCGCTGGGCTACAACTGCGCGGTCCACGGCCAGAAATCCTACAACGGCGTCGCCATCGTCTCGAAGACACCGCTCGAGGATGTCCGCAAAGGCCTGCCCGGCGACGACGGTGACGATCACGCCCGCTACCTCGAGGCGGTCGTCTCAGGCCCCCACCCGGTGCGCGTGGCCGCCATCTATCTTCCCAACGGCAACCCGATCGGAACCGACAAGTTCGCCTACAAGCTCGCCTGGATGGACCGGTTGGCCACGCACGCTGGCGAGCTGCTCTCGCTGGAAGAGCGCCTGGTCCTGACCGGCGACTACAACGTCATCCCGGAGCCGCAGGACGCAGACGATCCGGCGTCCTGGACGGGCGACGCCCTCTTCCAGCCGCAGACGCGCGCCGCCTGGCGGCGCCTGAAGTGGCTTGGCCTCACCGACGCCTATGAAGCCGCCGACGGCGCCCCGGGCGGCTACACGTTCTGGGACTATCAGGCCGGCGCCTGGCAGAGAAACCATGGCATCCGCATCGACCACGCCCTGCTCTCCCCCCAGGCCGCCGACCGCCTGGAGAGCGTCGTCATCCACCGCGACGTGCGCGCCCGCGACAAACCTTCCGACCACGTTCCGGTGGTGGTCGAGCTGAGGGATTAGCGGGAAATCCTTGAGGCCAGGCAGCGCAAAGCGTGGCCGTCCTCACAGATCAGCAGCCATTAAGCGCAACCGATCGGCCCCTGCGAACGTTCGCCTCATCGGCAGGAGGGCCGATCATGCGCAACACTCTGATTTTCACCGCCATCGCGGCTTTGGCGTTCGCAGGCGTCGCCGACGCCAAGTCGTGCAAGGACGCTCACGGCAAATTCATTCCGTGTCCGTCGGCCGTCGCCGCGAACAAGAACGCGGCCACCAAGGCGAACGCCGCCACCACGGTCGCCAATGCCGAGAAGGAGGCCGCGACCAAGTCCCACAAGGCGCGGCGGGCCGCTGAGAACAAGGCCGCCAACGCCGAGCAGAGCGCCGCCGACAAGTCAACGGCGGCAGACAAAGCCGCCGCGAAGAAGGATGCCGGCATAGCGGTCGCCGCCTCGAAGCGCGCGCGGTCTGACGAGGGCAAGGCTGCGAAGGCGGCCGGCGCGCCGCCTCACTGCTCGAAGGGCAAGCCCTGCGGCGGCGGCTGCATCCCGAAGGACAAGGTCTGCCACAAGTAGCGCCGGTCAGGGCGCCATGTGAACGGGCCGGGCGCCCTCTCATTTTCGCTGAAGGCGTCTGAAGTCTCGAATCGGCGCCCGACAGGCGCAACCCCGCTAATGGGTGTTGGACGCCGCGTCCGCCGCCGCGTTGGCTTTGCGCTCCGCCTGGTCCGCCGCGACCTTGGCCTTCGCGGCCGCCACCTTGGCGTCTGCTTCGGTGTCGTGGGCCGCGGAGACCGCCGTGGCGGTCACCTGCTTCGCCGCCGCATTGGCGTCTTCCTGGGTGTTCTGCGAGCAGGCGCCCAGGGCCAGGGCGCCCGCGAGCGCGATGTAGGGAACTCTCATCTGTCGGCTCCTCTTCTCTTGCCGATCGCGCGCCGGCATGGCGCTGGACTTTGGCCGCGACGAGCCTTCGGCCAAACGTAGCGACGCCCCACTGCGTTCCAAAGAAGGTGTTCCACGAAGGCGCGTCGCGATTGGCCGAGAAGTTGGTCGCCGCGGCCATCCCCAAAAGCGATGATTAGGGCTATGTTAGCCCGTGCGGTCGCCGACGGAGCGCGGCCGGGGGCGGTTCGAAATGACACCTTTGAAGACCATCCGGTGGGCGACGGTGATTTTTCTCGTCCCCTTCCTGGAGCTCGTCGGCAGGAACATATTGATAAATCTAAATAATTTTCAGCCCCTGATCTTCGACTGGGCGTTGGTCGGCGTCTTCATACTCTCGAGCCTCTGGCTGCTGGTGTTCGCCAGCCGGACGGCCGCCGTAGTCCTGCTCGCCTATTCCGTCTTCAGCATCCTGGCCCTGACCTATTTCATCTTCCTCCTGGATCCGCACGGCCCATCGATCACCTCGAAGATCTACAATTTCGGCCTGCTCTTCCTGTGGATCTCGGCCTCAGTTCTGATGTTCAACGCCTTTCTGGCTGCCCGCGACATCCAGCGCGGGCGACGGCTCGGCCCGGACCTCGTCGCCGTCTTTGACTAGGAGCTCCACCGAAGCTTCGCCGTCGCCCCTCCCTTTGCCCTTGAGACAGGCGTAGGCTCGCCTCGACTCACATCGAGAGGGCGTTCGTCATGGCCATGCTGATCGCCGCCGCCACAGTCTTCGTCCTTATCCACCTCCTGGTCTCAGGCACACGCGTGCGTGACGCGCTCACCGGCGCCATCGGCGAGGGGCCCTACATGGGCCTCTTCTCCGTGGCCGAGATCGCCTGTCTCGTCTGGCTGATCATGGTCTTCGGGCCGGCCAGGGCCACCGCCGAGGGCGCCGCGCCCTATTGGTCGGTGACGCCGGTGACCCGCGACATCCAGATCGTCCTCCAGCTTTTGGCCTTCCTGCTGGTCGTGCCGGGCATCCTCACGCCCAACCCCACCAGCGTTCGCCAGGAGGGCGTGCTCGACAAGGCCGACGCCGTGCGGGGCATGGTGCGTGTCACCCGTCATCCCTTCTTGTGGGGCGTGGCCCTGTGGTCAGCCGGCCACCTGCTGGTGGACGGATCGCAGCCCGCCATCGTCCTCTTCGGCGCCTTCTTCATCCTGTCGGTCCTCGGGCCGCCGAGCATCGACGCCAAGCGCAAGCGAAAGCTTGGCGAGCGCTGGGACGCCTTCGCCGCCCAGACTTCGTCCGTTCCGTTCGCCGCCATCCTCGCCGGGCGCCAGAAACTCAGCCTGGCCGAGATCGGCTGGTGGCGCATCGCCCTCGCCATCGTCCTCTGGGCGGTCGCCCTTTGGGGCCATCCCTACGCCTTCGGCGTCCGGGCGCTGCCCTAATTCACCTCTCCCGGCGGGAGAGGTCGAGACGGGCTCGCGACCGCCGCCGGGATCGGGTCATGATCCGATCCCGGCGCCCACAAAATCGCACAAGCCGAACACACAAGGGGTTACGGCGCCCCCTTCTCTACTCCGCCAGCGCGAAGTCCATCGCCGCCCGAGCGTGGATGTCGGTGGTGTCGAACACCGGAACCGGCAGGTCCTTGGGCCCCACCAGCAGGTCGAACTCGGTGCAGCCGAGGATCGCCGCGTCGACACCGTCCTCGGCCATGGCCCGCTCCACCACGGCGACGAACGCCGCCCGCGAGGGGGATTCGATCCGCCCCTGGATCAGCTCGTCGTAGATGATCGCGTGCAGGCGCGTCCGCTCGGCCTCGTTCGGGATCACCGCCTCGACCCCACGGGCCCTAAGTCGATCGCGGTAGAAGGCCTGCTCCATGGTGAACCGTGTCGCCAGCAGCAGCGGCCGCTTCACCCCCGCGGCGCGGATCTCGGCGGCCGTGGCGTCGGCGATATGGATCAGCGGCACCTGCACCGCCGCCTCCACCTCTTCGGCCATGCGATGCATGGTGTTGGCGCAGATGAGGAGGGCCTCGGCCCCCGCCCCTTCCAGCCGCCGGGCCGCCTCGATCATCTGCGCCGCCGCCGCATCCCACGCGCCCGCCGCCTGCATGGCCGCGATCGGCGCGAAATCGAACGAAACCATCACCAGGTCCGCCGAGTGCTGGCCGCCCAGGCGCTCGCGCGCCAGCTCGTTGAGCCGCCGGTAATAGACCGCCGTGCTCTCCCAGCTCATCCCGCCGATGAGACCGAGGCGTTTCATGGCTTGACCTTGCTCCCTGCAGACGGTGCGCCGGTTCGATAGCGCATCCGGCGCGCCTGGAGGCGGCTCACTTCGGCGTCGCCAGCCCCAAGGCCTCGTGGATAGCGGCGAGAAAGCCGCGCGCCGCCTCGGAGGCGTCCTGCTCGTCCGTCAACTCACCCTCAGCCACGATCTCGTCGCAGCGCGCGAGGCCCTCGGGCTGGAACAGGGTCGCCCGGGTGGCCGGCGCCAGGCTGCGGTTGTTCGTGCCTTCCATGCCGGCGGTCCAGCGATACGGCCCGTCGATCCACAATCGCCGCAACAGGTCCCGGTAACAGTTGAGGGCCTGGACCATCATCGGCAGGTCGAACTGGATGAGGCCGCCGTTGATATTCATCGTCAGGGCGTCGACGCCCCAGATCTCGCCGGTGGTGAAGATGAAGCTCGCCCACAGGGTGCGATAGTCCCGCCCGTGCGTGACCCAGGAGCCGAAGCCGTCTTCGTCGCGGAACGATCCGATGGCGTAGGCGCCCCGCCCCATGCCGTAGGGCGCGAACACGAAATCATGGCCCGTCGCGGCCTCTTCCAGCTCGGCCACCGTCCAGGTGCGGCGCGGATCGTATCTCGGGGCCAGGCGAAGCCAGGAGACCGGCCCCGGCGCCAGATTGACTTCGCGGGCGAGACTGCTGGCGCCAACGCCGTTGCTGTAGGCGAGAGGGGTTTCCGCAGAGCGAAAGCGGCCGGGCGAGGCCGCGGAGGACCTTGCGGGGAAAGGCCGCTTCTCCGACGAGATCGGCCTTGGGATGTCAACATAATCGCTCACTGGCGCGGGAGGTTACTGGGCCGGAGCTCCGCGGGCGATTGGCTTCATTGTCGCACGGCGCCGCTTTGGGGTCGCTGAGGCGCGCGGAGGCTGGCGAACGCAGACCGGGGCGATCAGCCGCCGGTCATGCGCCTGAAGCGCTCAGGCTCCGAAGACGCCCTGCGCCATGGCTAACAGTGTTTCTGACTGCACGGCGTGAGTGCTCGGCATCGAGCCGGTCGCCGTCGCAAGCGCCACAAAGGCAAGGGCGACGCCGAAGATCAGAAAGCCCTGCGCGAGGATGTTGCGCTGCCGGGTGTTGAAGGTGACGTTCATGTGCGCAGTCCCTCTTGTTCGTTGCAGACACCAAACGTCAAATCTTGCCAAGGCGTTAACGTGTCGGATTGTCGCAGCCCATCAAGGGCGGGCGTCCGCACTCTATAGGAGGGCCATGGCCGCGTCAGAGAGTCGCAACCTTGGCTGTACCGAGTCCGGCCATGAAAGGCCGCCAGCTTTCCGGGATCCCGCCTGACCGCCGCCTCGAAGGACCGATCGAGAGCTAGTCCCAGCCCGGCGGCGCGGTGAATCCGCCGAACGCCTCCTCCATCGCCTGAGCGAAGCGCAAGGCCGTCCGGTCTTCCAGGAACGGCCCCATCACCTGGCCGCCGATGGGAAGACCTGCCTTGTCGAAGCCGACCGGGATCAAGGTCGCTGGGCAGCCGGTGAGATTGGCGAACGCCGCCCACAGCGGTTGCGCCTGGTAGGGCACGCTGGCTCCCTCCGCTTCGATCGTCGCCGGCGGCCCGGACTCCGGGTTGAGCAGCGGCGCGGTCGTCGGCATGGCCGGCGAGAGGACGACGTCGAAGGCTTCGAAGAGGGCCCGCGTCCGGTGGATGATCTCCGCCCGCGCCCGGTCGGCTCGGATCCACTCGGCGTGGCTCGGGCCGCTGCCCTCCGGTCCGTCGCCGGCGAATCCCGCCGTCAGGATCTGGCCGAAGAGATCGCTCATCGGCCCCAAATCGGGAAGCAGGTCGCTCTCCCGCGCCACCCGCGCCCCGGCCTTCTCCAGGGCGTCCGCCCGCGCCGCGATCGCCGCTCGCACCGGGTCCGCCGTGGGAACCCGCGGATGCGCCTCGACGACCAGCACGCGGTACTCCTTCAGGGACTCATGCCGCGGCGGCGGCAGCGCCAGCCGCCAGGCCGTCGCCTCGGGCGCGTCCGGACCCGCGGTGCAGTCGAGGGCCAGCATCAGGTCGGCCGCGGTGCGCGCCATCGGGCCGACAGTCGCCATCTCGAACATCGGCTGCACGCTGCGCACCGGAACGCCGGGCGGCGAGAACCCGCGCCGCGGCACGATCCCGAAGCTCGGCTTGTGCGCCAGCACGCCGCAAAAGGCCGCCGGCGCACGCATCGAGGCGGCCAGGTCCGACCCGTATTCGAGCGCCGAGAACCCGGCCGCCAGCGCCGCCGCGCCGCCGCCGGACGATCCGCCCGGCGTTCGCGCGCCGTCCCACGGATTGCGCGTGACGCCGTAAACCGGATTGGCGCACTGCCAGTCGGCCAGCATGATCGCCACATTGGTCTTGCCGAGGATGATCGCCCCGGCGCGCTTCAGCCGCTCGACCACGACTGCGTCGGCGGCCACCGGGATCTTGGCGGTTCCCGGGATGCCCCAAGTGGCGGGAAGGCCGGCGACGTGGAACGCCTCCTTCACTGTCATCGGCACGCCCAGCAGCGGCCGCTCATCGCCCTGGCTGAGCGCGTTGTCCGCCTGCCGCGCGGCCTCTCGCGCCCGCTCGAAGTCGCGCACGACGACGGCGTTGATCTTTGGATCGAGCCGCTCGATGCGGGCGATGGCGGCGTCGGTCAGCTCGAGCGCCGAAACGCGGCGCATCCTCAAGGCCTGAGCCAGCTCCGTTGCACTCTCATAGGTCACGACGTCTCTCCCGATCCGATCCATCCACCGTGACTACCCCGCCGTCGAGCTTCTCGCTTGATCGGGATTGCGGGTCAGCAAGCACGGAGCGGAGGCGGCGTCTCGTGCGCTATACAAGCCCCAGTAGGGGACTTGGGCGGCCGCGAGCCAGAAGGTCGAGAATGGGCGAGCCTGAAAGCGAGTTGATGGACAGCCTGCGCCGGCTCTCGAAGAAATCGGGGCTTTCCTTGTTCGGTCTTCCCGCGGGCGACCGCGACGCGATCCTGGCGGCTTGCCAGCAGTACTGCCGATCAAAGCCGTTTCCGGTCAACGAACGCGGCTTCACAGGCTACGTCCAGGAGTGGCTCGACAAAACGGCGGGCCTTGTCCGCACCGACGCAGCGGAGCTGCGCCGAACGCTGGTGGACCTCGACTTCGTGCGGCGGGACACCGCTGGAGCGTCCTACACGCTGGCCGCGCAAGAGTCAGACGCCGGCCCAGTTGGGTCTGCGGCCGTTGACTTCACGGAGCTCATTGTCACGAGCCGCGCCGAAGAGCGCGAGGCGCGCGAGCGCCGAAAATCCGAGAGGACCGGGTCGTGAGGTTGTGGGCGATCCCGGGCCGCCGACCGCGCTAACCCTGACGGATGTCCCTCACCAACCGGGCCCTGTGGGTGATCGACCGAAACCTCTTGGCCCCGCTTTCGCTCGCCGGGATCGCCGAGGGCTGCGGCGTCTCCCGCTGTCACCTGGCCCACGCCTTCGGCCAAGCGGCGGGGATGACGGTGATGGACTATGTCCGTGCCCGGCGCTTGTCGCACGCCGCCGAGGCCCTGGCCGGCGGGGCGCGGAACATTCTCGACGTGGCGCTCGGCGCCGGCTACGGCTCGCATGAGGCCTTCTCGCGCGCCTTCCGCGCCCGG
>DASXBY010000114.1:0-1873 GCA_036491455.1 Caulobacteraceae bacterium
GACGACAGGGTGAATATCGCAAGGCCGAGCATGAAGCTCCGCCGCGCCCCGACCCGGTCACCGATCGCGCCTGCCGCCAGCAGCAGCGACGCGAAAGCCAGCGTATAGGCGTCGACCACCGAGGCTGTGTGAGAACCCCGCCGAGGCCAGATTGTCGTGCGCGCTGATTATCGGAGCGACTGAAGTCGTCTTCCCAGTCCGTCAGATTTGCAAGCCCGAGCGAGCCCGATCAGGCCCGCATGGCGGCCATCAGCGGGCCCGGCCCCATGATCGCGATCACGCGCTTCAGATTGTAGGCCAGGACGTGCAGGCTCATCTCGGTTCGGACCCGGTGAAGGGTGCGCGTCTTGAAGTGGGTGGCCCCCATCCAGGCCTTGAGCGTGCCGAAGGCGTGCTCGACGGTGGCGCGGCGCACGCGCATGGCGTCGGGCCGGCGGTCGAGCCGGTCCTGCATGGCGTCGATCACCGCCTCATGCTCCCAGCGCTTGATCCGCCGGGGCTGGTTGCTGCTGGTGCAGCGGGATTTGAGCGGGCAGTCGGCGCATCTGGTCGTCCAGTAGACATGCAGATTCATATCCTGTTCGACGGAGGTAAACCGCCGCGTCAGGGTCTCGCCGGCCGGACAGCGATAGGCGTCCTCCTCTGGCTGGTAGACGAAGTCCTGCTTGCCGAACCGGCCCTTGGCCTTGGCCCCTGAGGTCAGCGGCTTGGGCACATAGGGCGTCACCCCGAGGGGCTCGCAGGCCAGCACCTCCTCGCCGCTGAAATAGCCGCGGTCGGCCAACACATCGAGCGCGTCCACACCCATCGCCGCCTTGGCCTCAGCCGCCATGGTCGAGAGCTGGTCGCGGTCGTGGCCGACGTTGGTCACCTCGTGGGTGACGATCAGGTGATGCTTGGTATCGACGGCGCTCTGGACGTTGTAGCCGACCATGCCGGTTCCCTTGCCGCTGGTCGCCATGGAGCGCGCATCGGGATCGGTCAGGGAGATCTGCTGGTCGAGGGCTGCGTGGACATCCACCTCCAGCGCCTTGAACTCGGCCATCTGCCGCTTGAGCGAGGCGATCTTGTCCTTCAGCCGTTCGGATTTGGCCTTGGCCAGCTCGCCTTCCTGACTGTCGGCCGTCTCCAGCGCCGCCATGTAGCGCTCGATGCTGGCCTCCACCTGATCCATCCGCCGCTTGATCGAGTTGCGGCTGAAGTTCCGATCCCGCGTGTTCACCGCCTTGAACTTCGATCCATCGATCGCCGCCACCGCCTGAGTGAACAGATCAAGCTTGCGGCACAGCGCGATGAACTGGCGGCACGCCGCCCGGATCGCAGGGCCGTTGTCCTTCCTGAAGTCGGCGATGGTCTTGAAGTCGGGCGCGAGCCGTTGGGTCAGCCACATCATCTCGACGTTGCGCTGCGCCTCTCGCTCCAGACGCCGGCTCGACGCGATCTGGCTGATGTAGCCGTAGACGTAGATCTTCAGCATCAGGCCCGGGTGATAGCCGGGCCTGCCCGTCGCCTCGGCAACCACGCCCGCGAACCCCAGCTTCCCTAAGTCCAGTTCGTCGACGAACACGTCGATCACCCGGACCGGGTTCTCCTCTGACACGTAATCATCCAGGAACTCAGGAAGCAGGACGCCCTGACCGCGATCCTCACCCTCGACGAAGCGACCCATCGCTGACCCCAAAGCAGTTGCTTCGCGATTCTAGCGCCGCTTCGTCACCAGGGGAATCGAATCAACCTTCTTCTTCCAGAGTTTTCACACAGCCTCGGTGGATTTCGGACCTTCAAACCTGGGCCGCCAGCGGTGGGGTCGCAAGACACCGGACAGTCGCCAGGCGTCTATTCAATTACCTCATCGGCGCGGGCGAGAATCGAC
>DASXBY010000115.1:0-32462 GCA_036491455.1 Caulobacteraceae bacterium
CGCAGCATCCAGCGCCCCGGCGCGTATTCCACCTCGGCGTCGGCGTAGGCGAGCCAGATCCTGTCCGGGGGCGTCACGCTCTCCCTCGGAAACGCCCGCAGCGCGTCGATGAGGGCGAAATCGGTCACGTCCTGGGTGCGCACCTGGCTGTCGACCATGGTTTCGCGCAGGGCTCTGAAGTCGACACTCATTCAATCCTCGCTGGCGGCGGCGCAGGCTTATAGGTCCGTGCCCCGTGAGCGTGCAATTGCCGGCAAGCCTCGCGAGATTGCCGGGGGAAGACGCTTCTGGTAGCGATCCCTTCCCTCGCGTGGCCTGGTGGCGGAGTGGTGACGCAGCGGACTGCAAATCCGTGCACGCCGGTTCGATTCCGGCCCAGGCCTCCAAGGGTTTCAAGCGGTTGAGCGCCAAAGTCGGGATTAGCCGACGCGATCAATGCCCAATTCCATGCCAGTGGAGCCAGCGCTGAGAGACTATCGGCGGGCCGGCGCGCTTTTGGCCGCCGCCTTGAACTCGCCGAGAACCTTGATGGCGTAGTCCGCGCGTTTCTTGACATCGGGGCGCGGATCGCTGTTCAGCGCCTGGCGGTACCACTCCTCGGTGGCGTCGATCTGATCCAGCGGGAAGCCGCCACGGAAGGTGTATTTCCCGGGCCCGGGAGTACGGCCGCCGGTCATATCCGCAAAGAGCGTATCGGCCACGAGAATGGCGACCAGGGGGTCGCCGGCCTTCTCCGCCGCCACCCAGAGCTCCATCGCTTTCTTCGGGTCGCGCTTGCCGCCGTCGCCCTGGGCGTACATCTCGCCCAGCCTGCGGGCGGCTTCGGGGTCGTTCTGCTGGGCGGCCATGGCGTACCACTTGCGAGCTTCCCGGCGGTCCTGCCCGGTCGCCGCCCCGCCGGCAAAGTAAGCGGCGCCGACCGCGACCTGCGCGTCCGAATCGCCTGCGCTCGCGCCCTCCTTGCACAGACTGAGCCCGCGCTTGGCCTCCTGGGGATCTGTCATCAGCATCTGGCCCAGGGCGCATTTGGACTTGGGGAAGCCCAGCGCGGCAGCACGCGTGAAGGCCGCCTCGGCTTTCGTCCTGTCCGGCGCACCGCCGATGCCGCCGTTTTGGTAGCACAGGCCCACCAGGTGCATGGCGTCCGCCCGGCTCGCGGAGGCCGATAGTTCGTAGGCGCAGCCCCGCGGCGTGTCCTTGGCGATCGTCCCGCGCCCGAAGATGTACATGACACCCGCGTAGTATTGCGCTTCGGCGTTGCCGCTGCTCGCGAGCGCAACCAGCGGGGCGGGGTCGCCCGCGCCGGCCTTCAACATCGCCGCCTGGGTCTCCGGGCTCGGCGACGTCGGGCCTGGCCAAGTTTGGGCGTGGACGGCGGAGGCCAGAGTGACGCACGCCATCAAGGCCGCCGCCGCTGCGCCGCTGGGAACCATTAAGCGAAATCCGAACATGGCCCTAAGCCGAGGGCGGCGGTGACGGCGGGGGCGCAGCCTCGGCCGGTGGCGATGATGGCGCGGGAGCAGCCTCGGCGGGGGGAGAAGACGGCGCGGGCGCGGCCTCGGCCGGCGCCTTGCCGCCGGAGGGATCAGGTACGGTGACATAGACCACCGTGTCGCCCTCATAGCGTGGCTCATAATAGACGCCACCGCAGGCATAGTAGCTGTAGCCCCCATAGGCATAGGGCGGACAGCCGTAAGGGAGGGCGTAGTACATCGATCCAATCACCGCCGCCGTCGCCCATCCCAGCGCCACGCCAGCGAGCAACGGGTAGTCGACCCAGCCGCCCCAGCCGCCGTCGATGTTGGTCCAGCTGCCGCCGCCGATCGCGATATCACCGCCGCCGATTCCGCCGACTCCACCAACACCGCCGACGCCACCTACACCGCCAACGCCACCCACGCCGCCGACGCCGCCGACGCCACCCACGCCGCCGACGCCCCCAACGCCACCTACACCGCCAGGCCGACCCGGTCCGCCGACGCCTCCGACACCGCCAACCCCTCCGACGCCGCCAGGCCGCCCTGGGCCGCCGACGCCACCAACACCGCCAGGGCGGCCGGGTCCGCCGACGCCACCCACGCCGGCGCCCATACCACCCGAAGGCCGGGTAAAGCCGCCGCGGCCGCCGTTGAAGCCGCCGCCGCGGATGCTGGTCGAGCCACCGCCGCGGATGCCGCCGCCGCGGCCGCCGCCACCGCTGAATCCACCGCGGCCGCCGCCACCGCCGAACCCGCCGCGACCGCCGCCGCCGCCACCGCCCCTACCGCCGCGGGCGAAAGCGGGTTCCATCGACATCGACGCTACCGCGAGGAGCGCGGCGATGAGGCCGAATTTGGAGAGGGCGCTCATGACGGGCCTCCCAATTGCTCGAGGATCATGCGAATTCGCTTTGCGTCCGCGGGGGGACTGAACTTGAAGTCCTCGTCGGTGACAGGCGGGTTGAGGGTCCAGGTCAGGCGCGCGGCATAGGCCGGATCGGTAGCGTCGCGACGATTGACGATGACCAGTTTGAGCGGCAGGGGCTGGGCTCCCTGCTGGATCCAGACCTGCCAATCGATATCACCCTCGCGAAAGGCGTAGTGCCGGGTCGGCACGCCGCCGA
Organism: Caulobacteraceae bacterium; assembly: GCA_036491455.1. GTDB lineage: Bacteria > Pseudomonadota > Alphaproteobacteria > Caulobacterales > Caulobacteraceae > Acaudatibacter. The sequence goes on from DASXBY010000115.1 coordinate 2,603, forward strand.
TGGTGGCGGTCCCCACGAGGAAGCCGGTATCGAGAGTGTCGGCGCGCGCGCCGCCAGGTCCGCTCCAACGAAACAAGTCGTCCAGGGGCAATGAGATGCCGAACCGCTTGGCGACATCATCGACCGTCGCCTCGATTGTCGCGGGCGCCGGCACGGTGGCGTAGTAGCCGAACTTTGGCGCGTAGAGCGTGAACTCGGCGCCGTTGTAGATGTACCGGCGGTTCCAGTCGTCGCTGGCCACATCGATCACAAAGGCGCCCGGATCCTTACGAACCTTGTAGTGGGCCACACCGTCGAGCTGGATCTTCTGGTCGTCGGCAGCGACAAGGTCGAGGCTCGTTTCTGAGGTAAGTTCGAACGATGACAGCGACTTGAGGTACGCGCTCATTTCGTTGAGCGCCTTGACCGCATCGGGATCGACTTTCTGGGGCGGCGTCGTCTGAGATGCGGTCGCCGGAGCCGTCGCTGATCGGGACGCCGCCATCTGGGGCTCACCTGACGACTGAGTGACGATGACAAAGCCAAGGCACAGACCGCCAGCGATTAGCCCCATCCTGTTCATGACATCGTCCTGTCGTCGCGCTCCATCGCGCGCCTCGTTTGAGTCAACCTGGCCTCGCGAATGGCGGCCATTCCCTTCTCGATTGTGGCGCCATCGAGATCGATCATTTCCCAGCCCCAGCCGCCCCGGGTCAGCGCCACCTTGGTGGCGTCTCTGACGCTCGCCCTTGGATCGTTATCCATGTCCCCTCATTCTGCCGAACCGCTCACGGTGCGCCTATGAGGTGAAGTCCCGAGATAAGGTGCGCCATTCTCCGAGGGCCGGTCCGGGAATGGACGGTCGCGCGGCGCGGTGGAGCCTGAGCCGCCGATCGCGGCCGCCAAGTCCGGTGAAACCCTGACCGAGATGCTCCCAGAACACCGGGGGGAGTGTGGGAGGACGATCTTCATCGAAGTATGCGATCTGATGAGTTTCACTTTACTCGCAGAATGTCCAACTGACGCTCACAGCATTGGGATTTGCCAGACCCCAAATGCGGGCACGCCGAGTCGATTCTGGTCTGGGACTCCAATGCCTCAAAGGGCTGCGATCGCCCGCGTGAGCGTCGCGCGGTCATAGTAGGAACGAGGCTCGTCGCGCCTGAGCCGGTTCTCCAGGTCGGCCGACTTCGCCAGCCAGGTTTCCAGCCCGGTCCGGACCCCTGGCCTGTTAGACCGCATGTCGTCGGCCAGAGCGGCCAGATCCAGATCGGCGACACGCAGAGCGCGCACGTCGGCTTCCAGGCCTGGCCCGCCGTAGCGTTCGGCGATCGCGCCCGTCACCGAGCGGGCGGCGTTCGTCATGGCCACTGCAGTCGTCGTGTCCTTCCGGGCCAAGGCAAGAATTCCGGCCTTCACCGCCCGACGAGCATCCGACAGGTCCCCTGCCAGAGTCACTGCTTGGCTGGGGCCAACCGGGCAAGCGTTCGGCGAGAGCGCGCGCACATAGGCGGCGAGGCCCCTGAGCACGGTCCGCGGCGGCTCGGCCCCTTCGAACTCCTCGGTCACCAAGCCATGGATGAATTGCTCCAGATCGGGTGACGCCGGCGATTGATTGATCTTCAATGCCGTCTTGGGCCCGCCCAGGTCGGGAATGGGAACCGGCTTGAAGCCAGGTTTGCCGCGATGGCTGCTAAAAATGAAAGAGGTCACATCGGCCGTCCCCGGAGCGCCGGAGAGGCCTGGAAAGTGGAAGTCGGCGTTGCGCCGACCGTTTCGGTGACAGGTTTCGCAATCGACACCCGCCCGTGAGGCCTGGCCACCGAGCGTCAAGGGGGTGCGAAACGCCGCGCGCCCAACCTCGACAAGATAGGCTTCATCAGGCGCCTTCGGCGGCGCCAAGCATTCGACAGGCCGGCTGGTCAACAGGCCTGCACCGTCCGCGCCCGGCGCCAACCAACGTAACGCTCGCAGCGGCGGAGGAGCGCTCGGCGCGGTGAAGGCCGCGGCGAGAAAAACGATCAGGAGGCTGGATCGCCGCCGCGATCGATCCAACGCCGCAGATCCTGAGCTTCGACACAGCCGAAGGCGCATTCATCCTCGAGCTTCGCCAGCATCTTGCGCGCCCCGGCCATGTCGCCGCGGATCACCTTCAACTCCCCATAGTATTCCGTCGCGCCACGGTGGCCCGGCGCCTCGGTCAGGGCCGCCCGGTAAAAGGCTTCGGCCGCGTCCAGGTGTCCCATCTTGCGCCAGACGTAGCCCTTGTAGGTCAGAATGTCCGGGTGCGGGCCGAGCACGCGTTCGGCCTCGTCGAGCGCGGCCAGGGCCTCGCCGAAGCGATGTTCGTTGATCAGGCTAACCGCTCGCGTGTAGGCCAAATCGCCTGACGACAGACCCGCGAATTTGAAGTCGCCTTGCAGCGGCAGGGCCGCGGTGGGTGAGACGACGCCCAGCGCCTGTTGCACGGCGGCGATAGCCGCCTTGAGGTCGCCGGCCTCCGGGCAGGCGTTGTTGCACTGGGTGGACCGTTGCGTGAGCTCGCCCAGCTCGGCCTGGGCCTTATCGCTTTCCTTGAGCTTGGCCTCGGTGAGCGCCAGATCGCGATGGGTGGCCACCGGCGCTGCGTCGAGTTTGGCCGACTTCGCCAGAGCCTTCTCTGCGCCCTTGAGATCGCCAGCGCCCGACTTGGCCATTCCCAGCATGTACCAGGCGTTGGCGTCATGCCCCTGGGCGTAGGTGACGTTGTCGAAGTGGCGGGCGGCGGACTTGTAATTGCCGGCCTGATAGTCGGACATCCCTTGCTGATATTCCTGGACCGGGTCGTATTGTGGCGCGGTCATGGCCGGCATTGAGCCGCCCCCCATGCCGCCACCGCCCGAGGCCAGAACGGATGACGCCGGCGTCATGCAGCTTGCGAACGCCAGGGCCAAAACCCAAGACCTGCCATTCATGGCCTGTCCCTCCCTCAGTCGTTGGGAAAATTGGTAGTCGCCTTGAACCCTTCTGACAACCGCTCCGCCGGCCGTCGGCGGCGTGCTTGCGCCGATCAAGGTCCAGGGGTAAGAGCGCAGCCCTTGCGCTGATCCTCGGTAGCTCAGTTGGTAGAGCAGCCGGCTGTTAACCGGCGGGTCGCAGGTTCGAGTCCTGCCCGGGGAGCCATCCTGCTGGCCTGCGGGCCGGGTCCGGAAGAGGGCGGCGATGAGCGGCGAGATCACCATTTTTCACAACCCCAATTGCGGCACCTCGCGCAACGCTCTGGCGGCCATCCGCGCCGCCGGTCTTCACCCCACTGTGATTGAATACCTGAAAACAGGTTGGACGGTTCAACAGCTCGGCCAGCTACTGGGCGAAATGAAAATGTCCGCCCGCGATATCCTGCGCGTGCGGGGCACGCCGGCCGAAGAGCTGGGCTTAACCCGACCTAGCGTTTCCGACGACGCCATCCTGGCGGCCATGGCCCAACACCCCGTTCTTGTGGAGCGGCCGATCGTTCGCGCCCCCAAGGGAACCGTCCTCGCTCGTCCGGTGGAAAAGCTGGAAACCGTCCTCTAGGCAAGGTCTCGCCAGAACGCCGGCAGGCTTGTCAAATCGAGGTTGGGACGCGCCAGGATCATCTTGGCCCTTCGGCGAACAACGTCGTCCTGTTCAGCGCTGAGGTAGCCGGCCGGCGACTTGCCATCCACGCGCGCGAGCAACAGGGCCCCGATCAGGCTCGCGGTGCGCCGGCCCATTCCCTCGTCTCCTGTGAACCCGGCCCGATAGGCGTTACGCAGCGCCTCGACGCTGGCCAAAAGCGTCGCCTCGTAGGGAGCCAGCCAGACCGTTTTGAGCAGGAGGTGCGTGAGGCAGAAGGCGACATCGAAGGCTGGATCGCCCAACGTAGCCGTCTCAGCATCCAGGAAGACCGGACCTTCTTCGCCGATCAGAATGTTCTTTGGGCTGGCGTCGCCCCAAATCAGGACGTCGCCACGCAACTGCAGGTCGGCGGCGATCGATGCCAGCATAGGCGCCGCGTCGGGGTGACGGCGGGCGGTATGGAGCAGGAACGGATCGACCCTCAGGGCAAAGAAGTTCCTGGGGTCAGGAAACCGTGCGACCAAGTCCGTCCGGCTGGCCGTCGCCGCGTGGATCGCCGCCAAGGCTGCGCCCACCTTGCCGGCAAAGGCGGGGTCGACATGGCCCTCGGCCATCGCCTGTTTCCAGACCGGTCCTGATCGCCGCTCCATGGCGAAGAGGTGATCGTCAGGCGACCAGCCTAGAACCTGGGGCACGAGGTGTGGATCGATCTCGCGGACCGTCGTCAACCACGCGACCTCCTGAGCATCCCGCTCGATCGGCGCTCGCCAATCGGCCTTGACCCTGAGCTTCGGAATGGATCGCTTTACGACGAACGCCTGGCCGTCTTTTGCTCGGATCTCAAAGACATCCGAGGACACCCCGCCTGACAGCGGGACGCAATCGGCGATGTCGTCCGGCGCGATGAGACCCAATTCGCGAACGGCCTCAACCACACCAGCTTCGTTCACCGGATCGGGTTCCGCCTTAATCGGCGGGAGCGAGAGCCGCGCCTGTGATAACGCCGACCGCCCGCTCGCCTTCTGCGGTCATTGGATCATGAGCCACATCCTCAGGACCGAAGACCTTGGTCCAGCAGGCAAACTCGAGGCACACCCCATCCGGATCGAAAAAGTAGACCGAGCGCACGAACACGCGGTCGGTGACCTCGCGGCTTACCTGGTATTTTGAATCGTCGTGGTTCAGCACGGGCGACAGCTCAACGCCGCGGCTTTTCAGCTTTTCGCAGTAGGCGTCAAACTTCTCTGCCGGCACGTCGAAAGCGATGTGGTTCATCGAGCCATGGGCAGTTACGAGCGATCCCAACCCAGGAAGGGCCGCCGGACTCGAGATTCCCGGCTTTGCCTCGGGCGCGCCCGGAAACCAGAAGAACGCAAGGCAGTCGCCATTGCCGATGTCGAAGAAGAAATGCTGGCCGCCGCCCTCAGGTAGGTCGATGGTCTTGACGAGCGGCATGCCCAGCACGTCGCGGTAGAAACGCACCGTGCGCTCCATGTCCTTGCACACCAGCGCCAGGTGATTGACGCCGCGAAGCTCGAATAACGGATTGGCCGGCCGGCTCATTGGGGTCCCTCCTCGTTTTTGCGCCCCGATTGAACGACGAGCGAAGGCTGTGGTCAATTTGCCGCTCATGCGTTTCGCCCCAATCCTTGCCGTCCTGCTTTCGCTGACCGCGAAATCCTCCGCCGCCGGCGAGCGCGTGGGCGGCCTTCGTGTCGACTGCCGCGGCGAGCGCACCAAGGCGCCGACCGTGATCCTGGAATCCGGCGCCTTCGGCACGGCCGACGACTGGGCCCTGGTGCTGCACGACCTCTCCAGGGGCGGACGAGTCTGCGCCTATGACCGCGGCGGGGTCGGTGGATCGGCGCCACGAGCCGGCGGGACGGATGCCACAGCTATCGCCGAGGAACTTGCGGGTCTCCTCGACCGCCTCGGCGAGACGGCTCCGGTCATCCTCGTTGGCCACTCCAACGGCGCGCTTTACGTCGAGGCCTTTGCGGCGCTTTGGCCCGAGCGCGTCGCCGGCCTCGTTTACGTGAACGGTGTCACCAGCAACGACGACGCCGAACCGCTACTTCTGGCGGACCTGGCGCGCGAGCGCAGGCTGTCGAACATCGCAGCCGATGCCGGCGCGCTGGGTCTTGCGTCGCTCGGCGCCGGGACAGTCGTCAAAGCGGAGGGGCTCCCGGTTGAAGCGGCAGCCAGCAAACGGCGCGCCTTGTCGAGTCCGAAGCGGCTGCGTGTGGCGCGGGACGAAGATCGGGCGATCATTCCCAGTCTTTTCATCACCGCCGGCCTTGGCGGTTCGCCGCCGTCGATACCGACCGTGAGCATCTACGGCGGCCCTGATTCACGCTCGCCCCTGGCGTCCGCCTGGCGGAGAGCCGAGGCGGTTCCGTCAAAGCAAGCGGACCGCGGTTGGACTCTGGAGGCGGTCGGCGCGACCCACGTCTCGCCCCTTGCGCGGGACCGAGCCTACGTCCTCGCCGCTGTAAACTGGCTCAGGTCGATGGTCCCGCCAGACACCTCACCAGGCGCCGACATTGGGCATTGATCTCCACGGCTCGGCCGGCCCTAGGGCGCCTCCCTTCTGCAGCAGTTCGATCGAGATCCCCTCCGGCGAGCGGACGAAGGCCATGTGGCCGTCCCTTGGCGGTCGATTGATCGTGACTCCGCCATCCATCAAACGCTGGCAAACCACGTAGATGTCGTCGACCTGATAGGCGAGATGGCCGAAGTTGCGCCCGCCCTGATAGTCCTCGGGGTCCCAATTGTGAGTGATTTCGACCATCGGCGCCCGCTTGTCCTTCGCCGCTTCGAAATCGTCAGGCGCGGCGAGGAACACCAGGGTGAATTTGCCCGCCGGGTTGTCGAAACGTGAAACCTCTTCAAGCCCGAGTTTGGCGCAGTAGAAATCGAGCGCGCCTTTGAGGTCGGCGACCCTGACCATCGTGTGCAGATAGCGCATGGCTGTCCTCCTCCTTTAAGCCGGCTCCAGTCTGGGCATGTTGGCTTCTCGGGTCTGTCGACGCCAGAGGGCGGCGTATTCGCCGCGACCCGCCAACAGCTCATCGTGCGAGCCTTGCTCGACAATGCGGCCGCGCCTGAGCACGAGAATCTCATCGGCGTCGACGATGGTCGACAGACGGTGGGCGATGACCAGGCTGGTTCGGCCGGCGCGCACCTTGCGAAGAGTCGATTGAATGGCGGCTTCGGTGGCGCTGTCGAGCGCGCTGGTGGCCTCGTCGAGCACAAGCAGGCGTGGATTGGCGAGCAAAGCTCGGGCCAAACCCACGCGTTGGCGCTCGCCGCCGGAGAGTTTCAGTCCCCGCTCGCCCACTCGCGTCTCCATCCGATGCGGCAGGCTCTCAATGAAACTGGCGAGCTCCGCCGCTTCCGCGGCTGCCCATATCTCGGTTTCGCTGGCGTCCGGATCGCCAAAGGCGATGTTTGCCCGCAGGCTGTCGTTGAACAGAGCGACATCCTGCGGGACCAAGGCGGCAGCCGAGCGGAGCGAGTCGAGCCTCACCTCCTTGAGGTCGAGCCCCTCGAGCCTCACGAGGCCCGCCTGCGGATCGATCAGCCGAAGCGCAAGTCGCGCGACCGTCGTCTTGCCGGCCCCCGACGGTCCAACAAGGGCCGTTGTCCTGCCCGGCGACACAGTGAAGCTGATGTCGGAGAGACCGACCGAGCGGGCCGTATGGCGAAAATCGACGTGTTCGAAGGCCAGCTCCGCCCCTCGCCCGGTGGGCGGCGGCAATGGGTGTGCGTTTGGGATATCGACGATCTCCGGCGAGACCGCCATCAGCTCGAGCATCTGCTCCATGTCGATGAAAGACTGGCGGATTTCCCGGTAGTTCATGCCGAGGCTGAAGAGCGGCGCATAGACTTGCTGCAGGATCAGGATGCAGGCGGTGATCCCACCGAGAGTCATGCGGTGATCGAGCACCTCGCGACCGGCGATCACGGTCACGGCGATGAGCCCGAGATTGAGCACCACGCTCTGGATGGCGTTCAGCAATTGCAAGGAGGTGTTGGCCTTCACGGCGGCGCGTGTGTAGCCGCCCATCGCCGCTTCGTACTGCGACACCACCCGTGACTCGGCCCCGAAAGCCTTGATGGTCTCGAAGTTGATCAGGGCGTCCATGGCCATGCCGGCCGCTTCTGAATCAGCCTCGTTGAGCTCGCGGCGATGCTGGATGCGCCAGTTGGATATGCTGAAGGTGAAGGCGACGTAGATCACGATCGTGGCCACGGCGACGGCCGCCAGTCGCCAGTTGAACCGCCCGGCAAGCACCGTCGCCGCCATGATCAGCTCGAGAACCGTAGGCCCGAGGTTGAACACCACGCTACGCAACAGGAAGTCGGTGGATCGAGCGCCACGATCGATGATCCGCGCCAGCGCGCCGCTTCGCTTGGCCTGATGGAAGTCCACCGACAGCGAAAGCGAATGTCCGAAGGTTTCCATCGCCGAGCGCGCCAGCGCCTGCTGGGAGACCGGCGTGAAAATGGAATCGCGCGCGTAAGGCGTCGCGCCGGCAATGAACCTTAAGGCGACCCACCCGGCCGCAAGGCCGACGAAGGCGGTGAACAGGGCTTCTGACGCCGAGCGACCGCGATTGAGATGGTCAATCGCGCCCTGCAGGAAAAGCGGCGCAATCACCCCCGTCCATTTGCCGATCAGAACCAGCGCCAGGGCTGCGCCCAGACGGCGCTTCAGGCCGGGCGCTCTCGAACGCATCACCAGCCGCACGAGATCGGCCATCGAGGTGAAGAAATTGAACTTCAACGTGGCTGTCTGGGTCACGCCGGTTGCTAATCGGCGCCCTCCGTGGTGCGGGTTCACGCGCCGGGTCCGGATGGTTGGTAAAGCACCGTCGACTGCACGCCGCCGCCCGGGGTCAGCCAGTCGATTCGCCAACCGCCATCAACAGTCCGCGCCTGGAACGGTCCTCCGCTTGGTCGCGTGGCCGCAGAAACATCCAGGGTCTTTTTCACCTGCGCGCCGCCGGCTTCGGCGAGAATCGAATGCGCGCCCACCTTCAAAGGTTCATTGAGCGCCAGGAGAAAGCGCCCATCGGCGCCGGTCTTGGCCAGACCGCGCCTCTGGTCGTCCACCGTGATGGACACGGACGCGCCGGCGGGCGCCTCGCCAGAGATCACCGTCCCGCCCTTGCGGTCGAAATCGGCGGCCAGCAAGGCGACGCCGGCGCCTCGAGTGATGATGGCTCGCGAGCCTGATCCGGAACGGAGTTGGGCCGCCTCGCCGTTGGGAGCCACCGCCAGGTAGCCTTCCGCTTGAACCGTGCGACCAGATGATGCCGCCGACAGGCCGAACAGACGCACATCGCCTGCCGCTGGGACAATCATTCGCCAGGCGCCGTTAGAGCTCGTGTTGGCGTAAACGGCGTCGCCCGTCGGATTCGCCAGCCTTACCCGGCTCGACGGCGGCGCCGTTCCGGCCAGTAATAGGCTTGCGCCTGACCGCCGCGACGCCGCCACCAGCTCCGGCGGCGCCGAGTAGCCCCTCTCTGTGCTCGACGGTTGGGCCGAGGGAACCGGGCGGGCGCCAGGCGCCGGGCCGCAGGCGGCAAGCGCAAGGGTGGTGGCGACCGTCCATCGCCATGACCATTTGGATGGAGTCGCCGGTTGAATCGGATCAACCTCTTTGTCTAACCGTTGTTCTACGCGGCCAAATGCCATTTCAGAGGAAAGATATAGTCATGTCCGTCCGGGCGCACCGTCCGTTCAGTGTCTGCGTGTTCGCCGCGTCCTCGCCGGTTGCTTCACCGGAGCTGAAAGAGGCCGCGGCGGCGCTGGGCCGCAGCCTGGCGCGCGAGAACACACGGCTGGTGTACGGCGGCGGCGGCTTCGGGCTGATGGGGTCGTGCGCCAAGGCAGCCCACGAGGCAGGCGGCGAAGTCCTTGGGATCATTCCCGCCTTTCTGACCGAGATTGAAGGCGCCTACACCGAAGTGCCGACGATCGTGGTCGCCAACATGCATGAACGCAAAATGCGCATGTTCGAAGAATCGGACGCCTTCGTGGTCATGCCAGGCGCGATCGGCACACTCGAAGAAGCGATCGAACTTCTCTCCTGGCGGCGGCTCGCATTGCACGACAAGCCCATCGTTTTTTTCAACCCGGATGGTTTCTGGAACCGCCTCTTTGACCTGTTCGAACAGTTCATTGAGGCCCGCCTAGCGCCCGTCGAATTCCGGGATTGCTGGGGCCAGGCCGACACAGTCGAGGCCCTCCTTCCCGCCTTGCGCGCTCAACCAGCCGGCAGACCTGCCATCGTTCCGCTGGCGCAGACGTCCTAGCTGGAAACCCTGTCGCGGAAGCCGTTGACCAGAGGATAGCGGCGGTCTCGGCCGAAGGCCCTGCCGCCGATCTTCAGGCCGGGCGCCGCCTGACGCCGCTTGTACTCCGCGCTGTAGAGCAGGTTCTGTACCCGCTCCACAGTAGCGGCATCGTGCCCTCGGGCTACGATTTCATCCAGTGTCGCCTCCTCCTCGACAAGGCCATGCAGAATGGCGTCGAGGGTCTCGTACGGGGGCAGGCTGTCCTGATCGGTTTGATTGGGGCGCAGTTCGGCCGACGGCGATTTCGTCAGTACGCGCCTGGGAATGGGCTTCGCAACCGATCCGTATACGGCGTTATTATTGCGCCAGCGGCAAATGTCGTAAACCTGGACCTTGTACAGGTCCTTGAGCACGTTGTAGCCGCCACACATGTCGCCATAGAGGGTGGCATAGCCAACCGCCATCTCCGACTTGTTGCCCGTCGTCAGCAGCATCAGTCCGAGCTTGTTCGACAGCGCCATCAGCGTGAGGCCGCGCAAGCGCGCCTGGATATTCTCCTCGGTGCTGTCGTGAGCCAGGCCCGCGAACGGCGGGGCGAGCATGGTGTCCAAGGCCTCGACCCCGGGGACGATTGAAATCTCCTCCAGCGACACGCCGACGGCGCTGGCGCAGGCCGCCGCGTCCTCGAGGCTCTCGCGGCTGGTGTAGCGTGAGGGCAGCATGTAGGCCCTGACCGCATCCGCCCCCAGGGCGTCGCGGGCGACTACCAGGGAGAGCGCGGAGTCGACCCCGCCGGAGAGACCGAGAAGCACGCCCCTAAAACCAGACTTGCGCACATAGTCGCGCAGGGCGACGACCATCGCCCGATAGACTTCCTCCGGACCGACCGGCCAGTCGCTCATCGGGGCTTCGACGCACCGCCAACCGCCGGTCCGCCGCTCCCAAACGGAAGCGGCCACAGCCTCTTCGAACATCGGCAAGCGCATGGCAGTGGCGCCGTCGGCTTGCAGGGCGAACGAAGCGCCGTCGAAAACAAGCTCATCCTGACCGCCGACCTGGTTGACGTAGACGAGCGGCAGGCCGGTCTCGGCGACGCGGGTCCTGGCCGCGGCCAGGCGCTCGTCGTCGGCGGTGCGCCGGTAGGGCGAACCGTTGGGGACCAGCAGCATCTCTGCGCCGCCGGCGGCGAGTTGAGCGGCCGGTCCCGCCCCCCAGATGTCCTCACAGATCGGCGCGCCGAGGCGCACGCCCGCCAGGTCGAACAGCAGCGGTCGCTCGCCGGCGGCAAAGATCCGCTTTTCGTCAAACACGCCGTAGTTCGGCAGATCGATCTTGAAGGCGACGTCCTTCACTTCGCCATTGGCCAGAAGCGCAACGGCATTGCGAGGGCGGCCATCTTCATGCGGCCAGGGAAGGGTCATCAGGCACGCCGCGCCATGAGTCGTTCCCGCCGCGAGGCGCCCAAGGGCGTCCACGCAGTTGGCGACAGCAGCCGGCTTCAGCGCCAGGTCCTCCGGCGGGTATCCGATCAGGAATAGTTCTGAGAAGACCGCCAGATCCGCACCCAGGGCGGTAGCTTCGGCCATCCTCTCGCGAGCGATCGCTTCGTTGCCGCGGATATCACCGACCTTCGGATTGGCCTGGACAGCGGCGATGACAAGGCGTTCAGCCAAGGAAGACTCCGAAACGGCTTATGCTCAGATTAAGCATAAGTCCCTCAAGATATAATCCCTTGGGGGCCGGAGGAGAAGCGGCCCGTTCCCGGGCTACTGCGAGAACGATCGCTCCATGGGTATCGACGAAGACTCAATCGTCGCGATGGACGCGCTCGCGGCGCTCGTGCCGTTCCTGAGCCTCGACACCCAGTGTGGCGATAGGTCGCGCCTCCAGCCGGGCCAAGCCGATCGGCTCGCCAGTCTCCTCGCAATAGCCGTAGACGCCCTCGTCAATCCGCCGCATGGCCTCGTCGATCTTGGCGATCAGCTTGCGTTGCCGGTCACGCGTTCTCAACTCAAGAGCACGATCAGTTTCCGAAGAGGCCCGATCCGCTAGATCTGGGTGGTTTTCAGTCTCGGATTGCAAATGAGTCACGGTCTCGCGCGATTCGCGCAAGATTTCATCCTTCCAATCCAGCAATTTGTTCTTAAAGTATTCTAATTGCCGATCATTCATGAAAGGCTCGTCTTCTGAAGGACGGTACTCTTCGTCCTTTAACTTCAACGAAGACGTTTGCATCGACGCCTCATAAAGGTCTCGTCCCTTGCCCGCTTCCCCCGCGGGCGCCGCGCTTATAGCAAACGCGACGCGGTGGGCAATCGGCCTGTCCGGGTGATACTCACAACTAAGATCTTGAATGGAGGCAGCGTGTGAACGGCGCCACGCGTGACGAGCACGTCGCCCAGGTCCGGAGCCAGGGCTTCACAATCGTCCAAGATGCCATCGAGCCGGCTTTCATCGACACGCTGTCGGCGGCGCTGGAACGTATTGAGCGCGAGCTCGGCGCGAAGCCGGCCGGTAACACCTTCGAGGGCGCCGCCACCGTGCGCATCTACAATCTGCTGGCTCATGGTTCACCCTTTGACAAGATCCCCGTCCACGCGTCCGTGTTGCCGATCGTCGAAGGCGTTCTGGACTCGGGCTGTCTGATCTCTTCTCTGTCGTCGATCGCAATCGATTCGGGCGAGATCGCCCAGCCGATCCATGCCGACGATATGGTCATTCCACTCGAAAAGCCGCATGCGCCGATCGTCTGCAATTCGATGTGGGCTCTTACCGACTTCACGGCCGCCAACGGCGCGACGCGCCTGGTTCCGGGCAGTCATTTCGGGCCCAATCCGAACTACGGCGGGACTTACGAGACAATCGCCGCCGAGATGCCGAAAGGTTCGGTCCTCATCTGGGACGGCGCGCTGTGGCATGGCGGCGGCGCCAACACCACCGGCGAACGCCGCGTCGGGCTCGCCATGAACTATTGCGCTGGCTTCATCCGACAGCAGGAGAACCAGCAGCTCGGCATCCCACTCGAGGTCGTTCGCGGATTTTCGCCCAGGCTTCAGGAGCTGGCCGGTTTCGGCGTCTATCGTGGTCTCATCGGCCACATCGACAAGGACAGCCCGTCCCGCCGCCTCTTCTCAGGCGGCGATTTCAACTCAATCTGGGACCGATGAGGCGATCTTTGCGGCGCCTTGCGTCCAAGTTCCTTGTTTGTTCTTGCTGCGCGGGCGACTCCAGTTATTAAATTGCCTGGCAAACCGACACTCGCGTCCTCGGGGCCCATGTTCGAACAGAGCCGATACATCCGCGTGCGTGGAGCGCGCGAGCACAACCTCAAGAACGTCAGCGTGGACATCCCGCGCGGCGAACTGGTGGTGATCACCGGCCTCTCCGGGTCGGGCAAGTCGAGCCTTGCCTTCGATACGATCTATGCCGAGGGCCAGAGGCGTTACGTCGAGAGCCTGTCGGCCTACGCGCGGCAATTCCTCGAACTGATGGGCAAGCCGGATGTCGACCTGATTGAAGGCCTGTCGCCGGCGATCTCCATCGAGCAGAAAACCACCAGCCGCAATCCGCGCTCGACCGTCGGCACGGTGACAGAAATCCACGACTACATGCGGCTCCTCTGGGCGCGCGTCGGCGTTCCCTATTCACCGGTCACGGGCCTGCCCATCGTCAGCCAGACCGTTAGCCAGATGGTCGACAAGCTAGTCGACCTGCCAGAGGGCGAACGCATCTACCTGCTGGCGCCGGTGGTGCGCGACCGGAAGGGCGAGTACCGGCGGGAGATCGCCGACTGGCGCAAGGCTGGCTACCAGCGCCTGAAAGTCGACGGCGTCTTCTATCCGATCGAGGATGCCCCGGCGCTCGAGAAGACCTTCAAACACGACATCGACGTCGTCGTGGACCGCCTGGTCACCCGCGCCGGCCAGGAGAGCCGCTATGCCGAAAGCCTCGAGGCCGCCCTCAAACTAGCCGACGGCGTGGCGGTGGCGGAGTGGGCCGAGGCGGCCGAGGGCGAAGACGCGCCGCGCCGCCTGATCTTTTCTGAGAAGTTCGCTTGTCCGGTCTCGGGGTTTTCGATCGCCGAGATCGAGCCGCGCCTGTTCTCATTCAACAATCCCGCCGGCGCCTGCCCAGTCTGCGACGGCCTGGGCATGAAGCTCGCCTTCGACGCCGACCGGATCGTCCCGGACAAGGACAAGACCCTGCACAAGGGCGCCATCTCGCCATGGGCCAAGGGCCCCTCCCCGCTTTACACCCAAACCCTGCAGGCGCTCGCCAGGCACTATGGATTTTCCATGGACGAGCCCTGGTGGAAGCTGCCGGACGCAGCCAAATCGGTGGTTCTGTACGGATCGGGCGGAGACAAGATCCACTTCGTCTATGACGACAACGCCCGAAAATACGAGGTCGACAAGACCTTCGAGGGCGTCCTGCCAAACCTCGAACGGCGCTGGCGCGAGACCGATTCCAGCTGGGTGCGCGAGGAGCTGGGCCGGTATCAGTCCGAGACCCCGTGCGAGGCCTGTGGCGGCGCGCGCCTCAAGCCGGAGGCCCTGGCGGTCAAGATCGCCGGCCGCAACATCGCCGAGATCTCGTCCATGGCCATCCGTCCCGCACGGGACTGGTTCGAAAATTTGGAGGGCGACCTCACCGCGAAGCAACTTGAGATCGCCCGGCGCGTCCTCAAGGAGATCAACGACCGCCTTCGCTTTCTGGTCGATGTCGGTCTCGAATACCTCAACCTGTCGCGGGCCTCGGGCACCCTCTCCGGTGGCGAGAGCCAGCGGATTCGTCTGGCTAGTCAGATCGGTTCGGGCCTGACCGGCGTCCTCTATGTGCTTGATGAACCCTCCATAGGTCTGCACCAGCGGGACAACGCCCGCCTCCTGGAAAGTCTCAAGGGCCTGCGAGACCTCGGGAACTCCGTACTGGTGGTGGAACACGACGAGGAAGCGATCCTGTCCGCTGATTACGTCATCGACATGGGACCGGCCGCCGGGGTCCACGGCGGCGAGGTGGTGGCCGAGGGCGCACCGGCGGATGTCATGGCGAGCGATCGCAGCCTAACCGGCCAGTACCTTCGCGGGGAACGCCAGATCGCCATTCCCGAAAGCCGCCGTCCCGTTTCGACCGCGCGGGTGGTTCGCGTAACAGGCGCCAGCGGCAACAACCTCAAGCAAGTGACGGTGGAGATCCCCGTCGGCGGTTTCACCTGCATCACTGGCGTCTCGGGCGGAGGCAAATCGACGTTCACCGTGGAGACGCTCTACAAGGCCGCCGCTCGCCGCCTGAACAATGCTTCAGACGCGCCAGCGCCGTTCGAGAGGATCGAGGGCCTGGAGCAGTTCGACAAGGTGATCGACATAGACCAGAGCCCGATCGGCCGTACGCCCCGGTCGAACCCGGCCACCTACACCGGCGCCTTCACCGCCATCCGCGACTGGTTTGCCGGCCTGCCGGAGGCCAAGGCGCGCGGCTATGGCCCTGGCCGTTTCAGTTTCAACGTCAAGGGCGGTCGCTGCGAGGCTTGCCAGGGCGACGGTCTGATCAAGATTGAGATGCACTTTTTGCCGGACGTCTATGTCACCTGCGACGTTTGCCAGGGCCATCGCTATAACCGCGAAACCTTGGAGATCCTGTTCCGCGGCAAGTCGATCGCCGACGTGCTCGACATGACCGTCGAGGAGGCGGCCCAGATGTTCCGAGCCGTGCCCGCGATCCGCGACAAGATGGAGACGTTGAAGCGCGTTGGTCTCGGCTACATCAAGGTCGGCCAGCAGGCAACGACGCTCTCAGGCGGCGAAGCCCAGCGGATCAAGCTCTCCAAGGAACTTAGCCGGCGCGCCACCGGGCGCACCCTGTACATCCTCGATGAGCCCACTACCGGCCTCCATTTTGAGGACGTTCGCAAGCTGCTCGAAGTGCTCCACGAACTGGTCGACCAGGGCAATACGGTGGTGGTCATCGAGCACAACTTGGACGTGGTGAAGACAGCCGACTGGATCGTCGACTTCGGGCCGGAGGGCGGCGACGGCGGCGGCGAGGTCATCGCCACCGGCAGCCCGGAGGCGGTCGCCGCCAATAAAGAGAGCTGGACAGGCCGCTATCTTGCGGAGCTTTTCCGTCGGCAATCGGAGCGTTCCGAAGCCCTGGCCAAACCGAGGCGAGCCAAGGTAAACGCCTGAGACATGCGGCGAACCACGGGCCTGAGCGCCCTCCTGGCCTTCTCACTGGTGGCTCCAGGCGCGGCGCAGGCCGACGACAACCCTGCCTGTGTGGCGGCGCTTGACCTGATCCTCAGCCATGCCGGCAAGGGCAAGCGCGCCACGCCCTTGGTGGTGGCGGGCGCACCGGATACACAAGAGACCAAGGACTATACCGCCGACACCCTTTTTCAGGCGCCCTGGTCTGGCGACAAGCCCTCCACGGATCTGGTCGGCGCGTTCATCGGTCTGCCGCCTTTGGGCGTTCTGGATTCCTGTCCCGGGCTTTCCGACACCCTCGCCAAGGACCGAATCCAGAGTGGAGATGACGCCGTCGCGCGGCTGACAACCCCGACCGGCGACATCGTCGACCTGCCGACCTATCCGGCGGCCATCCTTTCGCTTTCCCTGCCCGTGGTCAGTGGCGATGGCGTTCATGCCCTGGTTCAGCAGAACCTCTGCGAGGGAGTAAATATGTGCGTCGGCTCGATCCGTCATCTCGAGCGCGAGAAATCGGGTCACTGGAGAGACGTGGGCGACCTTCCGACGTCCAGTTCATAGAGCCGCGTGGAAAAGCCGACAGTAGAGGGGTCATGAAGCTCTATGGCGCGCCGATGCCGGCGCCCAATCCGAGACGAGTGAGGGTGTTCCTGGCCGAAAAAGGCATCGACCTTCCCGAAACGCCACTCGACCTGCGCAAGCGCGAGCACAAGTCGACGGAGCATCGGGAGCGCAACTCACTGGGTCAGGTTCCGACCCTGGAGCTGGACGACGGCGAGACTATTTCGGAGACAGTGGCGATCTGCCGCTATTTCGAGGAGCTGCATCCAGAACCATCGCTCTTTGGAACCACGGCGCTCGAGAAAGCCCATGTCGACATGTGGATCCGGCGGGTCGAGTTCATCCTCACCCAGCCGGTGGGAAACTTCTGGCGCCACGCTCATCCGCTCACCGCCGCATTGCTTACTCAGTACAAGGACTTCGGCGAATCCAATCGGGCGGCTTACGTGGCTGCCCAGAAATGGCTGGATGGCGAACTGGCGGAGCGGGATTTCCTGACCGGTTCGGCCTTCACCATGGCCGACATCTGCGCCTTGTCGACGGTCGATTTCGCTAACTGGATAGGACTGCCGATCGATCCTGAGCGCACAAACCTGCGCGCTTGGCATCAACGCGTGTCGGCCAGACCCAGCGCTCTCGCCTGACCGGAGACCTACTTGTTGGGGGTGACGGTCACGCCGGGCATGTAGCCGCCGTGGCGGTTGAGGCAATAGTACACCGCATCCTGACCGACATCCTGCAGCCAAGCTGAATCCAACTGGGGCCGCTGACCGGACGCGGCATTGGTTCTCGCGAACATCTCACTGAAATCGACCTGGTCGGCGATACGTGGCCCGGCACAGGCGCAGATTGAGGCGAATGTGCGAGGTGAAACTCCACTGAATCGCGGGTCCCGGTTCAGGCCAGGAGCGCAAATTCGGCTCCACTGCGCCAGGAAGGTCGCCCGTTCGGGGCCGGTCAGAGCGGCGTGGCCAACGCCCGATGACAATACCAAGGCGGTTGCAGCCGCAATGCCTAGAATTCTCATAAGATCCCCCCTCGAAGCAGCTCATTCGGCCGCGTTCCACCCCGTTTCACAAGGGTCGATGGCGCCGCACCCCTGAAAGCGCCGCCTTGCCGGAACCCCGTCCCGGCGGCTCAGGCCGGAGGCACGCCGGCCCGGCCTTGACCGACGATATCGCGGAAAGCGTGCGCCTGGCAGGCATAGAACACGGTCGAGGAAACGGTCCAGAATACCGAAATGAGTGCGGTCAGGACACCGGCCTGAACGAGCAGGCCGCCGCGGGCCGCCAGGCCCGCCGAAGGCCCCTCACCGACGCTGGAGGCCAAGCCGAGAAGCGGCGCGAAAATCACCGTCAGGCCAAGGAATACCAGGAAGAACAGGAAATAGACCGCCAGCAGGTACCAAAAGCGACCCCGTGTGACTGGCCAGTATGCCGTCAGATGAAATCTGCGTTCTGAGAATGTCTCCACAGCGATCAGAGACAGCCGAACCCCAAGCCAGATGTCGAGGCCGACGGTCGCGCAGGCGCCAATCCATACGATAACGTCAGTCGCCGTCGGCAGCGCATGCATGAACGGGGCCGCCAAAAGTAGAACCAGATAGGCGGGCGCGACGCCGAACGGGATTGACGCGAAGAAAGCGCCCAGGGTTAGGCCGCCCAGGCGCAGTTCATCGAGGCTGAGCCGGAGATAGAACCAGCGCCGGTCGGCCGGTCTTAGCACGGCACGGAATGCGGCCACGGCGGTCGTCAGCCAGACCACCCAGAACAGTATGATGAGGACGCCTGCGTAGGGACCAAAGCGCTCTGAAACGCTCCCCAGGTTTGCCGGAGTCGGACCCGCCAGCGCCACGCGGCGGCTCGTCGCGACCGTCCACGCGGCCAGGGAGAAGGTCCCAAACCAGATCGCCGTCCATACAAAGAAGGCGCGAGGCTCGCGTCGGATCAGGCGAAAACCTTCGCCAACAGCCTCATAAGGAGCGAGTCGCGTCATGTCTGGCGGGCGCACAAGTCATAGGCATAGGCCATGAGTCCGACGCTCATGGGAAGCCAAAGTCCGCCGATTGCAAGACCTCCAGCCATTGCCCACTCGCCATTGGCGCCGTTGATTGCGCCCCAGGCCGCGAGTCCAATCAGCGGTAAGGCCAGCAATAGGTGAGCAATCGCAAGCGAAAGCGTCCGCCCTCGCGTCAGGGCGAAAGAGGAGAGGACTTGCAGTCTCTTCCGATTGACCGTTGCCGCTTCAGCCAAGGAAATGCGCGCAACGGCGTAGGTGAATCCGACGGCACAGACGATTCCGACGGCGCCCAGCAATAGGCGCCCGCGGCCGGCGATCGCCGGAGCCCAGGTGGCGATCTGGGCTTGATCGAACCCACCCCCGGTCGAGGCGACAGCGTAGGCGCTACATAGCAGGGCCACGAGGGCCAGCAGGCCGATGACGCCAAGAAACAGGCCGACGAGGGCCCACACGCCCGCGAGTCGGACCTCCAGGATTCCCGCCTGCAGTCCGCCTGGTCCCAGGCGGCCATGATCGCTCGCCAGCCGCCAAAGGGCTCCCCGCGCCACCAACGAGATCGCCACCGCCGCGATCCAGAATGCCGGTCTGCCAAGGGATAGGGCCAGGCTCAGCACGGCGATGTCCAAGGCCAAAGCGGCCCATGCCGCGGCCCAGGCGCGAAGCAGGAAGCGGGCCGCCGCCGCGATTCCACCGACGACCAAGCCTCCCACGGTCAGGCGAAGGTTGCGGCCACGTCCGTCGGCGGACGCAAGTCGCGGTAAGCCCTTGCCCAGGGCGCGACCAGGATCGCCATCAAGCATCCCGAGACCGGTATCGAAAAGACAGCGCCGACCATCAGAGCCGGAGCGAACGTCGACAGGATCTCGGCCGGGGGCCGTAGGAAGAAGCCGCGGATATTGGCGGCCCCGCCCGCCGCCTGGGCTAGCCAACCGAATCCGACCGCCAGAGCAATTACGCCAAGCACCACTTCGATGACGATCAGGATCACGATCAAAAGCAAGGCGATCATGAATAGCGACCAGACGTGGCTTCTTGTCAGCGCCCAGGCGTCGGCGAGGTGGAATTGGTT
Source organism: Caulobacteraceae bacterium (assembly GCA_036491455.1). GTDB lineage: Bacteria > Pseudomonadota > Alphaproteobacteria > Caulobacterales > Caulobacteraceae > Acaudatibacter. Next base: position 22,318 of record DASXBY010000115.1, read on the forward strand.
ATCTTCGACCATCATCGGGCCGACCATGGAAAGGCGGCATAGACCCCAGATGAACAGGAAAAAGATTCCCAGAAAGCCGAACATCATCAAAAGCACACCGAGCACCGGAGCGTGCGCGGCGGTCGAGATGCCGATAATCACAAATAACGGTATCAGCAGAACCACCATTCCGATGACCATGGCGATCACGCCACCGACAAAAAACAGGAAGTAGAATAGCTCGGCCGCGCCAAGTCGCAGAAAGGCCCAGTCGCTTCGATCGGGAAACATAACCGAGCGATAGACGGCGCAGTAGAGAACTGACCCCACGAACAGGCCGGCAATCGAAAGCAGGAAGTTGGCGCCCTGCATGGTCTCCAGTCCGGCAAGGTTCGGTGGCGTGGTAACGCCAGATGCCGCCCGGGCCGAGATCTGTCCGAAAATCGCCAGATATAGCGGGGCCATCACGGCGAATGCAGCGCCGGCTGTGATCACCCGCGCCAGACCCCATACCAGGACGGCGATCGGGCGCTTGGCGATCAGGCCGAACCCTTCGCCGATCGCCTCGCCGATGCCTATCTGCCCCATATTATTCCCCTGGATTCCGGTCAGGCGAAGTTCGCCGCCGCGCCTTCGCTGCTCAGCGCATGCTCCCGATAGATGTAGGCCCAGGGCGCAATGATGATCGGAGTCAGAACAGAGCCGCCGATGATCACCAGCATGACACTGAGCGCGATGAACGGCGCCAGCGGTCCCATCCATTCATTCGGCGATTGGCTGAGCAGCAACTGCAGATCCGCGGGACGGGGCGCACTGTTCCAGATGGCCAAGCCGGCGGCGATGCCGAGTGTCGCCAGCGCGAGATAGACGACCAGCCCGATGAAGAAGAGGATCACACCCACGGCCAGCAGGCGCAGGACAATGCCGCGGGTCAGGGCCCAGGATTCAAACAACCGGAAGCGCCGCTCTGCAAACGTCATCGGGCCGGCCATGGAGAGACGCAGTTGCAGCCAGAACACCACGCACTGGATCATCAGTCGTCCAACGAGGTCGAGCGGGCCGCCCATATGGCCGCTTGAGGACGCCACCTCGACGGCGACCAGCACCATGGCCATTCCAAAGCTGGCAGCGCCGATGGTCAGCGCCTTCACGAAATTGACGATCAGGACCTGGATCTCCTGTTCGCCCATTCGGAGGTAGGCGAAGGCCGAGTTCTCTGGCGTCAGGACCGCACGATAGACCGCACAGGAAATCACCGCTCCCAGAACCAGGCTGCAGAGACCCGCCAGGATGATGAAAGCGAAGATGCCGGGAAACTGCTGTGCGATCAGAGAGGGATCGGGCTCTCCATGAAAGCGAACAAATAAGGTCAGGAAATTCGCGAGGATGCCGACGAATGGGATGGTGACCAGGGCAATGAGTATTGCCCAAAGCACGGCCCAAATGAGCGCTGCCATAGGCCTGCGGCCCAAAAGACCAACACCGGCGAACGCTGCGTCTTCAATGTTGAACGTCGGCATGTGAGTCGAGTCCTCAAGCGTTCGAGGTCAAGTTAGCAACAATTCGGCACGGAACGCTACTTTCGCGCATTCCATGGGCGGTCTAAGCCTAACCAGCCATGCAGGAACGCTTCGTTCACATCATCGGCGCCGGCCTGGCGGGCAGTGAGGCCGCTTGGCAAGCGGCCAACGCGGGCGCCGCCGTGGTGCTGCACGAGATGCGACCGCTTGTCGAGACTGCGGCCCACCGTACGGCCGGTTTCGCCGAACTCGTTTGCTCCAATTCCTTCCGGTCCGACGACCGGGAATCCTCAGCGGTTGGCCTGCTGCACGAGGAGATGCGGCGCGCATCGTCGCTGATTATGTCATGCGGCGATTTGCATCAGGTGCCGGCAGGCGCAGCCCTGGCGGTGGATCGTGACGAATTCTCCGCGGCGGTCAGCGCGGCGATCGAGACTCACCCCCGGATCCACATCGAACGTGGCGAGATCATCCGACCGCCGGCGGAATGGGACAATGTGATCATCGCCACCGGCCCGCTCACCTCGCCCGCTCTGGCGGAGGCCGTCGCGCATATCGCTGGCGAACGCTCGCTCGCCTTCTTCGACGCGATCGCGCCGATCGTGCACGCCGAGACCATCGACATGTCTGTCGCCTGGCGACAATCGAGATACGACAAGCCCGGACCGGCGGGAGACGCGGACGCCTACATCAATTGCCCCATGAACCGTGAACAGTATGAGCAGTTCATCGACCGGGTCCTGGCCGGCCCCAAGGCTGAATTCAAGGAGTGGGAAGGGACTCCGTATTTCGACGGCTGCCTGCCGATCGAGGTGATGGCGGAGCGCGGCCGGGAGACGCCCCGTCATGGCCCCATGAAGCCGGTCGGCCTCACCAACCCGCACTGTCCAACGGAAAAACCCTGGGCTGTGGTTCAGCTGCGCCAGGACAACGCCCTCGGGACGCTGTGGAATATCGTCGGGTTCCAGACCAAGCTGAAGCATGGCGCCCAGACGGAGATTTTCCGCACCATCCCCGGGCTCGAGCATGCCGTCTTCGCTCGCCTGGGCGGGCTCCATCGCAACACCTTCATCGACAGCCCCAAGGTGCTCGATCGGACGCTCCGGCTGAGGGCCCAACCGCGCCTTCGCTTCGCCGGCCAGATCACCGGCGTTGAAGGCTATGTCGAAAGCGCCGCCATCGGCCTGATCGCCGGTCGCCTGGCCGCGGCCGAATGCCTGGACCGGCGTCTCGAGGCGCCGCCGCCGACCACCGCGCTTGGCGCGCTGCTGACCCATATCACGGGGGGACATCAGGGCGGGGCTTTCCAGCCCATGAACGTCAACTATGGCCTATTCCCGCCGATCGAGACGCCAACGAGGCCGCCTGGTGCGCCTCGTGCACGCGGAGATCGTGCCCGCGCGAAGCGGCGCGCTCTGGCCGAGCGAGCGCTCAGGGATCTCGACGCTTGGTTGGCCGACCTCGCGCCGGCCGCGGCCCGCTACTCCGCCGCCTGAGTGAGGCCCGAGGCCCTCTGGGCCTTCAGCTTCTCCGCGACCAGAAAGGCCAGCTCCAAAGACTGCTCGCCGTTCAGCCTTGGATCACAGTGGGTGTGGTAGCGGTCAGCGAGGTCGCCTTCGGCAAGCGCCCTAGCGCCGCCGACGCACTCGGTGACATTGCGGCCGGTCATCTCCAGGTGGACGCCGCCGGGGTGGACACCCTCCGCCTGGGCGATCTCGATGAAGCTGCGCACCTCCGAAAGGATCCGTTCGAAGGGGCGCGTCTTGTAGCCGTTGGCCGCCTTGAACGTATTGCCGTGCATCGGATCGATAGCCCAGACCACGGCCTTTCCTTCGGCCTTGGTCGCCTGCATCAGGCCAGGCAGGCGAGCGGCGATCTTGTCTGAACCGAACCGGCCATAGAGGGTCAGCCGTCCCGGCTCATTGTCCGGATTGAGGGCGTCGATCAGCGCCAGCAATTCGTCCGCCTCGAGCGTCGGTCCCACCTTCAGGCCGACCGGATTGCGGATCCCCTTGGCGAATTCAACGTGGGCGCCATCGAGCTGGCGGGTGCGCTCGCCGATCCACAGCAGGTGGGCCGAGACGTCGTACCAATCGCCGGACGTCGAATCGACTCGGGTCAGGGCTTCCTCGAAGCCAAGGAGAAGGGCCTCGTGACACGTGAAGAATTCCACTCGGGCGAGGTCCTGGTGACTGGCCGGCGTCACTCCGATCGCCTCCATAAAGGTCAGCGATTCGCTGATCTTGTCGGATAGCTCGCGATAACGGGCGCCTTGCGGGCTGTCCTGGACAAAGCCGAGGGTCCACCGATGGATGTTGTGCAGGTCGGCGTAGCCGCCGCCAGCGAAGGCGCGCAGAAGGTTGAGAGTCGCCGCCGACTGCGAATAGGCCTTCAGAAGCCGCTCTGGATCCGGCGTGCGCTCGGCCGCCTCGAACTCCATGCCGTTGATGATGTCGCCGCGGTAGGACGGCAGAGTCACGCCGCCGACGGTCTCGGTCGTCTCCGACCGCGGCTTGGCGAACTGTCCGGCCATGCGGCCAACCTTCACCACAGGCTTGCCGCCGGCGAAGGTCAGCACCACCGCCATCTGCAGGATCAGGCGAAAGGTATCGCGGATGTTGTCGGCCGAAAACTCCTTGAAGCTCTCGGCGCAGTCCCCCCCCTGCAGCAGGAAGGCGCGGCCGGCAGCCACTTCGCCGAGCAGATGCTTGAGACGGCGGGCCTCGCCGGCGAACACCAGCGGTGGCATACGCGCAAGCTCGCTCTCGACGCGGACGAGATTGGCCGAGTCTGGGTAGTCGCTGGGAATATGCCGGGCGGTCCGGGCTCGCCAGGAGCCGGGCGCCCACCGCTCGCTCATCGCAGAGGTGCTCTGGGCCTAAAATGGGAGGCGCGGGCTTAGACCAACGCGCCTGGAAACGCAAAGAGATCCACCCATTCTGATCAGGCCTCGGCGCCCATGCGGGCCATCGGCTCGCGCATGGTGACAAGCTCCTCGGCGGCTGTCGGGTGGACGGCGCAGGTATCGTCCCACTCCGCCTTGGTCGCTCCCATCTTGAGCGCAATCGCCGCCATCTGGATGATCTCCGGCGCGTCAGGTCCGACCACGTGGCAGCCGAGAATGCGGTCGGTTTCCGCATCGACCACCAGCTTGGTCGTCATATGTTCTTCACCGCCATACAAAGTCGCCTTCATCGGTCGGAAATTCGAGCAGTAGACGGTCACTTTGTGTCCGCTGCGGCGCGCCGCGGCCTCGCTCTGGCCAACCGAGCCGACCGGCGGCTGGGAGAAGACGGCGCTGGCCACCATTTCATGATCGAACCGGGTCGGCCGGCCGTAGAATTCGGTGTTGGCGAACGCGGCCGCCTCACGGATCGCCACCGGTGTCAGGTTGATCCGATCGGTGACATCCCCGACGGCCCAGATGTGCTCGACGCTGCTCTTGGAGAACTCGTCGACCACGACTGCGCCTCGCTCATTCAGCGCGACACCGGCGGCCTCAAGGCCAAGGCCCGCGGTGTTGGGCGAACGGCCGGTGGCGAAAAGGGTGATGTCACTGTCGATGGCGTGGCCACTCGATAGATGGCTGCGTACGCCATTCGGCGTCTTTTCAAGGCGACGCTGGTGGCAGCCCGTGATGATCTTGACGCCGCGCCGTTCGATCTCGCGGGTCAGGTGGGCTCGCACATCGTCGTCGAAACCGCGCAGGATCATTGGCCCGCGGTAGATGAGCGTGGTGTCGACGCCGAGGCCATTGAAGATGCCGGCGAATTCCACGGCGATGTAGCCGCCGCCGGCGATAACCATACTCTTGGGCAAAGTCTCGAGATGGAAAGCTTCGTTCGAGGTAATGGCGTGCTCAACGCCATCCACCTCATCCGGCAGGGTCGGTTTCGCCCCTGTCGCCACCAGCACTCGCCCAGCCGTCACCCGCCGGCCATCGCCCAGTTCGATCGTGTGGGGGTCGGCCATAACGGCCCTGGCGTGGATGAGCTCGGCGCCGGCGTTCTCAAGGTTGGCGACGTAGAGGCCCGACAGGCGAGCGATCTCGACGTCCTTTCGCTCCAGAAAAGCTGGCCAGTCGAACCGGGCCTCGCCAAACGACCAGCCATAACCCTTCGATGTCTGGAAGTGATAGGAGAATTCACTGGCATAGACCATGAATTTCTTGGGAATACAGCCACGGATGACGCAGGTGCCTCCGACCCGGCTCTCTTCGGCCACCGCCACGCGGGCGCCGCTCATGGCGGCCATCCGGGCGGCGCGGACGCCGCCCGATCCGGCGCCAATCACGAACAGATCATAGTCGTAGCGCGCCAAGAGATACTCCTGTCTCGAAAGGGCTGAATCCTTGGGCCGGATTCAGGGCCAGATAGTCTCCACGCCGCGCTCGCCGGCGACCAGCGCGCGCTCCGCAAGACCAAGAAACAAGCCGTGGTCGATAACGCCGGTCACATCCTTGAGAGCCGTCGCGACCTCGACCGGACGCTCAATTACGCGGCAAGGGACGTCATAGATAAGGTTGCCGCCGTCCGTGCGCGACGGCGCGTCGTCGGCAACCCTGATGATCGGCGCGGCGATGATCCCGTGGTTGTGCAGTACAATGCGAATGCGTTCGGCCGTCCGCCGATGTCCGAAGGGCGTCACCTCGATCGGCAACGGAAAGGCGCCAAGGTCGGCGGCGACCTTCCCCGCGTCAGCGATGACCACGCAGCGCCGGGAGGCCAACCACACGAGCTTTTCACGCAGAAGAGCCCCTCCGCCGCCCTTGATGAGCGCCAGTCCGGGACCGATCTCGTCGGCGCCATCAACCGTGAGATCGATCTCACCGGCCAGGTCGAAGTCGAGGATCCGAAGTCCCAGACTCGCGGCGAGAGCGGCGGTCGTCTCAGAGGTTGCGACACAGGCGATGCTCGGCCGTCTTTCGGCCAGGGATCTAACGAACCAGGCGGCGGTCGAACCGGTGCCAAGCCCGACAGTCATGCCGGACTCGATGAGGTCAGCGGCAGCCTCGCCTGCCGCCCGTTTCTGGGCCTCCATGTCGTTCACGCGCGACCCCTTTCGCGCCGCTTCCTGGCGCGGAAGGCGGCCGCCCAACCGGGCTTTTCCGTCTGCAGCCCGCGGCCGAGCGCCAGGGCGTCCGGAGCGACATCGCGGGTGATGACCGAACCCGAGCCCGTGTAGGCCCCGGCGCCGATCGTCACGGGCGCCACCAGAGCCGAGTTGGATCCGATGAAGGCATTCTCGCCCACGAAGGTGTCGAACTTATCGAAGCCGTCGTAGTTGCAGAAGATCGTACCCGCGCCGATGTTGGCCCCCGCTCCGACCGCGCCGTCGCCCAGATAGGCCAGGTGATTGGCCTTCGCCCCGGCGCCGACCTTGACCTTCTTCACCTCGACGAAGTTGCCGATATGGGCGCCCTCGCCGATTACCGCGCCCGGGCGCAGCCGAGCGTAGGGTCCGACAATTGCTCCGGTCTTTATCTCGGCGCCTTCGAGGTGACTGAAGGCCCGGATAAGCGCCCCGGCCTCAATCGATACACCGGGCCCGAAGATGACATTCGGCTCCAGGGTCACACCGGCCCCGATCCGGGTGTCCCAGGATAGCCACACGGTCTGCGGCGCGGTCATGCAGACGCCGGCGGCCATCAACGCGGCGCGGCGGCGAGCCTGGAAATGGTTTTCAACGGCTGCAAGCTCGGCCTGCGAATTGACCCCTGCCAGCTCCGGTTCATCGGCGATGGCGACCCGCACAGAAAGACCTTCGGCTCGCGCGAGGCCAACCACCGACGTCAGGTAATATTCCTTGTTGGCATTGTCGTTGGTCACGCGTGAAAGCAGCCGGAACAGGAGACCCGCGTCAGCGGCCATCACGCCGGAGTTGACCAACTGGACCGCCAGCTCCTCCGGGCTTGCATCCTTGGCCTCGACGATCCGTTCGAGGCTGCCTTCCTTGCCCAAGATCATCCGGCCGTAAGCGGCCGGATTGCCAGCCTCAAAGCCCTGGGCCGCTATCGCCGCGCCGCCGTCCAGCAGCTCGAACAGAGGTTCGATCGAGGCGGCCGTCAGCAAGGGCACGTCGGCGTAGGTGACCACGATGTCGCCATCGAAACCCGCCAGCGCCTCCTGGGCCGCCCGCACTGCATGGCCGGTGCCGAGCGGCGGATCCTGAATCGCGAGCGCGCCTTCACCGAGCCGGCCGGTGACGTGCTGGGCGACTTCCGGCGCATGTGTTCCGGCGACGACCACAATCCGCGCGCAGCCGAGCTGTTCGGCGGTGTCGATCACGTGATCAAGCAAGGACCGCCCACCAACGGTGTGCAGCACCTTGGGCCGCGGCGATTTCATCCGCTCGCCCTTGCCAGCCGCGAGGATCACCGCCGCCCTTGCCCGTCGCTCGGCCATGTTCCGGTCCCTTGCCTCGCTTCAGCCTTTAGCGAAAAAGGCGACGCGTATCGATTCGGAGATTGGCGGTTGACGACACTGGCCGGGGCGACAGTCGTGTTCGACCTTGACGGCACATTGGTCGATACCGCCCCGGACATTCGCGCCGCCGCCAACCAAGTCCTCGTGCGGCGCGGGTTGCGGCCCCTGAACCTTGCCGAGGTCCGAGGCCTGATCGGCCACGGCGCGCGCGGATTCTTCCTCAAGGCTTTCGAGCGCGAAGGTTTCCATTTCGAGGAGAGAGAGCTGGCGCGCGCGACCGAAGCGTTTCGCGACCTCTACCTGGCCAACATCGCCCGCGAGAGCCGGCCATTTCCCGGCGCCATGGACGCCGTTGCTTCCCTGATTGCCTCCGGCGCCACTTTGGCCTTGTGCACGAACAAGGCGGAACAACAGACCCGCACCCTGCTTCAGGCGCTGGATCTCTCCTCATGCTTCGCCGCCGTCGCCACGCCGGAGACGGCCGGCGCCGCCAAGCCGGCTCCGGCCCATCTCCTGGCCGCCATCGCTGCCGCCGGCGGCCGACCCGAGCGGGCCGTCATGGTCGGGGATTCCAGAGCCGACGCTGATGCCGCGCGCGCGGCCGGCGTGCGGCTGGTCCTGGTCGATTTCGGCTACTGCGACGAGGCCTTGGCGGCGTTGGAACCTGACAGGACAATCAGCCATTTCGATGAATTAGGGGGGGTCGTGCTCAGCTTGCTCGGGGGCGGCTCAGCGGCTATAGCCCCCTCCCCCGCGCTGGATGCGTAGCTCAGCGGGAGAGCACCTCGTTCACACCGAGGGGGTCACAGGTTCAATCCCTGTCGCATCCACCACCCAGTCCGCGACCTTCGGGCACTCCAACGGTCCCTGGGCATCTCTCCGACACCGCTGCTTGCATGCGGTGCTCGGCGCGGTTGCGGGTCCTGGAGACGCGCATTGCCGCGCCTTCCGAGACCCGCTTCGCGCTTCGCCATGCGGGCGACCCGGCAGCCGCTACGGCAAATCCGCCCGGCCTCTCGGGGTTTCTGCCGATACAGGTTCTATCCGATCAGGCGTCGAATGCGAGCGACCTGACGTGCGATGTGTGGCGAAGGCGGCTCCGGATTTGGGGGGGTTGCCTAAGAGAGGCAGCGGCGCCGCCCGGTCTGCGCTTATTGCTCCGAGGCGTTTTCCGCCCGGTTCCTCCGGGGCGATGGTCGTAGTGTAGGGAGCGCGAGCGTGGCGACCTCCGCAATACATCCTGGCGTGACACCCGCCGGGAAACCCGAGATCCAGGCGCAGCCGGCTGATGGGGACTTCGAAGGAATACAGGCGATCGCCGCGGCCCTGGTGGCCAACGGCAAGGGCATCCTCGCTGCCGACGAGACGGTCCCGACACTGACCCGACGCTTCGAGGCGCTCGGCATCCCGTCCACCGAGGAAAGCCGCCGCACCTATCGGGAAATGCTGTTCACCGCGCCTGGTGCGGCCGAGTCTATCGGCGGGGTCATCATGCAGGACGAGACCATCCGCCAGCGTGGCGACTCCGGCTCGCCTCTCGCCCAGACGCTTGCTGACCAAGGCATCGTGCCCGGCATCAAAGTCGACACTGGCGCGAAACCGCTCGCCGGGTGGCCCGGTGAAATGGTCACAGAGGGGCTCGACGGCCTGCGCAATCGGCTCGCGGAGTACCGGGGTCTCGGCGCGCAATTCGCGAAGTGGAGAGCCGTCTTTCGCATCGCTGATGATCTGCCCAGCCAGGCGTGCGTGGGCGCGAACACGCATGCCCTCGCCCGCTACGCCGCGCTCTGCCAGGAGCAGGCGCTCGTTCCCATCGTCGAGCCGGAAGTGCTGATGGACGGATCGCACGGGATCGAGCGATGCGAGGAAGTCACGGACGCCGTCCTCCAGTCCGTGTTCAACGCCCTCGCCGAACAAGGCGTGGCGTTGGAGGCCATGCTCTTGAAGCCCAACATGGTGATCGCCGGCGACGAGTGTCGAACACCAGCCACGGTCGATGAGGTCGCGACCGCGACGCTGCGGTGCCTGCGCCGGCGCGTCCCCGCAGCCGTTCCTGGGATCGTCTTCCTATCCGGCGGCAAGGATGAGCGGCTGGCGACGGCCCACCTGAACGCGATCAATCGGTTGCCTGGGCCGAAGCCGTGGACGATCAGTTTCTCCTATGGGCGCGCCTTACAGGATCCGGCGCTCGAAGCCTGGGGCGGCCGGGAGGAGAACCTGA
>DASXBY010000116.1:0-4392 GCA_036491455.1 Caulobacteraceae bacterium
CCACGGCACCCCGATCGCCCAGGCAAGCGGCGAAAAGACGAAGCCAAGCCCCCGCTCGATGCTGAGCGGCGCCCCTGCGACGGGGCCGGCCAGACCCAACACGCCATTCGCCAGGGCCACGAGGGAGACGAAGACGATCAAAGTCGCGCCGATGGCGAGAACTATCTGCAGGCCATCGGTGGTGCCGCGCATCAGGGCGTCGATGGAGCTCTCGTAGGTCTTGGAGGCGGCCAGGGTGTAGGCCTCCGGCGTCTCCGCTGCCGGATCGCGCGGCATCAGGACCCGCGCCAGCATCACCCCGGCCGGGGCCGAGATCAGCGAGGCGGTGAGGACATGGGCGGTAGCGTTGGGCAGGACTCCGTTGAGGATCGTCGCATAGGCCACCACCGTCGAGCCGGCGACGCAGCTCATGCCCACCGTGATCAGCAGGAACAACTCCGATCGGGTGAGGTGCGCCAGGTAATTGCGGATGAAGATCGGCCCCTCGACCTGGCCCATGAAGATGGTCGCCGCGGTCGCCAAGGCCGGCGCGCCCCGAAGTCCCATGGCCCGCTCGAAAACGAAACCGAAGCCCTGAATCAGCCACTTGAGGATCTTCCAGTGCCAAAGAAGCGCCGACAGCGCGCAGATGACGACGATCACTGGCAGGACGCGGAACGCCAGCAGGAAAAGGCCGCTGGGATCGGTCACCGGGTAGGGCTGCCCGCCACCACCGGCGAGGAAGCCGAACTCGAATTTGACCCCGGTCTGCGTGGCGTTGGAGAGGCCCATGACCCCAGCCTCGGCGAGGCCCAGGACCCCCCGCGTCGCCGGGAGCGAGAACAGCGCCAGCACCAAAAGGCCCTGGGCGAACACCGCCCCGATTGCCAAACGCCAGGGAAACCGGCCGCGGGCCTCCGACATCGCCCAGCAGAATCCGATGATCAGGACGACGCCCAGCAGGCTCTGCGCATTCTGTAGCTGGAACATCCCGCCCCCCGCGGTGACTGGAGCCCAGGATTAGCAGGCCTGGCGACGACGCACACCTGCGCCGATTCCGCTTTTGCACGCTGGTTCCAATCCCTTTAAGGGATCGACGGCGGGCCATGACCGACATCTTCATCTCCTACGCCCGCTCGACCGAGCGCGAGGCCAGAGCGATCGGCGAAGCCCTGCGTGGCATGGGTTATGGCGTGTGGCGCGACGACGAACTTCCCGCCCACCGCGCCTACGCCGACGTCATCGCCGAGAGGCTGGCCCTGGCTAAGGCAGTCGTCGTCGTCTGGTCCGCCGAGGCGGCGAAGTCGGAGTGGGTGCGTTCCGAGGCCGAGAAAGCCCGCTCCGGGCGAAAACTCGTTCAGCTCCGGGTCGATTCAGCCGATCTCCCAATGCCCTTCGACCAGATCCAGTGCGCCGAGCTCGTCGGCTGGGCGGGAGAAGATCAACATCCCGGATGGAAAAAGGTCACCGGCAGCATCGCCCAGCTGATCGCAGGCGACAGGCCCGCCATGGCTCGGAAGGCCCCGTCCGCACCACAGGCCCAGTCGGTCTGCGTCCTGCCGTTCGTCAACATGAGCGGCGATCCGGAGCAGGAGTACTTCTCAGACGGCGTGAGCGAGGACATCATCACCGATCTTTCCAAGGTGTCGGCCCTCTACGTCGCGGCCCGCAACACCGCCTTCGCATTCAAGAACAAGGCCCTGCCTGTCTCTCAGCTGGCCCGGGAAGTCGGCGTGCGCCATGTGTTGGAGGGCTCTGTCCGCAAGGCCGGCAATCGCGTGCGGATCACCGCCCAGCTGATCGACGGCGAGACGGGCGGCCACGTCTGGGCCGAACGCTGGGACCGGAACCTGGATGACATCTTCGCCCTGCAGGACGAGATCAGCCAGGCGGTGGTCGCCGCCCTCAAGGTCAAGCTGCTGCCCGAAGAGAAGAAGGCGATCGGGACACGCGGCACCGACAATGTGGAGGCCTACAACCTCTATCTGATGGCCAGGCGCTACTATCTCAGCCAATCGTCCAAGCGAAGTCAGCTCGTCGCCCGCCTGTGCCAGAGCGCTCTCAGCCTGGATCCGCAATACGCTCGCGCCTGGTCTCTGATGGCAACCAGCAAATCGAGCAGCTATTCAACATCATCGGGCTCCGACTCGGCCGACGGTGACGGCCTGACGGAAGCCGAACGAGCCCTAGCGCTCGATCCAACGCTCGCCGAAGCACATGCCGCCAAGGCGCGCGTGCATATGAACAGAGGGAACCTGTCCGAGGCCCGGGCCGCGGTCGCATCCGCCCTGGCGCTCGACCCGAACGCAGTCGAGGTCAATCGGATAGCAGGAAACGCCGCCCTCGCGGATCGCCGGTATGCCGACGCAGTCCGGTATTTCGAAGCGGCCTCGGCCGCCGACGAGCAGGACGGATCATCGCCGTTCATGGCGCTGCAATGCTACGAGGCCCTTGGCGACAAGGCCGGCGCAAGTGCAGCGGCGCGGCTGGCCATCGATCGGCTGGAGAAGGCCGTCGCCGACGAACCGGACAACAGCACCCTGCTGGGATTCGGCGTCGGCGCACTGGTCGTGCTTGGCGAGACGGACCGGGCGCGGGACTGGTCTCGCCATGCCCTCGCCATCGGCGCCGAAGACTCGAACCTTCGCTACAACCTCACCTGCGCCATGATCCGGCTGGGGGATCTCGACTACGCGCTAGATCTGCTGGCCGAAGCCTTCGACATGTCGCGCGGCGGCCTGGCGGTCTGGGCCAGAAACGACTCTGATCTCGATCCCCTGCGCGACAATCCGCGGTTCCAGGCCCTCATGGACCGGGGAGAAGCGCTCTTGGCGACGAGGGCGAGCGAGGCGTGAGCCAGGTCTTCATCTCCTACGCTCGCTCCACGGAGCGTGAGGCCAAGGCGATCGGCGAAGCCCTGATCGGGCTCGGCTACGGCGTCTGGCGCGACGATGAACTACCAGCGCACCGCGCCTATTCCGACGTCATCGAGGAGCGGCTCACCCAGGCCAAAGCCGTGGTCGTGATCTGGTCTTCCGAGGCGGCGAAATCCGAATGGGTGCGTTCGGAGGCGGAGCGGGCCCGCGGCGATCGCAAGCTTGTCCAGCTCAGCCTCGACGGCGCCCGGCTCCCTATGCCGTTCGACCAGATCCAGTGCGCCGATCTCGCCGGATGGTCGGGAAACGATAGCCATCCGGGCTGGCGTAAGGTCGTCGATAGTATCGCTCAACTGGTTGGAAGCGAGCCTGACCGCGCGCCGAGAAACGCCGCTCCGGGGCCCCGCTCCCAGTCGATCTGTGTGCTGCCTTTCGCCAACATGAGTGGCGATCCCGAGCAGGAGTATTTTTCCGATGGGATCAGCGAGGACATCATCACCGATCTCAACAAGGTCTCGGCGCTGAACGTCACCGCGCGCAATACGGCGTTCAACTTCAAGGGCAAGGGACTCGACAGCCTGGATGTCGCTCGCAAGCTCGGCGTCACCCATGTCCTCGAAGGCAGCGTGCGCAAGGCTGGCAACCGTGTCCGGATTTCCGCCCAGCTCGCCGACGGCGTCAGCGGTGACCAAATCTGGGCCGAGCGTTGGGATCGGGATCTTACCGACATCTTCGCCCTGCAGGACGAGATCAGCCAGGCCGTTGTCGCGGCCTTGAAAATTAAGCTTCTTCCGCAGGAGAAGAAGGCGATCGCGAAGCGCGGCACCGAGATCGTCGAGGCTTACGACCTCTATCTGATGGCCCGTCGGCACTACCTGAATCAATCGGCGAAGCGCTGGGAGCTCACGATCCGGCTCTGTCAGGGCGCCATCGAGCTTGATCCGGCCTATGCCCACGCCTGGGCGATGTTGGCCATGGTCAAAGCCGGTCGGAGGAACAGCTACGCCGCAAACACGACGGAGGACGACGGCTGGGCGGAGGCCGAGCGGGCCTTGGCCCTTGACCCGAACCTTGCCGAAGCCCACGCAGCCAAGGCCAAGGTTCTGATCGATCGGGGCGCGTTCTCAGACGCGAAAGCGGAAGTCGACCTCGCCCTGGCCCTGGATCCTGATTCCTGTGACGCGCACCGTAACGCCGGGGGGTGCGCCATCATGGATCGACGGTATGCTGACGCGATCCGCCACTTCGAGATCGCCGCAGCCGCCGACGAGCAGGACGGCTCTTCGCCTTTCATGGCGATGCAGTGCTACGAGGCGCTGGGCGACAACGAAGGATCCAAGGCCTGTGCGCGAATGGCGGTGGACCGCCTGGAGCGCGCGATCGCCCGAGAGCCCGACAATGGCTCGCTACTGGCGTTGGGCGTCGGCGCCCTGGTCGTGCTGGGCGAGATCGATCGCGCCCGGGATTGGTCCCGACACGCCATCCTCATCGATCCCAAGGATGGCAACCTTCGCTATAACCTCGCCTGCGCCATGAC
>DASXBY010000117.1:0-3625 GCA_036491455.1 Caulobacteraceae bacterium
CCTCCTCGACGAGCCCACCAACGACCTCGACATCGAGACCTTGCAGAACCTCGAGGATGCGCTCGAGCAGTTCGCCGGCTGCGCGGTGGTGATCAGCCACGACCGCTGGTTCCTCGACCGGCTGTGCACCCACATCCTGGCCTTCGAGGGTGATAGCCACGTGGAGTGGTTCGAGGGCAACTTCGAGGCCTATGAGGAAGACAAGAAGCGGCGCCTGGGCGCCGACTCCCTGATTCCCCACCGCATCAAGTTCCAGAAGTTCTCCCGCTAGGAGCAACACGAGCCAAACGATCGCCGCTTCCAGAGTGGCCGCCTCTCAGGGCGATCGCATGCCACTTCCCGTCGTCATCCCGGCCGGAGCGTAGCGGAGAGCCGGGACCCAGTGGATCAAACTCCGGCGCAGGCCGCCCCTAGGTCCCGCATCTCCGGCGTTCCGCCTGCGTGCGGGATGACGAAGAAGAGAGATCAACAAACTCCGTCATCCCGGAACCGAGCTCAGCGAGGTGTCCGGGACCCAGGGGGTGAAGGAACGCTGGCGCGGACCGCCTCTGGGTCCCGCATCTCCGCTGCGCTGCGTGCGGGATGACGGCGAGTAGACGGCGTGCGGGATGACGTCAGGTTGAACTTAGTGCGGCGGTGGGTTGGGATTGGGCGGCGGCGTGGCGACCGGGTTTCCCTGGTTGTCGGGCCCCGTCGATTGGACCTGGTCCGAGGGGTTGTTCGGCCCCGGATTTCCGGATTCACCCGTCGTCGGATTGGCGCCGGTCGCGGCCGGAACCGAGGTGTCGGCGCCCGGCGAGGTAACCGATCCGGCCGGGGCGGGGACGCTGGCCGAGGCGTTGGTCGCGGCGCTGTTGTTGGCGGCCGCCATCTCGATGGCGCGACGCTCGCGCGGCGAGGCCTTCATATAGGTGTCAAGCTGGGTGTAGGGGATCGGTTGCTGCGGGGCGGCATAGGCGCCGGCGCCGGTGCTGGCGCGGGCATGATGGTGGCGGACATGGGCGGACGCGCCGGCGGCCGAAAGGGCGCCGATCGCCACGCCGGCGATGAGAAGCCTGGTGATCACGGGGATGCTCCAACCTCTGGTGACCCCCTCCCGTCAAACGGCCTACAGCCGAGATCGTTGCACGCCCCTTCCAAACGCCGCCGCCGGCGGTCGGCGAGCGCCGTCCGCCGAATTCCGTCAGCCTTGGGCCATTGCCGCCCGCCGTAGGGGATCAGTACGGGTAGTAGGGCGGCACGCCGTCATAGTCGAAGCCATGCGACGGAATCTGGTCGCTGACGTTGTTGGGCGTCGGGATGGCCGTCACGCTGGTGTGCGGATTGACGTAGCCGTGCAGGCGGACCGAATACTGGGCGGCTGGCGACGTTTCGCCAGGACGTTCCCACCAGAACCGCCGGGCCGGGACCACGACAGGCGCGACATCCGGCGCCGGCGCTTCATAGGCCGCAGGTGCGCCATAATCGTAGGCGCTTGGCGGCGGCGCGGCGTAATAGGCGCCGTCAGCCGGCTGACCATAGGGGCCGTAGTAGTCGGAATCGTCGTAGCCTGAATAATAGGCCTGGGTTGGGTATCCTTGATAATAGCCCTGGGCGTACGGGTGGGCCCGGTAGTAGGCCCAGGCGCGAGCGGCGCGGTCGCAGGCGCGGGGGGTGCGAGAAGGATGGGCCCTGTCGCATCCGTCGGCTACCCGGTGGTTCACGACAGTCTGATCCTGCGCGTACAGGCTTCCGGCCGTGAGCGCGCCGAGCGCGGCGCCGGCAAGGACTAGGCGGATATTCACGGGGTGACTCCGAGTCTAGCCCCTCTCCAGCCCGCCATGGAAACGCTTGGACGCGCCCTTTGTTGCCTTCATCTGGCCGCGCTGGCCCGCGCCCTCGGCAGGCGGCTTGGCCGAACGTCGGTGTCGAGCACTTCGACGAGCCTGGCGCGCAGGCGGTTGGCCCGGCTCCCGTCCGCCAGTTTCGCCCCGTCGCGTCCGACGACATAGAAGGTGTCGACGGCCCTCTCGCCGTGACCGTCGATGTGCGCTGATTGGATGGAGAGGTCCGCCTCGCTGATCGCCCGCGCCAGGGCTTCCAGGAGGCCAGGCCGGTCACGGCCTGAGGCTTCCAGCACGCTCGCCTGGTCGGACGCGTCGTTGTCGATCGTCACGATCGGGGTGATGGCGAACGGCGAGGGTCGGCTCACCAGGCTGGCGCGCCGCTCTTCTCGCGGCGTCGGCTCGCCGCGCGCGGCCTGCTCCAGGCTCTCGATCAGGCGGATGAGAGCCCTGGGGCTGTCGCCGCCAAAGGGCTCGCCGGCGGCGTTCTGGATGAAGAAGACATCCAGCGCCTCGCCCGCAGACGAGGTGAAGATGCGCGCCCCCACCACATTGGCGCCGGCGGTCGAGACCGCCAGGGCCAGGTCGGCGAACAGGCCTGGCCGGTCGGCGGCGGCGACGACGATCTCGGTGGCGTTGTGATCCCCGCGGATCTCGGCCTTGGCCGCCGCCCCCCCTTGCGTCCGCGCGCGCTCAGCCAGGGCGGCGTGGGCGTCGTGTTCGGCGGCGGAGAAGGCGACGAAATAGGCGTCTTCCATGGCGCTGGCCCAGGCCCGGTCCTCCGGCCTCGCCGCCGCCAGGGCGACGCGGGCGTCATAGGCCAGGGCCTGCTGGCGACGGCGCACGGTCCCGGCCGCGTCCGAGGTCCGGCCGCCGCGGAACAGGGCCTCGGTGGCGCTGTAAAGCTCGCGCAGGAGCTGGCCCTTCCAGCCGTTCCACACGCCGGGGCCCACGGCGCGGATGTCGGCCACGGTGAGGATCAGCAGCATGCGCAGCCGCTCCGGGCTCTCGACCATGCTGGCGAAGGCGGCCACGGTGGCCGGGTCGGCCACGTCGCGCTTCTGGGCGTAATCGCTCATCTCAAGGTGGTGCTCGACCAGCCAGGCGATGAGGTCGATGCGGCCGCGCTCCAGACCCATCCGCTCGCAGGCCTGCCGCGCCGATCTGGCCCCGGCGACCTGCTGACCACCGGCGCCGCCCTTGCCGGTGTCGTGCAGCAGCATGGCCAGGAACAGGGCCTCCCGGTCCTCGATCAGCGGCATGACGGTGTCTGACAGGGGATGGTCCTCGGCCAGCCGGTGGGCGGCGATGTCGTTGATGATCCCAACCGCCCGCAGCGTGTGCTCATCGACAGTGTAGGAGTGGTACATGTTGAACTGCATCTGGGCGACGACGCGCCCGAATTCGGGAATGTAGCGGCCGAGCACGCCGGCCTCGTTCATCAGATCCAGGGTCCGGCCAGGCTTGCGGCCCTTTGCCATCAAATCCAGGAACACCCGCGTCGCCGCTGGATCGCGACGCACCCGCGAGGTGATGAGGCTCAGGCGGCGCGTGGCGGCGGTGAAGGCGTCCGGGTGCAGGTCGAGGTCATGCCGGTCGGCGATGGCGAACAGGCGGATGAGATTGACCGGGTCCTCGTCGAACACTGCCGGACCGGCGACCGACAGGCGCCCGCCCTCCAGCACGAACCCCGGCTCGACCACCGCCGCCTTGCGTCCGCGCGAGGGAAAGAAGCGCAGCAGGCCGCGCGGCGCCTGCTTGAGATGCTCGGCCTCCAGCTTGGCCGAATAGGCGCGGGTGAG
>DASXBY010000118.1:0-2427 GCA_036491455.1 Caulobacteraceae bacterium
ATAGCTCTCGCCGAACAGATACTTGGGCGAGTTCCAGCGGCCGTACTTGCCGAGGAACTGGAGGATGAACTGCGAGAAGGCGTGGGCGTCGGGATCCACGCCCCAGAAATCCTTTTCCTTGTCCTTGCCGGCGATGCGGGAGAAGCCGGTGCCGGGCGCGTCGACAAACACCAGGTCGGTGGCGTCGAGCAGGCTGTAGGCGTTGTTGACCAGGGAATAGGGCGCCGCCGGCGTATGGGTGTCGTCGGCGGTCACCACCCGGCGCGGACCGAAGGCCCCCATGTGCAGCCACACGGTCGAGGAGCCAGGACCGCCGTTGTAGAGGAACATGATCGGGCGGTTGGCGGAGGGAACGCCGTTCTTGAAATAGGCGACGTAGAACATCGACGCCTCGGCCGTGGGATTGGAGCCGGCGAGCTCGGCCTTCTCCTTGTCAGGGGCGGCGTCCACGGCCTTGGCGACGGCGTCGTCCCAGTCCTTCGGATGCACCACCAGGGTGCCGGCCACGGCGCGGTAGCCGATCGACTGGCCCTCGACGTTGACCATCCCTTGCGACTCCGCCGCTTCCGGTTGGAAGATGTCGCCGGACTTTTCGGTCCGCTGACCGTCGGACTGGGCGGCCGCGGCCTTGTCGGCGTCAGGCTTGCCGGAGGTCTTGGAGTCGGCGGCCAGGGCCGGCGCGGCGGCGAGGATCGCGGCGGCCGCGGCCGTCAGCAGCAGGTGTTTCATATTGGTCTCGGTATCCCCCGGATCGATTGATTGTGCGCGACGCATAGACTCCCGGCGCGTTGCCGCAAAATTACCAATTGGAAAGGGTGACCCCTAGGTCGCGGCGGCGGCCGAAGGGCGAGCCGCTCGCGACCGTGGAACTCGCGCGGTGAGCGCGAAGGCTGCGAACTCGCTACCGTGGAACCTCGCGCGGCGAGTCACCCCTGGCTCCCGGCCCTGCAGCGCTGGCGCGCTTTGGCCGGGATGAGTCGGGTTCAAGATGCGCTCGCCCTACGGTTCGCCGATCCTGTGAGCTTCGAAATCATAGCCGCCCCCCGGCCAGCGCCAGGCCCCGGCATAGCGGCGCCCATCCGCATCGAAGCGCGCGTTCATCACCGGGTCAGAGCCGCGCTCGCCCTGCCAGACGGTGAGCTCGCCATCCTCCAGCCGCCAGACCGAGTCCGCCACTCGCCCGTCGCGGAAGAAATAGGTTCGGGCCGTGATCTCCGCGCCGCGCACGCCGTCGACATCGGTCGTGCGGCCGATGAACTCGATGCCGTCGAGCCAACGGCCATCCCGCTTGAGGTCGAACACCTGGACCAGGAACCGGCGTCCCGGCGACCAGGCGAAGGAGGTCTCGCCGGAGACCACATCGCTGTCGATGCGCCAGCGACCGGTCAGCGGCAGCAGGCTGGCGAGATCGCCGAAGCGGGCTGATGGGTCGGAGGACATGGCGCGCACCATAGCCTTGCGTTCACGGCCATGGCCATTGCTCCGGCGCGCGGACGCGGCCAAGACATGGCTCGAGGCAGGAGGAAGGCATGAAACCCCTGATCGTCGTCTCGGTCCTGGCGCTCGCCGCCGGCACGGCCGTCGCCCAAACGAGCGGTCAGAGCGTCTACGCCGGCTATTGCCAGGCCTGTCACCAGGCCAGCGGCCTGGGGATGAAGCCGGTCTTCCCGCCTCTGGCCGGCAACGCCATCGTTGTCGGCCCGCCCGGGCCCGTCATCGAGCGGGTGCTCAACGGCAAGAGCAGCATGCCGCCGTTCAAGGGCCAGCTCGACAACGCCCAGATCGCCGCGGCCGTCACCTACATCCGCTCGTCCTGGGGCAACCACGCCAGTTCGGTCACCGCCGCCGAGGTCGCGGCGGCCGGCAAGACGCCCTAGGACCGCCACACCCTCCTCCCGGCATCTCTTCTCAGGGAAGGCGGAGCTTCGCACCGCCGCCTGCAGGCTTGACCAGACTCAACGAGGCCGGATATACGGCTGCGATCTTCAGAGGCCAAAGAGCCCGAAGACATGTGGACGAGAGGTTGTACGCCCCATCGTTCGCACCCAAGGCGGCGCGTTCTTTTTAGTAAGCGTCAGTCAGTTCATTGACCTGTTTTGATCAGTCCACTCGGGCGACCATCCGTTCGAGCGGACGGCTTGGCCAATGACCCTTTGCGTCTTTTCCACCGCGACCCTGGCGTGGCCGCTGCGTTCCGGAGTCGCACACTGAACGAGGATCCAAAATGCTTTCCAAGATCTGGGCGAAGATCTGGGCTTTCCTCTGGCCGCCGATCGATCCCAACCCCATCGAACCGGGCGTGACCCCGGTCGTGGACGGGCCGTTCCGCATCGGCACGTTCGACGTTTCGGAAACCAACCTGCGGCAGAGCAATCGTGTGCCGCCGCATCAGCGCTATCGCGCCATGAGCGCCGAACAGCGCTGGTC
>DASXBY010000119.1:0-9533 GCA_036491455.1 Caulobacteraceae bacterium
GTCGGGCCTCGGCGAAGCGGTCAGCGCCGCTTTCGCCTCCATCGGCTTGCCCGCGGAGTGGGGCCGAGTCGCCGCCTCCGACCGGCCAGACCTGGCCGATTTCCAGTGCAACGGAGCGATGGCCGCGGCGAAAGCGGGCAAAGGCAATCCGCGCCAGATCGCCCAGCAGGTGGCCGATCGCCTCGCCGGCCATCCGATGATCATCGGCGTCGAGGTGGCGGGACCCGGTTTCATCAACCTGCGCGTGTCGCAGAAAGCCCTGGCCGACCGGATGAACCAACTGGCGGCCGATTCTCGCTCGGGCGCGAGCAGGGTCGAAGCCCCGCGCCGCGTGATCGTCGACTACGGCGGCCCCAATGTCGCCAAGGAGATGCACGTCGGGCACCTGCGCGCATCGATCATCGGCGAGTCGGTCAAGCGGCTATTCCGTTTCCGCGGCGACGATGTGAAAGGCGATGCGCACTTCGGCGACTGGGGCTTCCAGATGGGCCTGCTGATTGTCGCCTGCGGGGGTGAGGATCCCGAGATCTCCGCGCTGATCGAAAGCCCGGATCCCGACCCCGCCCGCGAGGTCATCCTCGATCGCATCAGCCTTTCCGATCTCGACCGGCTCTACCCGGCGGCGGCCGCAAGAGCCAAAATCGACGACGCCTACCGTGACCGCGCCCGGCGCGCTACGGCAGAACTCCAGGCCGGCAAGCCGGGCTACGTGCTTCTGTGGCGGCACTTCGCGCGCGTCACTCGCGAGGCGCTGGCTCGCGATTTTCACGCCCTGGGAATCGATTTCGACCTGTGGCGCGGCGAAAGCGACGTCGACCCGCTGATCGCGCCGATGGTCGCCGATCTCGAGGCCAAGCATCTCATTATCGATGACGCCGGTGCGCGGATCGTGCGCGTCGCCAAAAACGACGACAGGCGCAAGGTGCCGCCACTGCTCGTCATCTCCTCCGAGGGCTCGGCCATGTACGGCACGACGGACCTGGCCACGATCCTCGATCGCCAGAAGGCCTTCGACCCCGAGCTCGCGCTCTACGTCGTCGATCAGCGCCAGGCCGACCATTTTGAGACGGTGTTCCGCGCCGCCTATCTCGCCGGCTATGCTGAGCCCGGCTCACTCGAGCACATCGGCTTTGGCACCATGAACGGCCCGGATGGCAAGCCGTTCAAGACACGCGCCGGCGGGGTCCTCAAGCTTCGCGACCTCATCGACATGGTATCCGAAAAGGCGCGCGAGCGGCTGCACGCGGCCGATCTCGGCGCCGAGCTGCCGGTCGAGGAATTCGAGGCGACGGCGCTGAAGGTGGGCGTGGCGACCCTGAAGTTCGCCGACCTGATCAATTTCCGCGGCACGTCCTATGTTTTCGACCTTGACCGCTTCTCGAGCTTTGAAGGCAAGACCGGCCCCTATCTGCTCTACCAGGCGGTGCGCGTGAAATCGCTGTTGCGCAAGGCCGCCCAAGATGGCGCCGCCGGCGGCGAAATCAGCATCACAGAGCCTGCCGAACGTGACCTGGCCCTAGCCTTGGATGACTTCGACCGTGTGCTCATCGAAGCTTATGACAGGCGCGCGCCGAACCTGATCGCCGACCACGCCTACCGACTGGCCCAGATCTTTTCGCGTTTCTATGCCGCCTGCCCGGTGTTGGCGCCTCCCGACGCCTCGACCCGCGCCTCGCGTCTTGCGATCGCCAAGCTCACGCTTGACCAGCTTGAACTCGCGCTAGACCTCCTGGGGATCGCCACGCCAGAGCAGATGTAGCGGGCGCCGCAGCGAAATCGCGTCCGACGCCCTGGATCGCTCACGGGCGCTTGACTTGGCATGCGGGCTCGCCCACGGTCCGCGCCGCTCTCGCGGGAGAGTCCGGGCCTTGCCCGGCGCCGAAGGCGCAACCGCCCCGGAAACGCTCAGGCAAAAGGACCGCGAGAGAGGAACAGGCGCTGGAAAGAGACGCCTCGCCGATTCGGCGCAGGCGGATCGCCGAAGGAGCAAGGACCGACCACGGTCCGGAATCTCTCAGGCCAAAGGGACAGCGGGGGCGAGAAGCGGAGATGCTCTCCGCCGAATCGCGTCCCGGAGCCTTAACACCCGTGCCTGACCAGCCGCTCAAGACCACCATCCTGGACCCGGCGCATCGGGCGCTGAAGGCGCGCATGGTCGCGTTCGCCGGCTATGACATGCCGGTTCAGTACGAGATGGGGGTGCTCAAGGAGCACCTGTGGACGCGCGAGCACGCCGGCGCGTTCGATGTTTCGCACATGGGTCCCTGCTTCCTCGATCTGGCGACCAGCGGCGGCGATCCAGAAGAGCGGCACCAGGCTGTCGCCTCCCTGATCGAGCCGCTGGTGAGCGGCGATATCGCCGGCCTCAAGCCCGGCAAGCTTCGCTACACCCTGCTGCTCAACGAGGACGGCGGCATCCTCGACGACCTGATGATAGGCCGCCCGTCGGACCCCAAATTCCAGGGCCGGCTCTACATCGTCGTCAACGCCGGGACCAAAGAGGCGGATCTCGAGCTCATCGCCCAGGCGGCCGGCCGGGCGGCGCGCCTCAGCCGTGCGGACGACGGCGGCCTGATCGCGGTGCAGGGTCCGGACGCGGCCGACGTTGTCGGCAAGCTTTTTCCCCAGTCTCGCTCGCTTTCTTTCATGACCTTCGAGCGCATGCCTATGGAAAAGCGCACGGTGCGGGTCTCGCGCAGCGGCTACACCGGGGAAGACGGTTTCGAACTGCTGGCCCCGACGACCGCGGCCGACGATCTGTGGCAACGGCTTCTGCAGGACGATCGGGTGCGCCCGATCGGTCTAGGAGCCCGAGATTCCCTCAGGCTGGAGGCGGGTCTTCCGCTCTACGGCCACGACCTCGATCCGACGGTTTCGCCGGTGGAGGCCGGCCTCGCTTTCGCCGTGTCGAAGAAGCGGCTGAAGGCCGGCGCCGTGCGCGGGGCGGAACGCATCCGCGCCGAGTTGGACGGTGGCGCCACGCGGGTGCGGGTGGGCCTGAAGGTGCTGGAAGGCGCCCCCGCGCGCGAGGGCGCGCAGATTGTCGAGGCCGGCTGGGCCCATCTCGGCCAGGTCACCAGCGGAGGATTTTCTCCGAGCCTGGGCTACCCGATCGCCATGGGCTTCGTGCCGCCGGCCTGGTCCGCGCCGGGCACGCAACTGACCGTCGAAGTCCGCGGCCGCGGCCAGGCGGCCGAGGTGGTCGCCCTGCCGTTCGTGCCGCACCGTTATCGCCGCCCCGCCTGACATCATCAGCACAGGAGCCAGGGACCAGGATGAAGTTCAGCAAGGACCATGAGTGGGTGAACCTCGACGGCGATATCGCCACCGTCGGTATCACCGCTTACGCCGCCGACCAGCTGGGCGATGTGGTGTTCGTCGAGCTCCCCGTCGCGGGCAAATCAGTCAAGGCCGGCGACGGCCTGGCGGTGGTCGAAAGCGTCAAGGCGGCTTCGGACGTCTATGCGCCGGTCACTGGCGAGGTCACCGCCGCCAACCCAGCACTCGGCGACAACCCTGAGACGGTTAATGACCAACCGGAAGGAGCCGGCTGGTTCGTCAAACTCAAGATCGCCGATCCGACCCAGCTCGACGGACTGATGGATCGGGCGGCCTACGAAGACTACCTGAAGTCACTCTGAAGGCCCGCGATGCGCTACCTGCCCCTCACGCCTGACGACCGCCGCGACATGCTGGCGGTGATCGGCGCGACCGACATCGACTCCCTGTTCCGGGATGTGCCCGAAAGCGCGCGCCTGGCGGGCCTAATCGATCTGCCGCGCCATGCCGGCGAGCTGGAGGTCGAGCGCGATCTGGCCAGACTCGCCGCCCGCAACCGCGCCGCCGGGGCTGGTCCGTTCTTCTGCGGCGCCGGGGCTTATCGCCATCATGTGCCGGCCAGCGTCGATCACCTGATCCAGCGCTCGGAGTTCCTGACCAGCTACACGCCCTATCAGCCGGAGATCGCCCAGGGCACGCTGCAGAGCCTGTTCGAGTTCCAGACCCAGGTGACGGCCCTGACCGGCCTGCCCGTGGCCAACGCCTCGATGTATGACGGTTCGACCGCCTGCGCCGAGGCGGTGATGATGGCCGCCCGGGTCACCCGGCGAAAACGAGCTATCCTCTCCGGCGGCGTGCACCCGCACTATGACGAGGCGGCTCACACCCTGGCCCATTCGGCGGGGATTGAAACCGTCCGCCTGCCGGCCGCCATCGACGACGAGGCCGCGGTGATTGAGGCGATCGACGCCGATACGGCGTGCGTCGTGGTCCAGACGCCCAACCTGTTCGGAACGGTCACGGACGTCACCCGCATCGCCGAGGCCGCCCGGGCGGCCGGCGCCCTGACCGTTGTCGTCACCACTGAGGCGGTGGCCTTCGGCCTGCTGAAATCGCCCGGCGAGATGGGCGCCGACATTGCCGTGGCTGAAGGCGCCTCGATCGGTGTCGGGCTCAATTTCGGCGGGCCCTATGTCGGCTTGTTCGCCTGCCGCGAAGCGCTCGTGCGGCAGATGCCCGGCCGCCTCGCGGGCGAGACCGTGGACGCCGCCGGCGAGCGAGGGTTCGTCCTGACCCTGTCGACCCGCGAGCAGCACATCCGCCGCGACAAGGCGACCTCCAACATCTGCACCAATTCCGGTCTGTGCGCCCTGGCCTTCACCATTCATCTGTCGCTGCTGGGCGGGACGGGGCTCGCCCAGTTGGCCCGGATCAACCACGCCCGTGCCCGTCGACTGCGCGATGCGCTCATCGGCGTCGACGGGGTCGAGGTGCTGACGCCCCGCTTCTTCAACGAATTCGCGGTGCGCCTGAACGCCGACGCGGCTGAGACGGTCGAGGCCCTGGCCGCCCGGAACATCCTGGCCGGCGTGCCGGTGAGCCGGCTCGACCCTGGCGCGGGCATGGACGATGTCCTGCTGGTGTGCGCCACAGAGACGACGACTGACGACGACATCGCCGCCTTTGCCGGCGCCCTTGCCGAGGAGCTCGCCTGATGAGCCTCGCCCGCGTCGGCCGGCCCAGCCGGCCCGAAACCGATACCCTCCAGGCGCCGGCCGCGAGCGGACACGGTCTCGTCCAGGACGAGCCGCTGATCTTCGAGCTTGGCGGCTGGGACAAGACTGGCGTCGATTTACCTGACGAGGCGGCGCCGCTGGACGACCTTAAGGGCCTGACCCGCGCCGAGGCCCTGCGCCTGCCCGGACTCTCCGAGCCGGAGGCCGTCCGCCACTACGTGCGTTTGTCGCAGAAGAACCACGCCATCGACCTGGCGATCTATCCGTTGGGTTCATGCACCATGAAGCACAACCCTCGGCTGGACGAGAAGGTCGCCCGCTTCGCCGGATTCGCCGATATCCATCCCCTCCAGCCGGTGTCGACCGTCCAGGGCGCCCTGGCGCTGATGAACGAACTGGCCCGCTGGCTCACCACTCTCACCGGCATGCCGGCGGTGGCCCTTTCGCCCAAGGCCGGGGCCCATGGCGAGCTCTGCGGCCTGCTGGCCATCCGCGCCGCGCACGAGGCCAAGGGCGATGGGCGCAAGACCGTGCTTGTTCCGACCTCGGCGCACGGAACCAATCCGGCCACCGCAGCCCTCGCCGGCTATGGCGTGGTCGAGATCGCCCAGACCGATGACGGTCGGGTCGACCTCGCTGATCTCAAGGACAAGCTGCACGACGACGTGGCGGCGGTGATGGTGACCAATCCCAACACCTGCGGCCTCTTCGAGCGTGACGCTCTGGAGATCGCCCGGCTGACCCACGAGGCGGGCGCCTTCTTCTATTGCGATGGGGCCAACTTCAACGCGATCGTCGGGCGCGTGCGGCCGGGCGACCTCGGCGTCGACGCCATGCACATCAACCTGCACAAGACCTTTTCCACGCCCCACGGCGGCGGCGGCCCGGGCGCCGGACCGGTGGTGCTGAGCCAGGCTTTGGCCAAGCATGCGCCAACGCCATGGCTGGTGAGCGGTCCGGAGGGCTTCAGCCTCCTGGAGCACGCCGAGGGCGAGGCGGCGGCGGCGCTAGGCCGCATGTGCGCCTTCCACGGCCAGATGGGCATGTACGTCCGCGCTCTGGCCTACATGAAGAGCCACGGCGCCGATGGCCTGCGGCAGGTCGCCGACGACGCGGTGCTGAACGCCAATTACATCAAGGCGCGATTGGGCGGCGTCCTGAGCGTCGCCTATCCGGAGGGGCCGTGCATGCACGAGGCCCTGTTCGACGACGCCTGGCTCGAGGACACCGGCATCGCCACCCTCGACTTCGCCAAGGCCCTCATTGACGAGGGCTTTCACCCCATGACGATGTATTTCCCGCTAGTCGCCCACGGGGCGATGCTGATCGAGCCGACCGAGACCGAGTCGCGCCGCGAGCTGGACCGGTTCTGTGACGCGGTCCTGCGGCTGGCGGAGGCGGCCAGGGCGCACGATGTCGAGCGATTCAAGGGTGCGCCGTTCCATGCGCCGCTGCGGCGGCTGGACGAGACACTGGCGGCGCGCAAGCCGCGACTTCGATGGACGCCGGCGGAAGTCTCTAGCGCAGATTGAGTTCTTTCCAGCGCGACAGAGCCTCCGCGGGCCCGGCGTAGGCCTCCTGCGTCGCGGGATTCCAATAGCGGAGCGCCTCGAGCAGAATCCGCCGGCCGCTGACCGCGCAGATCACATAGCGGCCTGGGCGCACGAGTGTGAACTCGCCATCTCCGTAGTGGACCACCGCCGGCGGCTCGTCCCGGCCAGGAAAGTTGCGGTCGTGGGTGTTCATGACGGCGGACTTAGCGTGAAAGGCGGTTCGCCGTCGACCCGCGCGGCCGCACGAGCGTCGCGGAATTCGATTTCAATCGCCTCCCCGCCGGCAAGGTCGACAGCCAGCTTGGCGAGGCGGCCGTCGGCCTTCCACACCAGGGCGAAGCCGCGCTTCAGCGGCGCTCGTGGCTCAAGCGAGACCAGGAGCTTGCCGGTCCCGGCCAAGCGGTCGGCTAGGGCGCCGATCATTCGTGACACGCCGGGTCTCAGGCGGGAGCCGATTTGCCCTGTCTGTCGCGATTTGGTTTCGACGGCGACAGCCAGCACCCGCGGGCGAAGGGCCGAAGCGGCGGCGACGAGGTCGCGACGGTGGCGATCGACATTGCGTTGCAGGGCCGCTCCAAGTCGCGAGGCGGCCAGGTCCAATGACTGGCTGGCGATGGCCATCAGGTCGACGGGCCTGGGCAAGCCGCGTCCAGCAGCGGCCAGCCTCGCGCGGCGCAGCTCGATCAGTCGGCCGCCGTTGCGGGCGAGTCGCTGGCCGTGGTCCTGAATAGCGGCGGCGAGGTCGGTCAGCACGGGCGTCGCCAATTCCGCCGCCGCCGTGGGCGTCGGGGCCCGGCGGTCGGAGACGAAATCGATCAGGGTGGTGTCAGTCTCATGGCCCACGGCCGAGATCAGCGGGATGGGTGAGGCCGCCACCGCCCGGGCCAGGGCTTCGTCGTTGAACGGCCACAGATCCTCCACCGAACCGCCGCCGCGGGCGACAATCAGCAGGTCCGGCCGTGGAACCGTCCCGCTCGTCGCCAGCGCGCCGAAACCCTCGATCGCCGCCTTTACCTGGGCCGCTGCCTGGTCGCCCTGGACCACCACCGGCCAGACGATCACCCGGCACGGCCAGCGGTCGGAGATGCGGTGCAATATGTCGCGGATCACCGCGCCGGTCGGACTGGTGATCACTCCAATGGTTCCAGGCATGGCCGGCAGAGCACGCTTGCGCTCGGGCGCGAACAGCCCTTCCGCCGCCAGTTTGGCCTTCAGCCGCTCGAGCTGGGCCAGCAAGGCTCCGATGCCTGCCGGCTCCATGGTTTCGATCACAATTTGATACTGCGAGCGGCCCGGATAGGTGGTGACGCGTCCCGTGACGATGACCTCCAGGCCAGTCTCGGGCCGAACGGCCAGGGATTGGGCCTGGCTGCGCCAGACAACGCCGGCGATCGCGGCCCTCTCGTCCTTCAGGTCAAGGTAGATGTGGCCATTGCCGTGGAACGTGACCTTGGACAGCTCTCCGCGCAGGCGCACGAAGCCATAGGCGTTTTCGATCGTGCGCTTCAGCGCGAAGGCCAGCTCCGAGACGGTGTAGGGCTTGGCGTTGCCAGCTTCGTCCAGGGGATCGGCGACGTCCGTCATGAGTGTAGTCTAATCCAGGCTTGCCGATTCCAGCCCGGTTTATCTCGGCAAGTGGGTGCGAAGGACATCCTCGATGATGCGTTCCAGCCCCTCCAAGGTGTTGCAGGTCTTGGCCACGCGGCAGAACCTGGCATAGGCGTCCATCTTGGAATCACCTTGGCCCCAATAGGCTTGCGGCTCCGGATTCAACCAGACGATCGATCGGGCCTGCTCCGAGAGGCGGCGCATCAGGTCGAGCCTGGGCTCGACATAGTTCGAGCGGCCATCGCCAAGGATGATAACGGTCGTGTGGCGGTCGAGCCGGGCGCCATGCCGCTCGAAAAGGTCCTCCAGCGCGCGGCCATAATCAGTCGGACGAAAACCGACCCGGTCGAGAATGAGCGTGATTGCGTCTTCGACCATCTCGTCATCGAGGAGATCGTTCACCGGGACCAACCGATCGGAGAAGGCGAAGGCATCCAGACGCTGGACCACCTCCTTCAGGCAATAGAGGAAGAGAAGCAGGAACTGAGCGGCAGCCGCCACTGAGCGCGACACGTCGCACACCACCACGATCTGCGGCTTCTCGATGGTCTTGCGCTTCCACGTAAGCTCGAAGGGCGCGCCGTCATAGGCGAGGCTGCGCCGGACTGTGTGACGGACATCCAGCTTGCCGACCTTGGCCCGATGGCGACGACGGGCGTAGCGCTGAGCGAGGCGCTTGGCCATGCGCCGCACGAGCGCCTCCATCGCTCGGACGTCCTCGTCGGCGATCGATGTGAAGGCCTGGCGGGCCAGGATCTGGTCGCGCAGGCGACGGCCGGTTTCACCGGCGTAGAGGCGAATCTGCCGATCGACGAAGGCGTTGGCCTGGTTGAACAAATCGGTTCGCGCCCGGCCCAGGCGCTCGCCGCGCGCTTGGTCGTCGGCATTCCCCGACTCGTTCAAAGTAGAGGCGCGGGCTTCGAGGGCGCGCAGGCCCATCTCGTCCAGCATGCGGCGAACAATCAGGCCTCGCTGGGTGGCGATCTGAACGGCGCCGGCGCCGGCGCGTTCCGCGGCGCTTTCCATCGCCATCGCCAGGCCGGCCGCATCGCCCGCTTCGATCATCGCCTCGAGGCCGATGCCGGCAGGCTGCTCCGCCCCGCTCGCGCCGGAAAATTCGCTTCGCACGAAGAAGGCGTCGAAGCAGGCTTCGAACCGCGCGGTTTCCTCGGCGGATTTGGCCAGGGTGACGGCCAGGGCGTCGCGGACCAGCGTCCTGTCGCCGAACCCGACCTCCATCATCGCCCGATGGGCGTCGATCGCTTCGGCCGGCGAGACGCGCACCTCGCTCGCGCGGAGAGCGCGAATGAAGTCCTCGAGCATCCTTCCGGATGGCTCAGCCAAGACCATCGAACGC
>DASXBY010000120.1:0-3224 GCA_036491455.1 Caulobacteraceae bacterium
GAAGCCCTCGAAGGCGAGGCCCTGCGCCTGGAGACCATTGACATCATCGGCCCGGCCGGGACGCCGGACAACGGCTACCAGGTGACGTCAGGGACCGGCCCTGCCGGCTTCGACGTCGGCCCGGGGATCTTCTACCTCGGCGGTTGGCGCCTGGAGCAGGACGCGGCCGTCGACGTCCCCGGCAACCCCAACTCCAAGACCGACATCGAGCTTGCCCGCCAGGGCGGCGACTTCGTCGTCTGCCTGCTGATCACCGAGCGCAGCGTCGGCGCGGTCGAAGACCAGGCTCTGCGCGAAGTGGCGCTCGGCGGCCCCGACAGCGCTGCGCGCGCGCGCCTGATGCAGAGCTTCCCGCGCGTGGCCACCGACGGCGACACCTGCGCGCAAGGCGCGGTCTCGGTCGCGGCCCTGCTGGCCGCCGAGGGCGTTACCATCGACCCCTACAGCGATGAGCTGATCTCCAGCGCCACGCTTCAGGCCGGCTTCACCCCAGGCCCCGTCAACACCGACCCTTGCCAGCCGACCGCGGCCGGCGGCTATCTCGGGGCGGACAACCAGATGGTGCGGGTCACCGTCACCGCCTTCGATCCCAAGGCTCAGACCGGGACGATGCTGTGGGGATGGAACAACGCCTCCCTGCTCTACCGCGCCACGGTCAACGACCCCCTGACGCTGACCCTCGCCACCACCCCGGTGGACGAGGAGCACGCTCCGCAGCAGACCCAGATGGTCGAGATCCTGGCTGTCGATCTCGATCTCGGCGACGGCGACTACATCGCCGACGGCGAGGGCTTCGTCACCAGCCTGGCTCAGGGCTATTCCTTCGATACCGGCCAGATCATCCTCTCCAACCCCCTGCCGGCGAAATACCAGGGCCTAACGACGCCCCTTTTCGTGCGCCTGTGGCAGGCCGAGGTTCCGTTCAACGCCGGCGTCCAGACCCCCCTCGATGCGGTCTCGGGGATCACTGTGGCCATCTCAATGGTCGCCTTGCCGACGCGCATTGCGAAAAGGCCCTTCTGGCGCTTCGCGGTGCGGCCGGCGACGCCCACCAGCATCTATCCGCAGCGCTATCTCGACGCGCCGCAGCCGCCCGATGGCCCCCGGCAGTGGATCTGCGATCTCGCCGTCTGCAAGGCCCTGATCAACGGCTGTACGGTCCTCGAGGACTGCCGGCCCAGGTTCAATCCCCTGACCGGGATCAGCGGCGGCTGCTGCGGCCTGGTGCTTGGCCCCGATGACGTCACCGCCGCCGGCGGCCTGCAGGCGGTGGTCGACGGCCTCGGCGGCAGCGGCCCGGCGCTCCTGTCGCTCAAGCCCGGGACCTACACGCTCGAGGCGCCGGTCACCCTCACCTCGATCCACGACGGCCTCACCATCGAGAGCTGCGCCGGCGGCGTGATCCTCCAGGCGGACGCCAACGCCGATCTCACGACGTTCCGCTCGGGCCTCGTCGTCATGGACGGGGTGGCCGAGATCACCCTGCGCGGCCTGGTGTTCCTCCCTCCAGAGGTTCCGTTCGGCGCGGCCGGCGCCAAGCAAGTCAGGCTTTCGTCCATTCTCGCCATCATGGTCCGGACCGTCCACGCCCTGACCATCGAGGACTGCCTGTTCTCGCTCACCACGACCGCGGTCGAATCCTTCGGCGGCGGCGTGATCGTCGCCGGCCCATCCCTGGGCGTGACGATCCGGGACAACGAGTTCGACGCCAAGACCCGCATCGGCATCGTCGTCGGCGTCCTCGCCCTGGTCACGTCGGCCGCGGCCGGCGCGGAAATGGACCAGTGGGACGTCTCCGAGAACCGCTTCACGAACCTGTTCTGCGCGGTCATCGGCTTCGCCCAGTTGGGCCTCATCAGCTGCCGCCACAACGTCGTCGTCGGCGGCGGGACCGGCATCGTCCTGGCCGAAGCCAATCTCGGCGCGGCCAGCGGGTTCACTCATGAGGCCCTGAAGGTGGCCGGTCCGACGGACGCCTTGGCCCAGGCGGCTTGGGCGGGTTTGCGGCCGGACATGCTGGCGCAGATCATCCGGCGCGGCGAGACCATCCTGGCGGACCAGCCGGCGCCCGCCGCGCCCAGTGTCTCCGACGTCGCCCGCCAAACCCTCGCCGAACAACTCTACGGCAGCGGCGCGGCCGCCTATCACACCATGGCCGGAAGCGCGCCGGGACCGGCTACAAGCCCGGTTCCTCCGGCGACCGGCGCTGCCGCTGGAGTCAAACCCTCCGCCTCGAAGGCCAAGGCGGCCGCAGGCGCCGCGGCGCCGAAGTCGGATGCGGCGGCCATCGACACCGCCAGCTTCGAGACCATCAACGAGGCCGCGGTGTCGGCCGAGATCCTCGAGCGCAAACTCACCCCGGCCATACGCCTGGAGGACAACGAGATCACCCTTACCGCCGGCAAGACGGCGCTGTGGGTCGGCCTCGCTGTGGTGCTCTCGCCGGACGAGCCTGGCAGCGTGATCGTCTCAGGCAACCGGGTGGTGGTGCCGGACTCGGGCACCGTCGCCTGCGCCCTGCTCCTGGCCGAAGGCGCGATCGTGACCGGCAATTTCTTCTGGCAGCTCAACGCCAAGCCCGCCAGCGGGAGCGCCGTCGCCTCGCTCGCCATCGTCAACGCCAGCCCGGCCCTGGCGGTCACTGGCAACGTCATCGTCTGGAGCGACTTCATCTTCCCGCAGAGGACCCTGCCCCAGCCCTCGCCGGCCTTCGAGTTCCTCAATACGGTGCTCTGAGGCATGGGCGCGACATCGACTGGTCCGATCCCGGCGGCGCCCCAGGCCGCAAACGCGCCGCCGGCGCGAGCGCCGCCGCAGCCGCAGCTCGAGCCCAGGCTTGGCAACCAGGCCCTGCTGCGCCGCCTGCAGGCCAAGCTCTCCATCGGCGCGGTCGACGATCCGCTGGAGCACGAGGCCGACGCCGTCGCCGAACAGGTGATGCGCTCGCCCGATCCGGCCTCTGGGCCGGTGGAGGCCCGGCTCAGCCGCAAGTGCGACACCTGCGAGGCGGAGGAGAAGGTCCGGGCCAAGTGCGATTCCTGCGAGGGCGAGGAAAAACTCCAGGCCAAGCATGCGGCTCACCACCACGACTCGGACGATGAGGCGCCGGCGGCGGTGGACGAGGCCCTGCGCCAGCCCGGCCGGCCGCTGGACGCGCCCACGCGGGAGATGTTCGAGGCAAGGCTCGACACCGATCTTTCCAACGTGCGTGTGCACACCGGCCT
>DASXBY010000121.1:0-16445 GCA_036491455.1 Caulobacteraceae bacterium
GTCGTGATGGCCCTGGTCCACGGCGGCCTTCAGCGGTGGGTAGAGGGCGCTGATCTGGCCAGGAACGGCCCCGCCGCCGACGGCAGCCTTCACCGCGCCGCAGCCCTGGTGGGCCAGAACCATGATGGCGGGCACGCCCAGGACCGCCGAACCGTATTCCAGCGTGGCGATCATTTCGGTGGTGGCGACATTGCCGGCGACCCGGGCCACGAACAGGCGTCCGATGCTCTCGTCGAAGACGATCTCCGGCGGCACGCGTGAGTCGGCGCAGGAGAGCAGCGAGGCGAACGGTTCTTGTTTGGCGACCGTACCGGCCCTGAGCCCATTGAGGTCCTCGCCAGGCGAAGTCAGGCGGCCGGCGACGAAGCGGGCGTTGCCGGCCATGAGCCGCTCGAGCGCGGCGTCCGGCGACAGGGTGGACTGAGCCCGGGCCACGCGCGGGTTCAGAAGCGAAGCGCCGGCGATCGCGGCAACCGCACCGGTGGCGAGGAAGCGGCGGCGCGGCATTTCGAGGCGACCGGAGGGCGCGCTCCCCCTCTCAACGCCACAGGCGGCGCACGCACACCGCAATGTCATAGCCTGATGTTCAATCATCGCCCCGCCTCCCCAGCCTGGTCCGCTTCGATGATCGGGCGCCTTGTGAAGACCGATACAGGGTACGAGGGTGGGCGCGCCGCTCTCCGATCAGCCGCAGCAACAGTGCTCGCGAAATCCCCAGAGGGCAACGCTCGTTCGGATGCGTGCGGCAAAGGTCCGCCCTGGTGCGGCCCGCGCGAGAGGGGGCGCTCAGCGCCTCTTGCCGAGTTCGGCGGCG
Organism: Caulobacteraceae bacterium; assembly: GCA_036491455.1. Classification (GTDB taxonomy): domain Bacteria; phylum Pseudomonadota; class Alphaproteobacteria; order Caulobacterales; family Caulobacteraceae; genus Acaudatibacter. The sequence goes on from DASXBY010000121.1 coordinate 815, forward strand.
ATGTCCTTGGTGAGACGTCCCACCTTCCGGTGGGCGGCCGTAATCTGGTCGCGGGTGACGCCCCAGCGCTTCATCCAATACTCGACCGCCTTGCGTTCGGAGAGGTCGAGCCGCTCCTTGTCGATGAATCCGCGCTTGTCCTTCAAGCCGGCCATGAACGATCCCCCGCGGCCGACTACTTCCTCGACCGCGGCTTGGAGGCCCCAGCCGCCATGCCGGCCGTTGGTCGCAGAGGCCGGTCGGCGCGGGCCGGCGACTGCGACGCCGCCTCCAGAGCCGCCTTCTTCAGGCGCAGGGCGCGCTGCATCGGCGTTTCGGCGGCGGGCTCTTTCGGACGATCATTCATGGGAGCGACTTAGCATGGACCACGTGCGTCACGCGGTTGGAATCGGCAGGCACGGCATCACCTCGACTCCGTCGCCGGGGAAGATGCTGAAGTGCGGGTGGCTCTCGAACATGCGGGCCGCCGCCTCGTGGTCATCCGCCTCGACGATGACATAGCCGGCCATGTTGTTCTGGGCATCGGCGATCCCGGCGGCCGAGGCCTTCCTGGTCTTGCCGAGCGGCCCACCGGTATCGACGATCCGGTCAGCGTTGCGGGTCATCCACTCGCCCCAGGCCTGCATGCCCCTGGCGATCGTGCTGTCGTCAGGCCGCGGGCCGGGGCCCGGCTTGCCGGTATAAATCGCCAGGAATCTGGCCATGGTTTCCTCCTTGAGGTGATTGCTGCGCGGCTATGGCGCGCCGGTGAGGCGGTACGCTACCATCCCACCATGACGGGACGGCCCAGCCAACTCTCGAATTTCGCCGGCCTGGGTTTCATGGCCGTTGGCCTCTTTCTGTTTTGGGTTCCCTTCCCCGGACCGCCCGTGGGCATCCAGCTGGCGTTGGTCGGTGGGGGCATCGTGATCGGTCGACTGCGCGCCGAGGCCAGAGCTCAAGGCGAGTCGCGACGCCGAGGCCAGGAGACTGAAAGAAGCGGCGGAGGCCCGGCCGATACCCGCCTTCATTGCGGCTGCTATCGCGCGGACGGGCCGACTGCCCGAAATCGTCCCGTTGTCGCAGGCCTATATCGATGCGGCGAAGGCGCGGGCGGCTGAGCCCATTCCCAGCTTCCTGGCGGCCGCAATCGGGCAGGCGACCGGAATCAGGTCGTAGCCGCTTGTTTGATAGCGGGGCGGCAAGCGCCTAACTTCTTTCGGTAAGCCCGGAGGACAACGCCATGGCCGGCGGCTGGACGCGCGACGGCGCGGTTCTGGACCAGATCAACGACACGGTGACCGACGCCGTCTCGGCGGCCCGCGCGCGCCTGCCCGCCGGCGAGGGAACGACGCATTGCGAGGAATGCGGCGAGGAGATCCCGGAGGCCCGACGCCGCGCCCTCCCCGGCGCGCGCACCTGCGTCACCTGCCAGGCCGGACGCGACCGCCGCATCGTCAGTACAGGGATCAATCGACGCGGCAGCAAGGACAGCCAGCTTAAGTAGGATCGTGGCGCCCGCCATGGAGACCTCAATGGAGCCTGGCGTCATCCTCGACTTCTGGTTCCAGGAGCTCGCGCCCCGACACTGGTTTCTGGGCTCCAAGAAGCTCGATGCGGAGGTGCGCCGCCGCTTCAGCGCCTGGGTCGCGGCGGCTCTGAAGGGAGACCTCGACGCCTGGGCGGAAGCGCCCCGCGGGCGGCTGGCCCTGGTCCTCCTGCTCGACCAGTTCACCCGCAACATCCACCACGGAAGCCCGGGCGCCTTCGCCGGCGACGCCAAGGCCCAGGCGCTGGTGGTGGAGGGTCTTGCCGCCCGGATGGATATGCCGCTCAACCTCGCCGAGCGTCATTTCTTCTACATGCCGCTGGTGCACGCCGAAGACCCGAAGCTGCAGGCTCTGAGCATGAAGAAATTCGCCGCCTATCTGCGCGAGGCCCGGTCGGTCGTGAAGCACCAGGAAGACCACGCGGCCGTCATCGCGCGCTTTGGCCGGTTTCCCACGCGCAACGCCGCCCTCGGCCGCGCCTCGACGCCGGAAGAGGCGGCGTTTCTCAGTGAGCTGGAGCGGAAGGCAATGTCGAATAAGCGCAGCAAGCATCCGTGAGGTCGCGGCGCAGAGACCTTGGTTACCCGCTTGAGGGTCAGAAGTCGCTCACCTGGCCGCGTTCAGGGCGTTCCAGGCGGCGAGCGAGTCCATATAGTCCCGCCAGCGCACGATCTTGCGGTTCTCGATGGTGACGACCGAGACGAACCGGTTGTCGTAGGGCGCGCCCGCGGCCAGGGCATGGCCGTGAACCTCGTACTCGAGGGTCAACACCCGCCCATCGTCCGAGGCATGCACGATCAGGCCGTCTCCGCGTTCGAGACTTATGTTGGCTCCGTATCCTGAATAGAGGGCCATGAGGTCGGCGCGGCCCCGCGTCTCCTGCGGCCAGCCTGGAAAAGTGTAGCGGAACTCGAAAACCACGTCGTCGGCCAGGGTGTCGAAGTAGTGATCGCCGTCCACGAAATTCGCCAGACCTTCCATCACCACGGCGAAGAAAGGATCGAGCGCATGAAAGGCCGCGTAATCGCCTTTGGACATCTTCGACTCCCCATCCACCGCCATGTCACCGGCCGATGAGCATCCCGACACGGGCGCGGATCAGCCTCAAGAACAGACTGGGCGGATATCCGGAATAGCTCGGCGCGTCATCGGGCAGCGGCGCGTTGGAAATGCGAGCCCTGGTCTGGTTTCTCATTTCGATGGGCGGGAGATCGCCTGAGAAGCGGGCCCGATAGGCCGACGTCCAGTGTCCGGGGCCGAACTTGAGGAACATGCCCGCGTTGCAACACGACGCGACCATCCGCCGCGTGGGCGCGCCATCCTTGAGCTTGTAGCTGGCCAACAGCTCTGCGCCCGAGACGCAACGGAACCGGTCGTCCCGGAAGGTCAGATAGGGCGTGCCGCCATCGGCGTCGCGGACGGGCGCCGCGTTCGGCAGGGCTTCGATCCGGCGTCCGCCTTCCTGGCAATCGGCGCAGTAACAAACGGCGCTCAGGATCGGCGCGCCGACGGCCTCGAAACGGACGCGCCCGCAGGCGCATGACGAGGTTCTGATGGTCTGGTCCATGTCGCGTCCAAGCTTAATTGCGAGGATGCGCTTGGCGTCCGGCGACAATCAAGGCCGCCATGGATGGGGAAAGGCAAGCGGAAAGCGGGAAGTGACGCTACGGGCTTGGCGGCGACGTCTTGGACATGCGCGATTTCATCGGGGCGCCGGCGCGATTGACGCGGCTCGAACCTGGGCCCGCGGCGCCGGGGGGTCGACCGAGGGCCTTTCCTGGCGCCAGATCGCCGCATCGGGTACTCGTTGCCTGGATCTTCTGGCTCGAGAACCGGGTTTGGCGAAGACATTCACGCCCCTTCAGACGCCGCGCCTGGTTCTGCGGCCGATTGCGCTGGCGGACTGGCCGGCGATCCATCGATACATGTCAGACCCGACGGTCACCCGTTGGCTGCCTGAGGGAACCCTGGACGAGACGCAGACGCAGGCTTTCGCCCGGAAGAACGCGGGGCGATCCGCGAAGGCCGTCGCCGTCATCGAACGAGAGTCGGATCAGCTGGTCGGCCACATCGTTTTTCACCCGTGGCTCGGCCACGCCACGCACGAAATCGGGTGGGCCATCTCCTCCGGCCGCCAGGGTCGTGGCTACGCAACCGAGGCTGCCGGCGCGATGATGGACTTTGCCTTCAGCACGCTGCGCTGCCATCGGGTGATTGCGACGTGTCAGCCCGAAAACGTGGCGTCGTGGCGCGTGATGGAGAAGCTGGGCATGCGGCGCGAAGCCCATTTCCGCGAAGGCCTCTACCAAGCGACCGGCGCGTGGTGGGACGAGTATTTCTACGCGCTGCTGGCGGACGAACACTTCGCCGCCTCCTCCCAAACATCGACGACCCGCAAAAGTTGACGGAGCCAAGCCTGGCGTCCGCTTGGGGTCGAAAGCCGATATTGGTCATGACAGGGAGCGAACCCTCCAGAGGCCGGCGAAGCCACCAACCGTACCTCCATCAACCCAGGGCCGGGCGCGCGCGCACGATCGCCCGCCATGAGTGGTAGGTTCTGAGGCTCCGCGCCATCAAGGTGGGCGAGCGCGCGGCGCCCAGGTCGTGGATCAGGCGCCTGAGGCCCGGTTCGCCCACCAGCCTCGCCGCCTTACGGTATTCGAACCAGCCATAGATGCGTTGGTGCTGTTCCTTCCAGTCCCCGGCATGTTCCGCGGCTCGAAAGGGAAAGACGATCACCTGAACGTCGGCGGTGCGCTCGCCCTTCAGGCGTTTGGCGTAATGATAAGAGCCGATCGGGCGGTCCACGACTTCGCCGGCAATGCCCGCCTCCTCGGCAGCTTCCACTGCCGCGACTTCCTGAGGCTTGAGCCCCCGGATCGGCCAACCCTTGGGGATCACCCAGCGACGGGTCGTCCGCGAGGTGATCAGGAGGACCTGCACCTGCCGCGCTTTGATTCGAAACGGCAGCGCCGCGTACTGGATGCCGACGGTCTTGACGGCCTTCATGGCAGAATCGGTGCGCTGAAAAGGTAAATGACCGCGGCGATCAAGCCGGCCATCGGCATGGTGACAACCCAGGCGACGACGATCCTGCGCGCAACACCCCATCGCACGGCCGAGGTGCGCCGCGCCGCGCCGACGCCCACCACGGCGCCGGTGATTGTATGGGTGGTGGAAACCGGCACTCCGAGATAGGTCGCCGTGAACAACGTGATCGCCCCGCCTGTCTCGGCGCAGAAGCCCTGCTGCGGGCTGAGCCGGGTGATCCTCGAACCCATGGTGTGCACGATACGCCAACCTCCGATGAGGGTTCCCAGACCCATGGCGGCCTGACAGGAGAGCACCACCCAGAGGGGCACACCGAATGAGCCGTGCTTGCCCGCGTGGACGTAGAGCAGCACCGCGATGATGCCCATGGTCTTCTGCGCGTCGTTGCCGCCGTGTCCGAGGGAATAGAGCGAAGCTGAAACGAATTGTAGCGAGCGGAAGAGCCGATCCACCGCCGCCGGCCGAGACCGGACGAACAGCCAGGACACCGCCAGCACCAGCACCAGCGCCAGCAGGAAGCCGAACACCGGGGAGACGATGACGCCCGCCGCCGTCTTGCTAACGCCATCCCAGACGATGGCCTTCAGTCCCGCCTTGGCCAGTCCCGCGCCGACGAGGCCGCCGACCAGGGCGTGTGACGACGAGGACGGGATCCCCGCCACCCAGGTGATGATGTTCCACGATATGGCGCCCATCAGGGCGCCGAAGATCAGCCGATCGGTGACCAGATCGACCGCGACGATCCCGGCGCCGATGGTCTTGGCCACATGAAGCCCGAAGAACAGGAAGGCGACGAAGTTGAAGAAAGCCGCCCAGGCGACAGCGTGGCGGGGTTTCAGCACCCGGGTGGAAACGATCGTCGCAATGGAGTTGGCGGCGTCGTGCACGCCGTTCAGGAAGTCAAACGCGAGCGCCACGGCGACCAGGAACCAGAAGGCGGGCGAGATCAACGGCGCCCCCTAAAGGTGCTCGATCAGGATGCCGCTGATGCCGTTCGAGACGTCCTCGATACGGTCGACCACCTTCTCCAGATGGTCGAGGATGTCGGCCCCCACAATGAAGTCCATCGGCCGCACCTGGCTCGTGGCGAACAAGGCCTTCATGCCCGCGTCGCGCACTTCGTCCGACCGGTTTTCGATCCGAGTGACCGCCTCGTTGATCGCGTTGAGGCGGGCTCCGTTGCGGCGCATGTCGCGCAGCAGTTCCGTGGCCTCAAGAGTGAGATACGAGGCCTGAATCGCCAGGTCGCCCAACTCGCACATTTCCCGCTGGAAGGTGGTCACCTCGAACAGGGTGATCGACTTGGCCGTCTTCTGCATCTGGTCGATGGCGTCATCGAGCGACGTGGTCAGCTCACGGATGTCGGCGCGGTCGAACGGCGTGATGAAGGTGCGGCGGATGGCCAGGAAAACGCTGCGCGTGACCTCATCGGCCGCCTCCTCGTGGGCAACCACCGCGGCGCTGGCGACGGCCATGCCATCGCCGCCATTCAAAAGTTCGCGCAGCGCCTCCGCCCCCTTCACCAACAGACGGGCGTGGGCCTCGAATTTGTCGAAGAAGCTGTCCTCGCGCGGCAGGAGGATCTGGAACCAGCGCATGCGATCGTTCCGCCCTCCCCTAGGCCGAATCTCCCGGCGGCTGATTTGAATAGTGTCCTATCGCGGATGAATCGGCGAGCGCCGGCATGAACGATGAAATTGGCAGGATGGAGCTGAATGTGAACTGCCAAGCTTCCGTATTTCATGCTCGGTTGCTGCGCCCCGTCGTCAGGGCGAGGCCAGGATCTGCCCCAACTGCTGCATGAGCTGGCCGTAGCGGACGTAGTCGCCGCCCGCGTAAGCCTGCTGCATCTGGCGGAAGACGGCGCGGGCATGGGCCAGCTGGTCGGGATTGGCCGGCGTCGCCAGGGCCGTTTGCGCTGACGGAGGCTGGCCTGACGTCGTTTGCTCCGGCGCGCCACCGACCACCAGGTCCTCGGCCGCGCTCAGGCCGTCGGCCCACTCGATCTTGCGGTCGTCGGGCATCAGTTGGGCGAACACCACCTTCGCGAGCGTCGGGATGCCGGTCTGTTCGGCTTCGATATAGATGGGCTCGATGGCCACCAGCTGGCCGTTGGCGAGCGGCAGGATGAGCAGATTGCCACGGATCACGTGCGAGCCGTGCTGATCCCACAGTGTCAGGTTGGCGGAGAAGCGGCTGTCGGAACTGATCCTCGATTCCACCTGCGCAGGGCCATCGACGAACCGCCCCTTGGGAAAGCGGTAGGCGACCAGCTTGCCGTAGTTGTCCCCGTCGGAGCGACCGGCGAGCCAGCCGGCCATCTGGTTCTTGCCGGCCACCGAGAGGGGCAGCATCAGCATGAACTCAGGGGTTTGCGACCCGGGCGTCTGGGCCATCACATAGTAGGGCTGAACCTCGGTCTCGCTGTTGAGGTAGAGCTCGCGCGGCACCTCCCACCGATCCTCACGGTTGTAGAACGTGGTGGGGTTGGTCATGTGGTAGGTGCCGTACATCTCGGCCTGGGCGGTGAAGAGGTCCTCCGGGTAGCGGATGTGCCGGCGCAGGTTGTCCGGCATGGCCGCGCGATCCTTGAACATGCCGGGCAGCATCCTGCGCCAGGACGCGATGATCGGATCGTCCGGCGCGAAGACATAGAAACTCACCGAGCCGTTGTAGGCGTCGACCACCGCCTTGACCGAGTTGCGCAGGTAGTTCTCGCCGTGGAAGGCGTCGACCGAGCCCTCGTAAGCCTGGCTGTAGGGATAGTTCTCGGAGCTGACGTAGCCGTCGAGAATGTAGGCGTAGTGGTCGCCATCGGCGACGATGTAGGGGTCGTGGTCGAAGGTGACGAAGGGCGCCAGCCGCCGCACCCGCTCGAGCACGTTGCGGCGGACCAGGACCCGGCTCTGCGGCGTGAAGTAGCCGGAGATGAAAAGTCTGAGGCCGTCGAACTGGCGGGCGATGACCAGCCGGCGCCAGAGGTTGGACAGCAGGATCCCGCCGCGGCCGCCATAGATCGTCTCCGCGTTGGCGTCGCCGCGCGGGAAATCGAACTCCTTCTCGGTGGTGTGGACATAGACCCGGTTGTCGGTCTGCTGGCCGTAGTAGATTTCGCCGTGGGTCACGGCCAGGTCGCCTTTGGCCTGGATGGGAATGTCGTGGGCCCAGAGCTCCGGATTGCCCTGCTCGTCGATCTCGTTGACCGGCACGGCCACCACGCCGTAGCCGTGGGTGTATTTCAGGGCGAGGTTGACCCAGACCTGGGCCTGCGCCGGCAGCTTGGCGACGTCAAGCTCGCGCGCGGTGATCATCACCTGCCGCTCCTGGCCGTCGAGCAGATAGCGGTCGATGTCGACGCCGCTGAAGGCGTAGTAGGGACGAAGACCCTGGGTCTGCTGCAGCTGCGGCTCGAGCGCGCGCCAGTCCCAGATGCGCGCATCGCGCAGGGTGGGCGCGCTGTTGTCGAGATCGGCGCGGGTGAGCGGAGTCGACGACACCGCGAAATCCTGTTCGCTCAGAGCCGGGGCCTGCAGTCCGTAGGCTTTGCGCGTGCCGGCGATGCTGCGCAGAAGGTAGGGTTGCTCCAGGGTGATCTGGTTGGGGCCGACGTACAGCCGCTCTACCGCCGCCGGGACGATCTGGGCGGTGATGTAGACCGCGAGGAAGAGACCGCCCACTCGCCATCCGCGCCGACGCTCGGCCAGGAACCAGTTGCGCACGCGCCGCGACAGCGCCGCCGCCGCCAGGACAATGGCGATGAGGACCCAAGCCGCGATGATCACCCAATAGGCCGGCGCCCAGAGATGGGTGTCGATCCAGGATGCGCCGGCGACGACAGTCGAATGCCCGGCGACGACCAGGCGGTATCGCCCAAGGAAGCGCAACGTCGCGCAGCCGACGCAGAAGAGAGCGCCCAGCAGAAGGCCCTGGGGCAGCCAGCCGTTCCAGACCGCCTGGCCGCTGGCGAGGGCCTTCTTGACAACGCTTTCGACCGTATCGGACGCGGTGTCGACCACGGCCAGGCGCGATCGGCGGACGCCCCACGGCGAGCGGGCGGGCAGTGACGCGCGCACGAAGGAGGCGCTGCCGATAAAGGCCCAGCCAAAAATGGTGATGACGAGAAGGGTCATCATCAGGCGCACCGCCGCGTCGTAGACCGGCAGCTCGAGCAGGTAGAACGTGAGGTCTTGGCCGAAGACCGGGTCCTTGATCCCAGACGGCGTGGCGCCGAGGAAGCCTGACAGGGGCTCCCACAGGCTGGTGGCCCCCCATCCGATGAGGGCCGCGATGGCGAAGCCGGCAATCGGCGGCGCGCTTCGGGGCAGGTTCACGAAGCGTTGGGCGGCGAGGCGCCAATTGAACGCGATGAACGCGCCGCCAAGGATCAGCACCGTGGCGAAGATCGCCGACTGCAGGCCGAGCGCGAGCCAGAACCGGTCCGACCGGCCGAGTTCGGCGAACCAATAGCCCTCGAACGCGATGCTGAGGGTCGTTTCGAACGCCAGAATCGCCAGGATGGCCGCGGCGATATAGGCCATGTCGCGGTAGACGCGGTGGGCCAGCGCCGTCGAGGGCGGGTCGCCGCGATGCCGGATCATCGTCGTCATCAGCGGAATGGAGGCGACCGCCAGAAGGATCAGATAGCCCAGCAAGAACATGGAGACGTCCCAGGGGATGCGATCCCGTCGCCGCAAGAGATTTCTCGGGCGATGTCAGCTTGGCGAGCCTTAGGCTCGGCGGTCAAGCTGTATGGGAATGTCTCTTGGGTCGTGCGCGACGCCGGGGTGGCGCCGACGTCCAGGCGAATGCGCTAAAGTCGCGCCATGAACCGGGGGGTGTGGAGACGAGTTGCGGTCTGGGGCGCGGCGCTGGCGGCGGGGGCGCTGGCGTTGCAGTGGCTGGACTACGACCGGCTGGCGTGGTCACGGCCGGGCGAGATCTACATCGCCCTGATCGCGGCGGCGTTCCTGGCGCTCGGCGTTTTCCTCGGCATGCGGGTGTTCGCCCGACCGAGGCCGGCGCCGTTCGACGGCAACCCGAAGGCGGTCGCCTCGCTCGGCATCAGCCCGCGTGAGCTTGTCGTGCTAGAGGAGCTGGCCGCCGGCCGATCCAACAAGGAGATCGCCCGCCGCCTGGAGGTCTCGCCCAACACGGTGAAGACCCACCTCGCCCGCCTCTACGAGAAACTGGGCGCGCAGCGGCGTACCGACGCGGTCAATCGCGCGCGCGAGCTCGGGATCATCGCCTGAGCCGCCACCGGAACGGGCGATCGCCGTCGAATCACCCGTTTGGGCGATGGATTTCCGGCTTTGCGTCAGGCTCTATCGGGCCAGAGATCCGACCAAGGGGGAGTCCCAGATATGCTGCGATACATCCTGATCTATGGCGGCATCGCGGGCGTCGTCGTCGGCGTGCCGCTGTCGATCCTGACGCTCTCCATGAGTGGTCAGGCGATGATGCGCTACGGCATGCTGGTCGGGTACCTGACCATGCTGATCGCCCTCAGCGCGGTGTTCATCGCCATCAAGCGCCACCGCGACGTCGACCTAGGCGGGGTGATCGGATTCTGGCCCGCGCTGGCGCTCGGCCTTGGCGTCAGTTTCGTCGCCGGCGTGATTTATGTGATCGCGTGGGAGGTTTCCTGCGCGATCGCCCACGCCGATTTCGCCGGCGCCTACGCCAGGGCCATGATCGCTGAGCAGGCGGCAAAGGGCGTTTCGGGCGCGGCGCTGGAGCGGTTCAGGGCCGAGATGGAACAGTTCAAGGCGCAGTACGCCAACCCGCTCTATCGTTGGCCGATGACCTTCGCCGAGGTCTTCCCGGTGGGCGTGATCGTCTCGCTGGTCTCGGCGGGCCTGCTTCGCAACAGCCGCTTCATGCCGGCGCGCCTGGCCGGTGCGCACGCATAGAAATTCCGGAAATACTCTCGAGGAGGATGTGATGGCCGTATCCGGCATTGGTGGCGTGTTCTTTCGAGCCAAGGATCCCGAGGCTCTGACCGAATGGTATCGGACCCATTTCGGCGTGACGATGGAGGGCTATGAACCCTGGCGCCAGGAGGCCGGTCAGACGGTGTTCTTGCCCTTCGCCGCCGATACCGATCATTGGTCGGGCGACAAGCAATGGATGATCAACTTCAGGGTCATGGACCTGGACGCGCTTCTGGCGAGGCTGCGGGCGGCCGACATACGCGTGAAGACAGACCCGGCGTGGGACGCACCCGAAACAGGCCGCTTCGCCCGCATCCACGATCCTGAAGGCAACCCGATCGAGCTCTGGGAGCCGCCGACGGAGTGAGATCGGCGCCAAGCGTCGTGCTGGACCCGGTCCCCGGTTCAGTCGCTGCTTGCCCCCGCGTGCGTCATCCAGGCGATCACACGGTCCACGCCGGCGGGGACCTTGTCCGGCTCCACCGCAATTTCGGCCAGCTCCGATAGCCCGTGCAGGCCGGTCAGCAGATCGATCCGATCGCGGTCCAGCCGGCGGCCGGTGAGGCCCTCGTAGGCGGAGACGATCCCGTCAGTCAGATCGAAGGACGAAAGGCTCGAGTAGATGAACTCCTGGTGCAGCGGGCCAAAGCCGCTGTCGCCGAAGTCATAGACGCCGTTCAGCTGCTCGCGGTCCGCGTCAAAGGCCAAGTTCCAGCCGTGGCCGTCGAAGAAACCGAACGGCTCACCGCACGGGTCCGGCGATAGTCGCTCGTAGGCGCCGAGCGCTTCCTCCCCACGGCGGCGAAAGTCTTCCGGCAGCAGCGGCAAGGCCTTCTTGGCGATCTCCGCGGTCGACAGCCAACCGGCGATCGGGCCGGCGCCCAGCGCGGCGAGCCGGGTCCGGTCCAGCGCGTGGAGCTCCGCATAGAAACGGGCGAGCTGGCCAGCGATGCGCTCCCGACCCGTCTCCGACAGCGCCGCGCAGGCCGCGGGCGTCAGATAATCGCCGGCGAGCATCCGGTGGCGGGAGAAGACCGGAGGCTCTTCGAAAACCGTCATCTCCGGAACCGGCATCGAGAGGCGAGGCCGGATCGCCTCCAACAATCGCGCTTCCTTGAGCAGCCGCGCCGCCGCGGCGTCGTGGCGCGGAAATTTGAAGACCCATTCGTCGCCGACGATCACGGCCACGCTGTCCCAGCCGTGCCTGGCCAAGGCGAAGGATCGATCCGCGAGCTCGGGAAAGGCGGCGACGATGAGCTTCCGGGAAGAGGCGAGCGTCGTTGACGGGTTCGCGGAGGCTGTCATGGCCATGCGCTCAGTCGATCGCGAAGTCGACCGCGACCTGTTCGAGGCCGAGCCGTCGCGCCACGCCCCGGGACGCCAGGTTGTCCCAACTCGTGCTGTAGAACGGGACTGCGCCGAGAGCGTGGACCCTCGCCGCCCAGGTGGTGACGACGCGGCTCGCCAGGCCCCGTCCGCGACAATCCGGGACGGTCTCGACTCCGGCGCAGTGGACATGGCGGGTGATACGCACACTGGCGCAGAGGGCGACCGCCCTCCCCGCCTCGACGATCGCCAGGAAGGGCCCGCGGCGGCCGACGTCTGGGCGCCAGCTTTCGAGGCCGCCCTGCAGCAACTCGGCGTTGCCCGATTCAATCGCGATGACATCGGCCTCAGCGGGAAGCGTCGTCGGAAAGACGAAGGCCGGCCCGGCGCGGAAGGCCGTGGCACGGAGCGCCGCCAGGTATCGGTCCGCCAACGCCGGGATCTCGGTCAGGGCCGGCGGTTCGGTCCTTGCCAGAGCAGCGAGCGAGGCGGCGACATTATCCGGGATGTCGTGGCGCATCCCGGCCAGCGCGCCCGCCCCCGTCCGCACGAGATGAAGGCGTGGCGGCGCCCCGGCGCTCCACTCGTTGATCGCGACAAGCCGTCCGCGCCGGTTGTGACGAAAGAGCGCCCGCATCCGGCGTCGCGCGAGGGTGAGGTCGATCATGCCGGCTGGAGATCAAACGGGGCCAGCACCGCCGGCCGTTCGCCGGTGAGGGCCCAGGCCGCGGCCGCCTCGCCGATCGCCGGCGAGTGCTTGAAGCCGTGGCCCGAGCAGGCCGCGACGACGATGACGCCGGCACGCTCCGGATCCTCGGCGACGATGAACCGGCTCTCCGGCGCCAGGGTGTAGACGCAGGCGGCCGAGCGCAGCCAGTTGGGCGGCACGCCAGCGAGGCGTCCGTCAATGTGCCGGGCGTGGCAGGCCAGCGCCTCTTCGCGGCTCGCGCTTCGGGGCCAGGCGTCGGGACCATGGGCAAGGGCTGAGAACTGCTCGCCGGCGATCTTCACACCGCCGAAATCGGCATCGACGGGAATGCCGTAGAACCAGTCGCCCTCCCGATCGCCATACATCCAGATGAACACCGGGAAGCGCTCTGGAGCGAAGGCCGCCGGATCGGACGGCTGAAACCAATGCATCACCTGCCGGTAGAGGCTGAGCCGCTCGGCCCAGACGCCGCCGAGTAGACTTCCGGTCCAACCGCCGGCGCAGACGACCGCGCGAGCGGCCTCATAGGTCCCCTGGTCCGTCACGACGATGACGCCGCCCGTCGCCGAGGCGATCTGGCGGACGCTCTCACCCGTACGGACTTCGGCCCCGCGGGCGGCGGCCAGACGCAGCTGGGCGGCGATGCAGCGCTCCGGATAGAGGATGCCCGCGCCCGGTTCGAAGTAGGCCGCCTCGTCGTCCCGCACCCGCATGGCGGGCCAGCGGCGGCGCACCTCGGCTGGCGCCAGGCTCTCGTGCTCGATGTCGAAGGCCCGCGCTGCTTCGATCGTGGTTTCCAGGAAGTTCGGCTTGCCGTGATGGGCGATGCCCATGCCCGGCTTGCTGATGAGGAGCGCGCCGGGGGTCCGCACCAGCGTCTCGCCGGTTTCGGCTTGGAGCTCCCGCCAGATGTCATGGGCGCGAAGAGCGAGAGGCATATAGTCCAGGCCCTCGCCAATGGCCCGGCGGGTGATGCGGGTCTCGCCATGGCTCGATCCCTGGTCGTGCGGCGGATGATGCAGGTCGATCCCGAGGACCTTCGCCCCCAGCCTCGTCGCGCGCAGCAGCGTCGCGGCGCCCATCGCCCCCAGGCCGACTACGATCACATCGTGACCGCTCACCCCTCCAGGCTCAGCAGGCTGGCGTTGCCGCCAGCCGAGGTGGTGTCCACAGTCCAGGTGCGCTCGACGCAGAACCTCGGCAGATAGTGCGGGCCGCCGGCCTTGGGCCCGGTGCCGGAAAGGCCCTCGCCGCCGAACGGCTGCACGCCCACCACCGCGCCGATCATCGACCGATTGACATAGAGGTTGCCGACCCGGGCCCGGGCGCGGACGGTCTCGGCGGCCGAGCCGATGCGGGTGTGGACACCCAGCGTCAGACCATAGCCGGAGGCCATGATCTCATCGACCGTCTCTTCAAGGGCCCCGGCCTTGAAGGTGGTGACGTGCAGCACTGGTCCGAAGATCTCACGGTCGAGGTCGGCGACGCGACCCATTCGCAGCAGGGTCGGCGGCGTGAAGGTCCCATGGGCGGCCCCGGCCGGCAGGGGAAGGCGGTGCAGGACGGCGTCGATATGGGCCTCGACCCAGTCGTCGATGCGGCCCCGCGCAGCCTCGTCGATCACCGGCCCGACGTCGGTCGCCGGGTCGGCCGGATCGCCGATGACGAGCTCGTCCATGGCGCCCTTGAGCATTTCCAGGATCTGCGGGGCGACATCCTCGTGCAGGCAGAGGAGCCGCAGCGCCGAGCAACGCTGGCCGGCGGTGAGGAACGCCGAGGTGATGACGTCCTGGGTCACCTGCTCCGGCAGGGCGGTGGAATCCACCAGCATGGCGTTGAGGCCGCCGGTCTCGGCGATGAGGGGGACCAACGGCCGGCGCTCGTCCTCGAGAAGCGTGTGGGCGATGCGCCGGGCGCTCGCGGTCGAGCCGGTGAAGGCGACACCGGCCACGCGCGGGTCGGCGACTAGGGCCGCGCCAACCTCGGCCCCACCTGGGACCAGCTGCAGCGCCTCGCCCGGCACGCCGGCCTCGATGGCCAGGCGCACCGCGTGGGCGGCGATCAGGGGTGTCTGCGGCGCCGGCTTGGCGACCACGGTGTTGCCGGCCGCAAGGGCGGCGGCGACCTGGCCGAGGAAGATGGCCAAAGGGAAGTTCCACGGGCTGACGCAAGCGAAGACCCCGCGCCCGGCCAGGGCCAGTTCGTTGAGTTCGCCCGTCGGTCCGGGCAGCCGCTGTATCGCCAAACGTCGCCGGGCCTCGACCGCATAATAACGACAGAAGTCGGTGGCCTCGCGCACCTCGCCGATGGCGTCGCCGAGGGTCTTGCCGGCCTCGCGCACGGCCAGCGCCATCAGCGGCGCGCGGTCACGTTCCAGGAGATCGCCCAGCCGTTCGAGGATCGCCGCCCGCTCCTCCGGGCCCCGACCGTTCCAGGACGGCTGGGCGAGCGCCGCCACGTCGATGGCGCGGGCGACCTCCGCAGGGCTTGCCTCGACGACCTCGCCGGCGATGACGCGCCGATCCGCCGGGCTGGTGACCGCCTTGCCCTCGCCGCGCTTCTCGCGGCCACCTAGGATAGGCGCAGCTTGGGGAGCGTTCTCCGGCCGGCCGGACCAGGTCTTCCCCATGGCCGCCAAAGTGTCCGCGACAACCTGTTCGTCGGAGAGATCCAATCCGGCGGAGTTGCGCCGCTCGGGGCCATAGAGGGCGGCCGGCAAGGGAATGGCCGGATGGGGCGAGAATCCAGCGGCTTCGGCTTCGGCCACCGGATCGGCCAGCAATTCGTCGTCACTGACGCCCGCGGCGCCGATCTGGTGCACGAAGCTGGTGTTGGCCCCGTTCTCCAGCAGCCGACGGACGAGGTAAGCCAGGAGGTCGCGATAACCACCTACCGGCGCGTAGACGCGCACGGCGACGCCCCCCTCTTTCATCAGGCCGTCATATAGGCCCTCGCCCATGCCGTGCAGGCGCTGGAACTCGAAGTCACGGCGGGGTCCGGCCCATTCCATGACTGTGGCCACGGTGAGGGCGTTGTGGGTGGCGAAGGCCGGATAGAGACCCTCGGCCTCCAGCAGGGCCCTGGCG
>DASXBY010000122.1:0-1798 GCA_036491455.1 Caulobacteraceae bacterium
GGCGATGGACGCCGATCTCGCCGCCGGCGCCCTCGATCTCTCCCTGCCGTCACCGCCGCGCCGCAAGGGCTCGGTCCATCCGACGATGCAGGTGATGGACGAGATGGTGGCCATCTTCGCCGAGATGGGCTTCGCTCTGGCCGAAGGGCCGGACATCGAGGACGACTTCCACAATTTCACGGCCCTCAACTTCCCGCCGCGCCACCCCGCCCGCGAGCTGCACGACACCTTCTTCCTCACCCCCGACGCGGCCGGCGAGCGCAAGGTGCTGAGGACGCACACCAGCCCGGTGCAGGTGCGGACCATGCAGCGCACCAACCAGCCGCCGCCGGCGTCCTGGATCGCCGACGGCCAGACGCCGCCGATCCGGATCATCTCGCCTGGCCGCACCTACCGGCGCGACAGCGACGCCACGCACACGCCGATGTTCCACCAGATCGAGGGCCTGGTGATCGACCGCGACATCCACATGGGGCACCTGAAGTGGACGCTGGATCAGTTCGTCGCCCGCTTCTTCGAGCTGCCGAGTGTCGTCACCCGCTTCCGCCCGCATTACTTCCCCTTCACCGAGCCCTCGGCGGAAATGGACGTCCAGTGCGAAGTGGTGAACGGCGAGGTGCGGATCGGTCAGGGTACGGACTGGTCCGAGATCGTCGGCTGCGGCATGGTCCACCCCACCGTGCTGCGCAACTGCGGCCTCGACCCGGACGAGTGGCAGGGCTTCGCCTTCGGCTTTGGCGTCGATCGCCTGGGCCGGCTGAAGTACGGCATGCCCGACCTGCGGGACATGTTCGCTTCGGACGTTCGCTGGTTGGCGCACTACGGCTTCTCGGCCTTCGCCGCGCCCAACCCGGCGTCGGGCCTGAGCTAAGAGGGCAGCCATGAAGTTCACCCTCTCCTGGCTCACGGAGCACCTCGAGACCACCGCCAGCCTTGCTGAGATCGTCGAGGCCATGACCATGGCCGGCCTGGAGGTCGAGGCGGTCGAGGATCCGGCGGCCAGGCTCTCCGCCTTCACCGTCGCCAGGATCGTGGAGTCGAAGCGGCACCCGAACGCCGACCGACTATCAGTGTGCCAGGCCGAGACTATCGACGGGCTGAAGGAGATCGTCTGCGGCGCGCCCAACGCCCGCGCCGGCCTCGTCACCGTCTATGCCCCGATCGGGACGTTCATCCCGGGAACCGGGATCACCCTGGAGCCCCGGGCGGTGCGCGGAGTCGTCTCCAACGGCATGCTGTGCTCGGCCGCCGAGCTGGAGACGGCCGAGGAATCCGACGGCATCCTGGAGCTTGCGGGCGACTGGCCGATTGGCGCGCCGGCCGCCGAGGCCCTTGGCCTGGAGGCGGCCATTGACTTCGAGGTGACGCCCAACCGGCCCGACTGGCTGGGCGTGCGCGGCATCGCCCGCGATCTTGCCGCCGCCGGCCTCGGCCGGCTGAAGCCCGATCCGGTCAAGCCGTCCCCCGGCGCCTTCCCCTGCCCCATCGACATCCGGCTGCCGTCTCCAGAGGCCTGCCCGGCCTTTGCCGGTCGCTTGATCCGTGGGCTGAAGAACGGCCCGAGTCCGGAATGGCTTCGGGCCCGCCTGCGGGCCGTGGGCCTGCGCCCGATCAACGCCCTGGTGGACGTGACCAACTTCATCACCCACGACCGCGCCCGGCCGCTGCACGTCTATGACGCGGCCCTGCTGACCGGCGGCTTCGTCGAGGCGCGGCGCGGCGCGGCCGGCGAAAAGATCGCCGCCCTCGACGGCAAGACCTATGAGGCGAGCGCCGAGACCTGCGTCATCGCCGACGG
>DASXBY010000123.1:0-5821 GCA_036491455.1 Caulobacteraceae bacterium
TGGATCGGCTGCTCCGACAGCCGCGTGCCGGCGACCGAGATCGTCGATCTCGACCCGGGCGAGATGTTCGTCCACCGCAACGTCGCCAATCTCGCCCCGCCGCAGGACGCCAACTACCTGTCGGTGCTGCAGTTCGCCGTCGAGGTGCTGAAGGTGAGCCACGTGCTGGTGGTTGGCCACTACGGATGCGGCGGCGTGCGCGCTGCGCTCGATGACCACCGTCACGGCCTGATCGACCACTGGCTGCATCCGATCCGCGAAATCGCCGAGGCCCACCAGGCTGACCTGGACGCCCTCGAGGGCACGGCGCGGGAAGACCGGCTGACCGAGCTTAACGTCCGCCGCCAGGTGCTGAACGTCGCCTCGGACGTCATCGTCCGCGACGCCTGGGCCCGCGGCCAGGATCTGGCGGTTCACGGCTGGGTCTACGCCCTGGCCGACGGCCGGGTGCGCGACCTCGACGTCTCGATCACCTCGGAAGCGGACTACGTCGCGGCGAGGGACCGCGGCTGATCCTCTCTTCCCCCCGCAGCGGGGGGAAGTGTCCATGCGAAGCGTTAGCGAAGCAGGGACAAAGGGGGGACGGAAACGCCGGCGCTTCCGATCCCCCATCCCGCCCTTGGCCGTACTTCCCCCTTGTGAAGGGGGAAGAGAGCGGGCGACCGTAAAAACCGCGACCGTAAAACACCGTATGATCGGGACGATTCACCGTATTCGGTGGGGCCGCGCGGGTAGCCGCCGAGGCGCCCCGGCGGGCCGCCGGCGAGCACCATTAACGTCCATAAACATGGACGAATCCCCATTAATAATGGTGTCCAGCGACCTTGACAGATGTTCGCTCCGCCGCGGGGAGACAGCTGGACGGCATGCCCGGCGGCGGGCTCCGTAAAACACCGTAAGATCGGGCGATTCTCCGTAAAATCCGGTGGCCTCATTCACCGGATTTGAAAATCCAGGCGGCGTGATCACGGCTTCACGATGTCAAAGATCGGCCTGCGAAGTCCAGGGCGGGCGTGGATAGCATTATGCAATAATCCGGACGCGGTGTCAACCAATATTCCGCTCATCCTGGACGAGCCGCGCGTAGCGGCGAGAACCAGGAGCCAGGTGTTTTATCGAGGGACTGAGCATTCAGAAAAACCCTGGGTCCTGGATGGCCTCGCTGCACGCTCGGCCTCCAGGATGAGCGGAGGTGGGGATTGGCAACCGGCGTCGGCTTGGCGGCGTAAACCCTGGCGTAGCCGCTCTCGACCTCTCCCTCAGGGAGAGGTGAAAGGTTGGCGTTTAAAGCGCGCCTTAACCCTCTTGCTCGCACGGTGGACGCGGTAATCTCGCCGGTCAGGCGATTCTCTTTTTCTTGCGCGGAGCGGAATATGGCGAGGGGGGGCCGGCGGCGGCGCGACCTGAAAGCCTGGAAGCGGATGTTCAAGGAGCTGTGGACGCCGATCCTGCGCGCCCGGCTCGCGGGCCTATCGGCCGTCGCCCTAGGGGTGGGGCTGCTTTCCGTGCTGGCCTCCTATCACGCCTCCGATCCCAGCTTCGATTCCGCGGGCCCCGGTCCGACGGTCAATCTCCTCGGTCCCATCGGCGCTGACCTTGCCGACATCGGTTTCCAGAGCCTGGGTGTCGGCGCCTGGGCCGGCGCACTGCTGCTGATCATCGTCGGTGGAGCGCGGATGTTCGACGGCGCCCCGCCGCGTCCTGCGGCGCGTCACTTCGTCCGCGTCCTGTTGGCCGCGGTCGGCGTGCTGGGTCTGGCCGGCGCCGCCTCGGCCCCGCCCCCGCCGGCCGCCTGGCCGCTGGCCGCCGGGCTCGGCGGCATGATGGGCGATGGCCTGATGAGCCTCGTCTCCCAGCCGCTGGACGCCGGCGGCGCCCCGGCGCCCGGCGTCATCGCCGCCTGCCTGCTGGCGGTCACGAGCCTGGGCGCCATGACGCTCTCACTGTTCCTCGGCCGGGTGCAGGCGCTCGCCAGGCTCAGAATTCCGGTCGTCGCCAGGCCGGCGCCAGCCGCCGCGGCCCCGCGGGTCGCGCTCGATGATCCGGAAACCGAAGCCTTCGAGGATGACGAGGACGAAGACGACGAGGCGGTCGAGGTCGGCGAGAACGGCGCCGCGATCAAGCCGCCCAAGTTCGTCGCCAAGCCGTCGCAGCGCGAGGCGCGCGAGACCCAGCCGGCCCTGCCTTTCGACGGCGGCTACCGGCTGCCGGAGCTCGCCATGCTGCGCAAGTCCAAGCCCAGGGCCGCGACCATCGACGAGGCGCTGCTGCGCAGCAACGCCCAGATGCTGGAGAACGTGCTGGCCGAATTCGGCGTGCGCGGCCAGATCGACCACATCCGGCCGGGCCCGGTGGTCACCCTCTATGAACTGGTGCCGGCCGCCGGGGTGAAGTCCGCCCGCGTCGTCGCCCTGGCCGACGACATCGCCCGCTCGATGAGCGTCGAGGCCTGCCGCGTCAGCGTCGTGCCGGGCCGCAACGCCATCGGCATCGAACTGCCCAACGCCGAACGCGCCACGGTTTATCTGCGCGACCTGCTGTCCAGCCCCGAATACGAGAAGGCCGGCCAGGTCCTGCCCCTGGCCCTCGGCGAGACCATCGGCGGCGAGCCCTATGTCGTCGACCTGGCCAAGATGCCCCACCTGCTGATTGCCGGCACCACGGGCTCCGGCAAGTCGGTGGGCGTCAACGCCATGATCCTCTCGATCCTCTATCGCCTGACGGCCGAAGAGGTGCGGTTCATCATGATCGACCCGAAGATGCTGGAGCTGTCGGCCTATGACGGCATCCCGCATCTGCTGGCGCCGGTCGTCACCGATCCCAAGCGGGCCATCATCGCGCTGAAGTGGACCGTGCGCGAGATGGAGGACCGCTATCGGCGGATGTCCAAGATCGGGGTGCGCAACGTCGCCGGCTACAACGAGCGGGCGCGCGAGGCGATGTCGCGCAAGGAACACTTCGTGCGCACCATCCAGACCGGCTTCGACGAGCGCGGGCGGCCGATCTTCGAGGAGGAGAAGATCCGCCCCGATCCCATGCCCTATCTGGTGGTGGTGATCGACGAGGTCGCCGACCTGATGATGGTCGCCGGCAAGGATATCGAGGGCGCCGTCCAGCGCCTGGCGCAGATGGCCAGGGCCGCCGGCATCCACCTGATCATGGCCACCCAGCGGCCGTCGGTGGACGTCATCACCGGCACCATCAAGGCTAATTTCCCGACCCGGATCAGCTTCCAGGTCACCTCCAAGATCGATTCGCGTACGATCATGGGCGAGCAGGGCGCCGAGCAGCTCTTGGGCATGGGCGACATGCTTTACATGGCTGGCGGCGGGCGCATCACCCGCCTGCACGGGCCCTTCGTCTCCGACGCCGAGGTCGACACCGTCGCCCGCTTCCTGCGCTCGCAGGGCAAGCCGGACTATGTGCCGGACGTCACCGCCATGGCCGAGGAGGACGAGGACGAAGGGTTCGCCGGCGCCGGCGGCGACGGCGAGGGCGCCGATCTCTACGACCAGGCCGTGGCCATCGTCGCGCGCGACCGCAAAGCCTCTACCAGCTACATCCAGCGGCGCCTGCAGATCGGCTACAACCGCGCCGCCTCGCTCATCGAGCGGATGGAGAAAGAGGGCGTGGTCAGCGTCGCCAACCACGCCGGCAAGCGCGAAGTCCTGGTAAGCCCGGCGCCGTAGCTTTCTTCCCCCTTCACAAGGGGGAAGTACCGGCGAAGCCGGGGATGGGGGATCGGACACGTCGGCGTTTCCTTCCCCCCGATGCGGGGGGAAGAGATTAGGTGTCGCTTCAGCCCTCCCCACCGCGGGCCGGGCGCCCTATGTGGGCGGACGATGACCTTCACTCGCCGCGCCGCCGCAATGCTCGTCGCGACCCTTCCCGCGTGGCCGGCGCTGGCCCAGCTGCCGCCGGATGACGCCGCCCTGGTGGAAAAGGCGCGCGACGACCTCCTGGGCATCACCAGCGCCATCGGCCGCTTCACCCAGGTTGACCCAGCCGGCCGCACGGCCACCGGCACGATCTATCTCAAGCGCCCTGGCCGGGCCCGCTTCGAGTATGACCCGCCATCAGGCCTGGTGGTGGCCTCCAACGGCTTCCGCGTGGCGGTGCTCAACCGGCGCCTCGGCACCCTCGACGCCTATCCGCTGGGCGCGACGCCGCTCGGCGTGCTGCTTTCGCGTGATATCCGCATCGACAAGGGCGTGGCTATCGGCTCCGTGAAGCGCCGGCCGGGCGGGTTTTCGATCGTGGCCTGGGAGTCGAAGAAGCATAAAGAGGGTCAGATCGCCCTCGACTTCAGCGACGCCCCCGTCGCGCTGCTCGGCTGGACAATCACCAACGCCCAGGGCGCGGCGACCAAGGTCAGCCTGATCGACTTCGCCCCCAGCAAACCCCTGCCCAATTCCTTCTTCGAGCTGAAGCCGACCACCACGCCCGCCACCGAGCGGCCGCCGGTGGGCTAGGCGCCTCCAGATGCGGCTTCGCCTCGCCACCTGGAACGTCAACTCCGTCCGCCTGCGCGCCGAGCAGGCGGCCAGGTTCGTCGCCGAGGCGGCGCCGGACGTCCTCTGCCTGCAGGAGATCAAGTGCCGCGAGGGCGAGTTCCCGCGCCAGGCCTTCGCCGAGGCCGGCCTGCCGCACCTGGCCATCCGCGGCCAGAAGGGCTGGCACGGCGTCGCCATCGCCTCGCGCTTTCCGATCGAGGCGGCCCAGCCCCTCGACGTCTGCCGCGAGGGCCACGCCCGGGCCGTCTCCGCACGCATCGCCGGGGTGGAGATCCACAACCTCTACATCCCGGCCGGCGGCGATGTGCCCGACCGCCTGGAGAACCCGAAGTTCGACCACAAGCTCGATTTCCTCGCCCGCCTGACCGATGAAATGAAGGGGCGCGATCCCCGCGCGCCGATCGTCCTGGCCGGCGACTTCAACGTCGCGCCGGGCGAATATGACGTGTGGAACCACCGCTTCATGCTCAAGGTGGTGAGCCACACGCCGCCGGAAACCGAGGCCCTGGCCAAGCTGCAGGCGACCCTCTCGTTCCGTGACGCGGTGCGCGAGAGCCGGCCGGACCGGGAGAAACTCGCCACCTGGTGGAGCTATCGCGCCGCCGATTTCCGCCTCTCGGCCCGCGGCCTGAGGCTGGACCACATCTGGACGACGCCGGCGCTCAGCTGCGCCGACCCGGTGATCCACGAGCCCGTCCGCGCCTGGGCGCGGCCCAGCGACCACGCGCCCGTGAGCCTGGACCTGGGGGTGTGACGGTCGTCCACCTCTCCCACAGGGAGAGGTCGAGACACGCGCCCGGCGCGTGTCCGGGTGAGGGGTTACGCGGCTTCCTTCCCTAACCCCTCACCCTCCCATGGCTCCGCCATGGGCCCCTCCCTCTCCCTATGGGAGAGGTGTGTCGCTCCCCGCCGCGAGTGCTCGTGCGAGCGGCGTCATCTAGGGCCCGCGAGCGGCCGAAGGGCGCAGCGAGCTTGGGCCCGTGGAACTTCCCGCGAGCGGCCGAAGGGCGCAGCGAGCTGGGGCCCGTGGAACTCCGCGCGCGAGCGGCCGAAGGGCGCAGCGAGCTTGGGCCCGTGGAACTCCGCCGGCGAGCGGCCGAAGGGCGCAGCGAGCTCGGCCCGTGGAACCTCGCGCGCGCGCCCGCGGCATTTTGACCGAAATGCGACAGGCCATTGACGCGTGGCCGTCAGAAGCTCCACTGTGCGTCAAACCCTTGGGGCTCCAGACTCATGGCTACCAAACTCTCCACCACGAACAAGATCGCAATGGCCGCTTCGGGCCTCGTCCTGATTGGCGGCGGCACTTA
>DASXBY010000124.1:0-2920 GCA_036491455.1 Caulobacteraceae bacterium
AGGCCCCAGCTCAACAGCGCCCAGCCGCTCAGCCTGAACCTCAGCTACCTGCTGACGGCCTGGTGCGACAAGGACTTCACCAGCGAACAGCGGGCGATGTCGATCGCCCTGGCGGCCTTTCATGGCCAGCCGATCGTCACCCAGGACCTGATCGCCAAGGACCTTCTGTCCGCCTGGCTGCCGGCGGGGGAATTTGTGATCTCCATCGAGGCCGACACCATCGATGAGATGAGCCGCCTCTGGCAGGCCTTCACCGTGCCCATGCGCCTGTCTGCTCTGCTCAAAGTGAGCGTGATCTTCGTCCAGCCGCTGGTGGCGGCGCCGCCCCCGGCCATCCCGCCCTCGGTGGCCAACCTGTCGGTCGGACCGGCGAACCTCTCCCATTCGCCGGCCGAGCCGCCGGCCGTGGCGCCGCTGCTGATCGAGGGCTGGGGACAATCCTCGCCGCCTGTGCCGGAAGATCCCGACCCGTCCCAGGTCACCGCGAGCTTTGGACCGCTGATCGCCGTCGCCAGCCCGCCGCCGGTCGTACCGCCCGTCCCGGGCTCGACCCTTCATGTGGTCGGCGAGGGCCTCGATCTGGCCACCAACGTCTATCTGAGCCTACCCGGAACAGCGACCGAGTGGGATGTCTCCGTCTGGCGGCAGGGCGTCAACGCCAACGAGCTCGACCTCACCTTCCCCGACAGCTACGCCGCTTCGGGGACCCTGACACCGGCGCCGCCGGCCGCCATGCCGCCGCCAGGCGCCTATGCCCTGGCCGTGGGCGCCGGGACCGGCCGCTCCAACGCGATCCCGGTGATAGTCGCGCCGCGGGTGGACGGCGTCGTCAACCCGCCCAAGCTGACGCCGGACGCCAGCCTCATCTACACCATCCACGGGGCCGGTTTCTCGCAGACGGCCTCGACCCTCACCTTCGGGACGACGCCGCTCGCCTATACCGGCGCCGCCTCGCCCGGCGCAGGCCAGTTCACCGTCGACGGCGCCGGCCAGACCATCGCCTTCAAGAAGCCGGCCGCGGCCGGCGCGGGCGACTATCCAATCCTGCTGACGGTGGGGGGCGTGGCGGCGTCGACCGGATGGGTGGTCTCGCTATGACCGCGCGCACCGCCGAGACGATCCTCGCCCTCGTTCGGGCCCGGGCGCAGCGGCTGGCGGCCTGGACCGAGCACCTGTGGCGAAGCGGCGAAGCCAGCCCCGATCAGGGACCCGCCATCGGTCCCGGCGAAGTCGCCCGCCTACTCGCACCATCGCCGGAGGCCGAAGCAGCGTTCAATCGAAAACACGCCGCCGGCCCGGCCAAGGCGGCGGAGGACGCATCCGCAGCCCTGGGCCAGGATTCCGTCTGGCGCGAGGTGAGGCGGATCTTCGCCCTCTCGGACGAAGAGGCGGATTTCCTGGCCCTGCTGGTCGCCGTCGAGCTGGATCCGGGTTTCGCACGCGTCATCGCCTATCTGCATGACGACGGCCGGCTCACCGAGCCGACGCCCTGGCTCCGGTCCCACCTAGCCGGTGAGCCGCCGGCGCCCCCCACCTATCCGAACCTGCTGCGCTGGCTGCTGGCCCAGCCGGCCGAGGGCGCGCCGAGCGGTCGTCTGAACACCCCCTGGCTGGCCGATCCCGCCGTGGCGCGCGCGATCGCCACAGACGGCTGGGAGGACCCGGCGATCGCCATCGCCGTTCGCCGGACGGAGCCCGAAGCGGCGAAGTCGCTCGACTGCCTGCATCCCGGCGCTCTGGCGGAGCTTGCAAAGGTTGAACCGCGCGAGGCGGAGCTTGTAGGTCCGCCCGGGATCGGCGCGGAGACGCTGGCGGCGCAATACGCGGCCGGGCGCGACCAACCGTTGCTGGCCGTCGATCTCAAGGCCCTGTCAGAAAGCGGCGGCGAGGCCCCGGCCTGGACGGTGATCCGCGGCCTGCGCCAGGCGGCGATGACCGGCGCTCTCGCCTATTTCCGCGCCGCCGAGGCCGCGCCGCCGGCAGTCTGGGCGCGCGCCGAGGCGCTCGGTGTCCCGTTCCTGCGCGGCGTACGCCATCCGACCGGCCTGGCGCGGCCCGTCATCCTCTCGCCGCTGCGGATCGACGGCCGGCTGGCGCTCTGGCGGCGAACCACCGATGCGGCCGCCCCGCCAGAGATCGTCTCCCAGCGCCTCACTCCCGCCGAAGTGGTCGCCCTCGCCCAGCGCGGCTCGCCGCCGCGAAGGCAAAGGCCGGACCACGCCCTGCTGACCCTGCTGCCAACGCCGTACGATTGGGCCGATCTGGTCATTCCCGCAGACGTCGAGAGCCAGCTCAAGGCCTTCGAATCCCAGGTGCGGCTGCGCTGGACGGTGTACGAGGAGTGGGGGTTTTCCCGCCTCACCCACCTTGGCCAGGGCATCTCGGCCCTGTTCGGCGGCCCATCGGGTACGGGCAAGACCATGGCCGCCCAGGTGATGGCCAGGAGCCTCGACCTCGACCTGCTGCGCGTCGATCTGGCCGGCGTGGTCAACAAATATATCGGCGAGACCGAAAAGAGGCTGCGCGAGGTGTTCGACGCCTGCGAGGACAGCGGCGCCCTGCTGTTCTTCGACGAGGCCGACGCCCTGTTCGGCAACCGCACCCAGGTCAAGGACGCGCACGACCGCTTCGCCAACATCGAGATCGACTATCTGCTGCAGCGGATCGAGCGCTTCGACGGGGTGGCGATCCTGGCCACCAACCGTCGCCAGGACCTCGACCCGGCCTTCGTCCGACGCCTGCGCTTCGTCGTCGAATTCCTGCCGCCCAGGCCCGACGAGCGGCTGGCGCTGTGGCGGCTGGCGCTGCCCTCGCATGCGCCGAGCGGCGAGGAGATCCGCGGCGAGATCGACTGGACCTACCTCACCGACCGCCTGACCATGACCGGCGCAGAGATCAAGAGCACGGCGCTCGGCGCCGC
>DASXBY010000125.1:0-8981 GCA_036491455.1 Caulobacteraceae bacterium
CCGCCGTCTCGGGGCCGAAGAACGCGGTCATCTCGGGAGAGACCAGGATGTAGTCCGCCTCGCCGACGATGTGCGATTGCGCCATGAGCCCGCCCCTACCGGATGTCAGGGCCCTCATGACCTATCTGACAGGTATTGGCAAGACCTATCTGAAAGGTGGACTCGATACGACGACGGTCAGCGCAGAGACCGCGCCAGGGCGGCCAGGCTGTCGCGTCTGGCGCGCGTCGCGACATCCGCGCCGGGCACGAAATCGAAAGCATGGAAAGCGCCCGGATAGACATGCAGCTCGGTGGGCACGCCCGCGCGGATGAGGCGTCGAGCGTAGTCGATGTTCTCGTGCACGAAGAGATCGAGCGCCCCGGTGGAGATGAAGGTGGGCGGCAGTCCGGCGAGGCTCTCCGCCCGAGCCGGCGAGGCGTAATGCGAGACACCCTCCGATCCGGGCGCGACGCCGAGCAGGGCGCCCCAGCCGAAAAGGTTATTGGCATGAGGCCAGATGAATTCGCCGGCAAAGGGATCGGGTTCGGCCTCCACGGACGTGCGGTCGTCGAGCATCGGGTAGATGAGGTGCTGAAAGGTCAGCTGATGCTCCCCGCGGTCACGCGCGAGCAGGGCCAGCGCCGCCGCAAGGCCTCCTCCGGCGCTCTCGCCCATGACGCCAATGCGCGCCGGATCGATGCCCGCCACGCCCGGATCGGC
Organism: Caulobacteraceae bacterium; assembly: GCA_036491455.1. Taxonomy (GTDB): domain Bacteria; phylum Pseudomonadota; class Alphaproteobacteria; order Caulobacterales; family Caulobacteraceae; genus Acaudatibacter. The sequence goes on from DASXBY010000125.1 coordinate 703, forward strand.
CTTCAGCCAGGCCAGAGCCGCGTAGCAATCCTCCACCGCGCCCGGCGCCGCCGTTTCCGGGGCCAGGCGATATTCGACGCTGACGAGGGCGCAGCCCAGGGCCTGGACCAGCGGCTTGCGCAGCGGGGCCATGGTCTCGGCGCTACCCATGACATAGCCGCCGCCATGGACGTGAAGGATGCACGGCAAGGGGCCCGTGGCCGCCACCGGGCGCATGCAAAAGACGTCGAGGTCACCCGCCGGACCTTTGATCGTGCGTCGTTCGACCGACACCGCTTTGTCCGCCTCGGGGTCGATCGGCAGTTCGATTTGACGCCCGCGCGCCTCGCGGAGGCTCTCCGGTGTCAGTTCGGTCGTCGGGAACAACTCGAGCATCGGCGCGAGTTCGGGATCCACGAGGTGGCGGCTGCTTTGGGCGGTCATCGGTCTCTCCGTTGCGATCCGCTCACAATGCGAAAATCTTGCCCGGGTTGAACAGGTCTTTCGGATCCAGCGCGCGCTTGACGGCCCGCATCATGTCGACAGCGTCGCCAAGTTCGGCGACCAGCCAGTCCTGCTTGCCGATCCCGATGCCATGCTCGCCGGTGCAGGTCCCGTCCATCGCAAGCGCGCGCTCCACAAGGCGGTTGTTCAGGCGCTCGGCCTCGGCAAGCTCCTCCGGCCGATTGGGATCGATGACGAACACCACGTGGAAATTGCCGTCGCCGACATGACCCAGAATCGGCGCCGGAATGCTGGCGCCCTCCAGGTCGCGCTTGGTCTCGCCGATGCAGTCGGCCAGGCGTCCGATGGGCACGCAGACATCGGTGGGCCAGCCGACACAGCCGGGCCGCAGCCCGACGGCCGCGTAGTAGGCCTCGTGCCGCGCCTTCCACAGCCTGGACCGCTCCTCAGGCAGGTTTGACCAGGAAAATTGGCCGCCCCCATTCTCCGCCGCCAGAGCCTCGACGGTCGCCACCTGTTCGGCAACGGACGCTTCCGACCCGTGAAATTCGAAGAACAGAGTGGTGAGTTCCGGATAGTCGAGCTTCGACCAGCGGTTCACCGCCCGCATCTGGACATCGTCGAGGATCTCGATCCGCGCCATCGGCACGCCCATCTGGATCGCCTGCACCACCGTATCCACTGCCCCGCCCAGGGACTGGAAGCTACAGACCGCCGAGGAGATGGCCTCCGGAATGCCGTGAAGTCTGAGGGTCACCTCGGTGATGATCCCGAGTGTGCCTTCGGAGCCGATCATCAGGCGCGTCAGGTCATAGCCGGCGGCGCTCTTGCGGGCGCGGCGGGCGGTGCGGATGTCCTTCCCGTCAGGGGTCACGACGCGAAGCGCCAGAACCGCCTCGCGCATGGTGCCATAGCGGACCGCGTTGGTCCCGGAAGCTCGCGTCGCGGCCATGCCGCCGAGCGTGGCGTTGGCGCCAGGATCAATGGGGAAAAACAGGCCCTGGTCGCGCAGGTGGGCGTTGAGCTGCTCGCGGCGGACGCCCGCCTCCACCGTGCAGTCGAGATCCGCCGGATTGACCGCGACGATGCGATCCATCTCCGAGAGATCGATGGTCAGGCCGCCGCGCACAGGCGTGGTGTTGCCTTCGATCGAGGTTCCGGCGCCGAACGGGATGATGGGGACCTCGGCGGCGATGCAGGTCCGCACCAGGCCCAGCACCTCTTCGGTGGAGCGCGGCAAAGCGACAGCGTCGGGGAGCACCGTCTCGAAATGAGATTCGCTGCGCCCGTGAGCGGCGCGCACCGCCTCGCCGAGGTTCAGACGATCACCGACCACCGCCCTCAGCCGGTCGGCAACCTCGCTGGTCAGACCGACCGGCATTCCCGGACCCCTGCTTCTCTGGCTAGAACGCGACGGTGACCTGGCCGCCGAACGTGAACGGCGGGATGATCGAAGCCGTGTTGTAGTCGGTCAGGATCGGCGCCGCGAGCACCGGCACATAGACGATGCCGTGCGAATTGCCGATGTTGCGAGCGTAGACTTGGAGCGTGACCGGGCCATGGGTAACGCTGCCATTGAGATTGAACGTGGTGAAGCTGGGCACGTTGACGCCGAAGGCGTTGGTGAAGCCTGACCGGCGATCGCCGATGTAGTTCACCGATCCGCCGACGTCGGCCGCCCAGCCGTTGCTGATAAGCCAGCTGTAATCGGCGGTGATTGCGCCTGTCCACTTGGGCACAAATGGAAGTTCGTCGCCGTCCACCCCGCCGGCGGCGGGGGCGGCCGAGGTAAGGTTGGCTTCGGTGTAGGCGCCATTGAGCCCAAAAGTCAGTCCGTGGATCGGCCGCCACAGGGACGAGAGCTCGACCCCTCGGGTGCGGGCCGTTCCGCCATTGATGAAGCCTTGAAATCCACCGGGCGCACTGGTCTGGATCTGGATCTTGTCCCACTCGTTCCAGAAAAGGGCGAGATCCAGGGTCAAGGATCGATCGAACCACTGACCTTTGTAGCCGGCTTCGTAGCTGGTCACCGTGTCCGGCTGGAATGTGAGCGGCAATCCCAGACCCGGCGGAAAGGCGTTGGCGCCACCGGGACGATAACCATCGGCGAAGCGGGCGTAGACCATGCTGTTGTCGTCGATCCGGTAACGCGGCGAGACCAGATAATTGAAATCACTTCCCGTCGATGACTTGCCATAAGTCAGGACATTGCCGCCAAGCCCCTGGAGAGCGTTTGCAATCGCAATGTAAGTGCCGGAATAGTATTCGAAGAAGTTCTGGTTGTTTGAACTTTCGCGAACGCCGCCAATGACGTCGAAACGGTCGGTTATGTGAAAATCGAGATTCGCATAACCTGAGTACTCGGTATAGCGCGACGCGATCTCGGCCGTGATCAACGGCATGAAGTTCCAGGGAAACAGCGGCTCAAGCGGCGCACCCGTGGTCTTGTCGTAGAGGAAGTAACCCGGGATGGTCAGGAGGTCATCTTCATGGGTGAAGAAGACGCCTGCCTGGGCATCGAGACGGCCATGAAAGAAGCTGTCAGAGGCGCGGAACTCCTGAGAGAAACGATGGATCTTGCTCGCCAGCGAGTCTTGCAAAGCGGTGTTCGCCGGATCGGCGATCACGCCGAAAAGGCCAAACAATTCCAGGTCGAGGATCCCGCCGGAGGATTGGGTCGCGTCGCCGTAGGCTATGCCGCGGATATTCTGATAGGTGGTCGAGGAGAGGACGTTCAGGGCGCCCCACTGGCCCTTTACCGTGGCGTTGTAGACTTCGAACTGGAAATCGCTGGGCTGCTCGGCATAGGCCTTCATGGTCAATGGGCCGTAGAGCGGCTGTAAGGTCTGGAAGTTGACGTCCTCGGCCGAGGTGCCGCTGTTGTTGAGGTTGTGGATCAGGGCCCAGAGATCCACAGAGATGTGCGGCGTCGGCTTCCAGTAGAGATCGACGCGACCGCCTTGGACCTTTGAGTCGTTCTGGTACTTATCGGTCAGCAGGTTTTTGACGTAGCCAGGGTCTTCACGCATGAAGGCGCTGACCCTGATGCCGAACACATCCTTGACGATCGGCGCATTGATCAGACCTCGCAGGATGTAGCCGCCCGTGCCGGCGTCCGTGATCACGCCGCCAGCGGTGACCTCGCCACTGTACCGTTCAAGGTTGACCGGTTGGGTGTCGAATTTGACGACGCCGCCCACCGCCGAGGCGCCGTAGAGGGTGCCTTGCGGGCCCTTGAGCACCTCGATCTGCGAAAGCTCGGCCGGGTCGAGATCGGGCGTCAGGTCACCGCCGGCGGCGTAGGCGTTCGTCGAGCCAAAAGGCGCCTCGTCGACGTAGATCGAGGTGAGGGGCGAAGCGCTGTTCACACCGCTGGTGATGCCGCGCAGGGTGATCTGCATCGAACCTGGATTCACCGTTGTGATCGACAGACCCGGCACCTGGGCGACGTAGTCTTCCAGCTTGACGAAGCCGGCTTTAGCAAGGTCCTTGGCCGGCAACGCCGTAATCGCCGCCGGGACGTTCTGAATGTTTTCAGATCGCTTGGTGGCGGTGACGATAACTTCCTGCACCTGGGTCGAACTCGCAGCAGGCGCCGTCTGGGCCTGGGCGACGCTGGCGACTGCGGCGCTAGCCAGGAGACAACCAGCAAGGCTGATCCGGCGGCCGTTGGAATTGAAAATGAAACGCATGCTGGTCTCCCCCGCGGCGCCGGTTTCGTGACGCCTAGTCTGAAATTCGAACCTATATGATAGGTTGAGGGCGGCGGCCCCAAGCGCCCCGGCTGTGCCGGACGGCCATTTCGCTTTGCCGAATGGCGGACCTCACCGGTCTGCGGATCGCCGCGGGAAGCTCCGTGGGCCTAGCGCGCCGGCCCTCTCGCCTTTGCGAAGCCGGAGCTTCGAGCCAAGTGAGTCGCTCGGCGCGAGCGCCTAGCGGCCGTCACCAGCAGCTATAGCCGCCATCGGCTAGCACCACGGCGCCGGTCACCAGACTGGAAGCATCCGAGGCCAGGAACAGCACCACCGAAGCAACTTCTTCCGGTTCGCCCAGTCGCGCCATCGGCGTTCCGTCGATCCAGCGCTTCACCATCTCGCTTTCCGGATCGGCAAAAGCGTTCAGCGGCGTGCGGATGTAGGTTGGAGCGACGGCGTTGACCCGCACGCCCCGGCCCGCCCACTCCGCGGCCAGCGATCGCGTGAGGTGGTGAACCGCAGCCTTGGAGGCATTGTAGTGGGCCTGGCCCTGGGGCCGGTTGACGATGAAGCCGCTCATCGAGCCGACATTGACGATGACGCCCGAGCGCTGGGCCAGCATGTGCCGGCCGGCAGCCCTGGCGCACCAGAAGGCGCCATTGAGGTTGACATTGAGAACGTCGAGCCAGCGCTCGTCTTCCATGTCCTCGGCGGCGATCTCGCTGCGGGCGATGCCGGCGTTGTTGACAAGGATATCGAACCGACCCGCCAGAGCCGCCCAGTCGTCGAAGACCTGCGCCGCCTGATCGGAACGTGTGACGTCGAGCGCGGCGGTGGCGACCGTGTAGCCTTTGCCGGCGAGCGCCTTGCGCGCTTCGGCAAGCTCCGCCTCGTCGCGATCGGTGATGCACACCTTGGCGCCGGCCTCGCAAAACGCCTCCGCGCAGGCAAGGCCAATGCCGCGGGCCCCGCCGGTGATCAGCGCCGTCCGGCCCGTCAGCTTGAAGCGATCGAGGTACATCCGCCCACTCTAGGGTAAGTAAGGCGCGGCGGGGGCTGGCGGTTCGGCCGCGCTCTGGGCGCGGTCGATGGAATAGACCTGACGATCTTCGCGGCTGTATTCCGGCCATGGCGCCGTACCGTCGCGGGCGAAGTCGATCCACAGCTTGTGGACCCGGTTGGCCAGATCCTGCGGCGGGTTCTCACCGACCATGCCGTCAGGCCCCGAGACGGCGGCCAGCGTATTGAACACAAACGGCAGTTCCAGGCCGTGGCAGGCGCCGAGCTCGCCTTTGCACGCGGGAGAGCGCCAATCGAACTCGTAGACGTGGGTGCGGCCCCGGTGCTCCTCGGCGTAGCGGCGCGCGGGCCAGCGGAACATCAGGTCGGTGACGGCCTCCTGATAGACTTGGCCGGCCTTCTTGCGCCCCAGGCCGTAGGCTTTGAGGATGGCCCGAGCCCGAGGTTGCACCCGGGCCAGCAGGAACCAGGCCGCCAGCCCGAACATCTTGTTCCTGAGGCCCGTGGGGATGAGGTAAAAATTCATCTCCTCGCGGTTGGTCCCGATCAGCACATCGATGTTGGCGCCCGCCCCGTCTTTCAGCGCTTCCGTCGGCGGCTTGGGCAGGACCTCGTCGCCGCACACCGGGATGAACTTGGAAAGGCCATACGTCGTGTCGCGGCCGTTGCCCTCGCGCAGGTCCACCCGAGTCGTCGGCTTCGCAGCCCATTCGACTGCCGCGACGCCGTCTTCGATCGAACGGGAGCGCAATCCGTCGACGTCCGGTGTCACTCCGAGCCTGCGGGCGATGAGGGCCGTCAGGCGCTGGGCGGTCTCCTCGCGCCGCACCAGGCTTCCGTGGCCGCTCTCGATGATGGCGCGTCGAAACAGGCCCTCGGCCAGCGGCGAGGCGACGAGGGCGGCGATCGACATGGCGCCGGCGGATTCACCGAAGACGGTGACGTTGGCCGGATCGCCCCCGAAAACCTCGGCGTTGTCGCCCACCCATCGAAGGGCGGCGATCTGATCGCGCAGTCCGAGGTTGGACTCACCGCCGGGGACGGAGACGAAGCCCTCCAGGCCCATGCGGTAGACGATAGACACCAGGACCACGCCGTTGCGGGCGAATGACGCGCCGTCATAGAGCGGCGTGTCCTTGCCGCCGATGAGGAACGCGCCGCCGTGGATGAAGACCATCACCGGCAAGCCGGAGGCGGGCGTCTCGGGAGCCCAGACATTCAGCGTCAGGTAGTCCCGGTCCGGCTGCCAGGGACCGGCGAACAGCGGCCCCAGGTCGAGACCCGGCAGGCGGGTCATGGCCGGCGTGGGCTGCGGCGCGCTGGGACCGGGGACGAGGGCGTCGCGCACGCCTTCCCAGCCCGGGTGCGGCTGAGGCGCGCGAAAACGCAGATCGCCCACCGGATTGGCGGCGTAAGGAATGCTATAGAAGCGGCGAACGCCGTCCGCGACCTCGCCGCGGACCAGGCCCGAGGCGACGCGCACACTCGGCGCGTCCGTCGACACCGTCTCGCTAGTGGCTGTCTCGCTCATAGGGCAAGACTAGCGGCGCTGGTCCGCGCGTGCGAGGCCGCGGCTTTGCCTATCCGCCGTCAGTGTGTGCCGGATGCGCGCAAGCGCGGTGGCAGCCTGCCTACCTCGGCGCCAGGATCATGATCATCTGGCGCCCTTCCATCCGCGGTTCGTATTCGACCTTCGCCACCGGCTCGAAGTCGACCTTCACCTGCTGCAGGAGCTTCATGCCGAGTTCCGGATGGCGCATTTCCCCGCCCCGGAAGCGCAGGGTGACCTTCACCTTGTCGCCTTCCTCGAAGAAGCGGTGCATGGCCTTGGCCTTCACCTCGTAGTCGTGGATGTCGATGTTGGGCCGGAGTTTGATCTCCTTGACCTCGACCAGCTTTTGCCGCTTGCGCGCTTCGTTCTTTTTCTTCTGTTCCTGGAATTTGAACTTGCCGAAGTCGAGGATCTTGCACACCGGCGGATCCGCCGTCGGCGACACCTCCACCAAATCCAGACCGGCCTCCACCGCGGCTTCCAGAGCCGCCGACGTGGGCATGATCCCTTGTTTCTCTCCGTTCTCGTCGATCAGTAGGACGCGGGGAACACGGATATCTTCATTGATGCGGGGACCATCCTTGGACGGCGGCGCGGGCATTGGGCGACGAATAGGCGAGGCTCCTTCCGGACTGTTGACGACTTGACGCCGCCCAAGTGTATCGGGCGGCGCCGCCACAGTATATGACCAAGGCGCCACGCCGCATCAAGAAGCGCGCCCCAACGCGATGGCCGCCGTCGCGTCAGGCCGGCGTTTCCGGCCGCGCCAAGGAAAGCGCGGAAGCCAGCACCGTCTCAATCTCAACATCCTTCAGGTCCGGCGCCTGGAAGACCGTGACGTGACCCCTGGGGGCCGATAGCTCTGGCGTAGAAGCTGAGGAAAACAGCACGATGGTCGGCGCGCCGGCCGCAGCGATCAGATGCACGGGCCCGGTGTCGTTTCCGATGGCCACTGCCGCACGCGCGCCGTGGGTGGCGATCTGGGCGAAGTCGGTGCGGCCGGTGAGATCGCGGGCGCGCGGCGCCTGGCGCTGGATCGCGCGGGCAAGTTCGGCTTCTTGCAGGCCGCCCAGGATCAGCACCTCGAAGCCCTCGGCTTCGAGCCGCGCGGCCAGCGCGCCATAGCTCGCCGCCGGCCAGCGCTTTTCGGTGCGTTGGGCCGAGCTGCCGGGCACAAGCAGGGCGGTCGGGCGCTGCGGCCGAGCGCTGGGCCGAACGCTCGATTGGCTCTTGGCCAGCGCCTGCTTCAGGATCCAGGAGATGTCGGGCGGCTCGGCCGAGAGCGGCGCGGTGGGAGCGTTGGGCCAGATCCCGGCATGGGAGAGTTGCTCGGCGTGGCGCTCGAGCGGATGCATCGCTTCGCGGGCGCGGTTCCGGTGAGGCAGCGAGCAGCCCACCGCCACGCCTGACCAGGCGGGCGGCGAGGGTCTCAGCGCCTGGAAGAGAAGATTGGTGCGGTCGTTGGTCTGCAGGTCATAGACCCGCTCGAAGCGACCGCGCCTCAGCCTCGCGGCCAGGGCGAGCCACGCCGCTGGCCCATTGGGCCGGCCACCGGTGTCCACCTGGTC
>DASXBY010000126.1:0-4549 GCA_036491455.1 Caulobacteraceae bacterium
CGGATGATATAGGGGCTCTCCACCCTGGCCGGCCCCAGCGGCTTGCCGCCGAAAGTGATCACCCGGTGCGGATCGCATTGCAGGGCGTGGGCGCCGAATTTGGCCAGCTCCGAGGTCCAGCCGAGCGCGCCTTCGTAGACCTTGTTCCAGAACAGCATCTGGCCTTCGGCGCGCACCCCAAGCGCCACGAAGATCGGCAGGAGGTCCACGGGCAGGTAGGGCCACGGCGCGGCCTCGATCTTGGGCAGGATGTAGGAGGTGAACGGCGCTCGTACGCGAAGCGGCCCGTCTGGCTGGCTGTGCGACCAACCGTCTTTGTGGACAATCTCGACCCCGAACTTGGAGAAGGCCCGATCGATCAGCGGAAACTGATCCGGATTGGCGTTCTTCACGGCCACCTCACCGCCGGTGATCGCGCCCAGGGCCAGGAAGGTGGTGATCTCGTGAAAGTCTTCGGCGAAGCTGTAGTCCGCGCCCCCCAGCCGATCGACGCCCTCGACGGTAAGCCGGCTCGCGCCCACGCCTTCGATGCTTGCGCCCATAAGCTTCAGGAACGCGCAGAACTCCTGGACATGCGGCTCGCAGGCGGCGTTTGTGAGTTGGGATCTGCCGCGCGCCTTCACAGCGCACAGAACGAAATTCTCGGTTGTGGTCACCGAGGCGTAGTCCAACCAGTGCGTCGCGGCGTGGAAAGGCCGATCGAGAATGATGGCCAGGGTCTCACCGCGCTCTTCGACGGCGGCTCCGAATGCCTGGAAGACCTCGATGTGAGGGTCGATCTCGCGCGCGCCCAGAGTGCAGCCCTTGACCTCGCCCTCGAGGCGGGCTTCGCCGAAGCGCGCGATCAACGGCGGGATGAGCATGATCGACGAGCGCATCCCCTCTGGCAGGGACGCCCCGTCCGGCGCACGCGAATCGGCGTGGCAGAGTCGCAGGACCTGGCTCGTCCGGTCCCAGTCAACGTCGCTGCCGAGGGCCTCAAAGAGATTCAGGATCTGCGTCACATCGGTGATGTCCGGCACATTGCGCAGGGTCACTGGCTCGTCGGTGAGCAGCGTGGCGCAAAGGATCGGCAGGACCGCGTTCTTGTTGGCCGACGGCGTGATCCGGCCTTTCAGGGGTCGTCCGCCATGCACGATGAGGTTGCTCACGCTCGCTCCGGGTAAAGTCGCTCGAGCGCCTTTACCATTGTTTCCGAACCACCGCGCAGAGGGCGTTTCGCGGAGCAATACGGCAGCTTGCATGCAGAACGATCCCCAGCGGCGCTTCCCGTCTTCGCCGCTCCAACGCAACGCCTGGGACGGCCGACGCGTTTCCCTGTCCGGGCGAACCAGGGAGAAAAACATGTGGAAAGGATCAGTCCTCTGCGCCGGGCTCATCGCTATCCTTGGGATTGCCGGGCCCGTGCTCGCCGCCGACCATGAGGCGGGCGTGCCGCTGACGCCGGCTGAGGCGGTTGGGGGTTGGACGCTTTCGACCCAGGGCCGCGCCGTTTGCATGATCCGCCTTGGAGCGCGCCACACCGTCCGCACAAACGGCGACTGCTCCGGAGCGCTCTCTGCCCAGCCCATCGGATGGGCGCCGACCCAGGACGGCATGCGCCTCACCGGTCCCGGCGGCCAGACGGTGATGGCCTTCGACCGCTGGAGCAACAGCTTGTTCGTCTCCGAGAAGGGCAGCGCCACTGACGCGCAGTTGCGGCGCGGCGACTAGTCGCGCCCCCAAACCCGGTGCTTGAGCAGGCCTGCCCTTGAATCCGGCTGGCCCCGCCCCTAATCTATCTCGCCCTAAAATTCGTCGCCCAAGGCCGAATCGGGCTGTTCAAAACAAAAGGCGGATCTGGCTCACCCGACGATGGACAAGGTACCGATGACCGCCGAGGGCTTCCACACCCTCGACGAAGAGTTGAGGCGTCTCAAGACCCAGGAGCGGCCGGCGATCACGGCCGCTATTGGAGAGGCTCGCACCCATGGCGATCTCTCGGAGAACGCCGAATATCATGCGGCCAAGGACCGCCAGGGCTGGATCGAAAGCCGCATCGCCGAGATCGAGGATCGCATGGCGCGCGCCCAGATCATCGACGTTTCGCGCCTGTCGGGCAGTCAGGTGAAGTTCGGAGCCACCGTGAGCGTTGTCGACGAAGACACCGAGGAAGAGGCTCGCTACCAGATCGTCGGCGAGCATGAGGCCGACGTACGCTCTGGCAAGATCTCCATCGCCTCGCCCATCGCCCGGGCGATGATCGGCAAGGAGACCGGCGACGTGGTCGAGGTCAGTACGCCCAGCGGCGTCAAGGCCTACGAGATTCTAAAGGTCGAGTGGGTCTGAGCGGCGCATGGCCGCCGGGGAACCGCGCTCTGTCCGCTGCCTGATCGTTGGGTCCGGCCCGGCTGGTTACACAGCCGCGGTCTACGCCGCCCGCGCCTTGCTCGAACCCGTTCTGCTGACCGGCCTGACGCCCGGCGGCCAGCTCACCATCACCACCGATGTCGAGAACTATCCGGGATTTTCCGAGGTCATCCAGGGTCCCTGGCTGATGGAGCAGATGCGCGCCCAGGCCGCCCATGTCGGAACCGAGGTTATAGACGACATCGTCCTTTCGGCTGACCTTTCGCGGCGGCCATTCCGGTTGGTGACGGATTCCGGCCAGGCCTGGCTCGCCGAGACCCTGATCATCGCCACCGGCGCCCAGGCCAAATGGCTGGGTATCGACAGTGAAGCCGCTCTGCAGGGGTTCGGCGTCTCCGCCTGCGCCACCTGCGACGGCTTCTTCTATCGCGGCAAGGAAGTGGTCGTGGTCGGCGGCGGCAACACCGCGGTCGAAGAGGCCCTCTTCCTCACAACCTTTGCGACCAAGGTGACGCTCGTCCATCGCCGCGATGAACTGAGGGCGGAACGGATCCTGCAGGAGCGCCTTTTCGCCAACCCCAGGATCGAGGTGGTCTGGGACCACCTGGTCGAGGAGATCCTCTCGACCGGCGAGCCGGCGGCCGTCAGTGGCGTGAAGCTGCGCCACGTGACGACCGGTGAATCCCGGGAACTCGCCTGCGACGGGGTGTTCGTCGCCATCGGCCATGCGCCAGCCTCGGAGGTCTTTTCCGGACAACTGGAAACGCGCGCCGGCGGCTACATCACCGTCACGCCTGGCTCGACCGCGACGTCGGTCGGGGGCGTCTTCGCCGCCGGGGATGTCACGGACGACATCTATCGCCAGGCGGTCACCGCGGCCGGCATGGGCTGCATGGCCGCCCTGGAGGCCGTGCGCCTGCTCGCCGAGGAAGACCACGCCCGCGCTCATCGGCCCCTTTCCCACGCCGAAGCCGAGAAGATCGGCGTCTGGTGATCGTTCGGCCGGCCCGTCCGGTTGATTTCCCCGCTATCCGCACAGTTGTGACCGCCGCCTTCGGACGCGCCGACGAAGCCGACATGATCGATCTCGTCAGGGCCGGCGGCCAAGGGCTTGTCGAACTGGTCGCCGAGGTCGACGGCGCCATCGTGGGCCACATCCTCTTCAGCCGCATGACCAGCGAGCCGGCGGCCCTGTTCGCAGGACTGGCGCCGCTGGCGGTCGACCCGGAAAACCAGGGGCGTGGGATCGGCGGCGCGCTAGCGCGTCAGGGTTTGGAAATCTGCCGGGAGCTCGGCGCGGCTGGCTGCGTGGTCTTGGGCGCCCCGGCCTACTACGGTCGCTTCGGATTCCGCCGGGCGCCGGCGACCATCACCTCTCGCTATGCCTCGCTCGAGGCTTTCCAGGCCCTGGCCTTCGACGCCGAAGCCTTTGCCGGGCCGATGTCCCTCGCCTACCCGCCGGCCTTCGACTGAGCCGCCATCACGATTGGACAATTCTGGTCCGAGGGGGTTTCCGGATAGCGTTGGGCGGGCTATATGAGCCGTTCAAGCTTATGCTCAGATTAAGCATAAGTGAGGGGGCGTAGGCCTGATCCGGCCGGCGTCCCTTTTAAAAGGCGCAGGAAATGCTCAAAATGAGCATAAGGAGGACGCCATGGCCGACGGATCGCTGAGCTTCACGCCAGCCGTCGAGATCGCGACCCGGCCCGTCTGGGACAAGCTCAGCAGACAGGTTTCACCGCTCGAGTGGCGGCTGCAGGCGCCCCTGATCGACGAAATCAATCGCCTCAAGCGGGAAAAGAACGCCGTCATCCTGGCCCACAACTACATGACGCCGGAGATCTTCCACGGTGTCGGCGACTTCGTCGGCGACAGCCTCGGCCTGGCGCGCGAGGCGGCGCGAAGCCCGGCTGCGATCATTGTCCAGGCCGGCGTGCATTTCATGGCCGAGACCTCCAAGGTCCTCTGTCCCGACAAGACGGTGCTGATTCCGGACCTGAGGGCGGGTTGCTCGCTGGCGGCCTCGATCACCGCCGCCGATGTGCGCCTGATCCGCCAGCGCTTCCCCGGCCTGCCGGTCGTGACCTACGTCAACACCTCGGCGGAGGTGAAGGCCGAGACCGATGTCTGCTGCACCAGCGCCAACGCCGTGCAGGTGGTCGAAGCGATCGCGGCCGAGTTTGGCGTCGACCGTGTGATC
>DASXBY010000127.1:0-15638 GCA_036491455.1 Caulobacteraceae bacterium
GCCTCCTCGCTGGAGTCGATCCTTTCGTCAGCCTGGGCGTGGACCACGAAGCCGCCAGTCTACGCCGCTGCATGACTGCGCCACCCGCCATTCGAGACCTACGCGACCGGCTGAAGGCCTGGCTACTGGAGCTAGCCTTTCCGATCTGGTGGAACTCGGGCGCGGACCGGGCGGGCGGCGGATTTCACGATCGGATGGACGCCACAGCCCGGCCGATTGTCGGCGTCAAACGCGCCCGCGTCGCCGCCCGCCAGGTGTTCTCCTACGCCGTGGCCGGCGAGATGGGCTGGCCAGGTCCCTGGCGGGCGGCCATGGACCACGGCCTCGCTTTCCTGGAAGCGGGCCACAGGCGCCCCGACGGCTTCTATCGATCCTTCGTGGGCGCGCATGACGACGAAGTCGATCTCTACGATCAGGCGTTCGTCCTCCTGGCTCTTTCTTCGGCCGCCCGGCGCGGCGACGCGGGGGCCACGCCCAAGGCCCACGCGCTGCTGGACCTCCTGCCATGTGAGGCGGTCGGCGGTTTCGCCAGCCTGGACGGCGCCAGGCCCGAGGCCAACCCCAATATGCACCTCCTGGAGGCCTTCCTCGCCTGGACCGGGGCCGAACCCGACGGGCCCTGGCGCGAGCTCGCGGAGGGGCAAGCGCGCCTGGCAATGAGGCGGCTGATCGACCCTGAAAGCGGCGCGCTCAGCGAACACTTCGGCCCTGGCTGGACGGCGCCGCGAGCCAGGGAACGGGTCGTCGAACCCGGCCACCTTTTCGAGTGGGCGTGGCTTCTGCTGCGCTGGAGTCTGGTGTCAGGGGACGCAGCCGCCTTCGCCGCGGCCACGCGCCTCATCGAGGTCGCCGAACGCAGTGGCATGGATCCGGCGAGGAACGTGGCGGTCAACGCTCTCGACGGGCGGCTGGAGTTGATCGACGCGGGAACGCGACTGTGGCCTCAGACCGAGCGCCTGCGCGTCGCCCTTCTCGCCGGCGTCCTCACCGGCGACGCCTCTTTCTGGGACGTGGCGATCGATGCCGCCGCCGGACTCGATCGTTTCCTCGATGTCCCGAAGCCGGGCCTTTGGCGCGACAGCCTGGAGAGCGACGACCTTTCCGCTCCTGCGAGCTCTCTCTACCACCTGGTCAGCGCCATCCGGCAGCTGGACGCGGTAATTGAGCCCTCGCCCTTCGGCCTCAGGGAAGGTCCCCTCAGGCGATCCCGGCCCTGAGGAAATCATGCATGCCGATGATGCCCACCGGAACGTCGTCTTCGCAGGCGATCAGGAGCTGAATGGGACTGGCCCGCTCGGTCATCAGCCTGAGGGCTTCGGTTGCGAGCAGGTGCGGATCGACGGTCACCGGTTGACGGGTCATGTAGGCGGAAATCGGGGTGGACAGGTCTACGTCCGGCAGGGCGCGGCGAAGGTCGCCGTCGGTGAAGACGCCCGCCAGCTTGCCTGCCGCATCGGTCACGGCCACGCCGCCATATCGCTTGGCGGTCATTTCGACGATGGCGACGGACAGGCTGACGCTCTCCGCCACCATTGGCACAGCCTCGCCCTTGGCCATCAGGTCGGCGACGGCGACCAGCTGGGTCCCCAGAGAGCCCCCGGGATGAAAGGCGCGGAAGTCGGCGGCTGAGAAGCCGCGCGCCTCCAGGAGCGCCACGGCGAGGGCGTCGCCGAAAGCCATTTGCATGGTGGTCGATGTGGTTGGCGCGTGGGTGTTGCGGCAAGCTTCGGGAGCCTTTGGCAGCACCAGGGCGATATCCGCGGCACCGGCAAGGGCGCTTCGCGCCTCCGATGTCACAGCCAGCAGCGGCACGGCGAAGCGCTTGCAGTAATGGATCACGTCGCGCAACTCGGGCGTCTCGCCCGACCACGACAGGGCCAGGAGCACGTCGTCACGGGCAACCATTCCGAGATCGCCGTGGCTGGCCTCGGCCGGATGCAGGTAGAAGGCCGGCGTACCGGTGGAGGCGAGGGTGGCGGCGACCTTGCGCGCGACGTGGCCGCTCTTGCCGATGCCGGTGACCACCACTCGGCCGCGGGCGTCGCGGATGCGCGCGAGCGCCGCCTCGAACGGCCCGCGCAGACCGTTCTCGAAGGCTTCGCTGAGAGCGGTGAGGCCGGCGATCTCGGCCGCGACCGTGCGCATCGCCGAGCGCGCGTTTTCGCTGGACGCGGTGCTGACCTTTGGCGTCGCCGACACGATTGGCCTAAATCCTCCTTATTGAGCGGCGCGATCCTAAGGCCGCGCTGAAATGCGGGAAAGGGCGCGTCCCATGGCGGAGAGCGCGACGCGTCCGGTCGAAAGGCGAGCGGCTGTGATTCTCGACCGCGACGGGGTGCTTAACGTCGATCACGGCTACGTCGGCGACATCTCCCGACTGGAGTGGGTCCCCGGCGCCGTGGCCGCCCTAAGGCGATTGAACGAGGCCGGCCTGCTGGTCATTGTCGCCACCAACCAGTCCGGCGTGGCCCGAGGGCTGTTCACGCTCGCCGACGTGGGGGCGGTGCACGAGAAGATGCGCGTCGACCTCGCAGCCGCCGGGGCGCGCATCGACGCTTTCTATGTCTGTCCCTATCTACCGGGCGCGCCGGTGGTCGAATTCGCCCACCCCGACCACCCGGACCGCAAACCCAATCCGGGCATGATCCTCAAGGCGCTTGCCGACTGGGATATTGACCCGGCGCGCGCCATCCTGATCGGCGACAGCGAGCGGGACCTGGAGGCCGCCCGGCGGGCCGGTGTCAGGGAAGCCCTGTTCGAGGGCGGCGACCTTGACGCTTTCGTCGCGGCGCTGGCCCTCCCGAAATGAAGCGATACAGCTTTTGTGTCGCGAGGGCCCGAGGCACAGCTTAAGGGACCCGCCCCCATGATCCCCTTCATTGACCTTGCCGCCCAGCAGGCGCGCATTCGCGAGCGGCTGGACGCCGCCATCGCCCGGGTCCTCGCTCACGGGGCCTATGTCATGGGGCCTGAGGTCGCGGTTTTCGAGAGGGCTCTCGCAGACTTCTGCGGCGCGAAACTGGCGCTTTCCTGCGCCAACGGCACTGACGCGCTGGCCCTGCCACTGATGGCCTGGGAAATCGGCGAGGGCGACGCCGTTTTCTGTCCGTCCTTTACCTTCACCGCCACGCCGGAAGTGATCCCCTGGACCGGCGCCACGCCGGTGTTCGTCGATATCGACGCGGCGACCTATTGCCTGGACCCTCACCACCTGGAGGCGGCGATCGCCGCCGTCCGGGCCGAAGGTCGGCTCGAGCCCCGCGCCGTGATCGCGGTAGACCTGTTCGGCCATCCCGCCGACTACCCGCGCATCGCGGCGATCTGCCGCCGGGAAGGCCTGAAGCTGATCGCCGATTCCGCCCAGGGGTTCGGCTGCACGCTCGGAGACAAGCATCCCATCGCCTGGGCGGACGTGGTCTCCACCAGTTTCTTTCCGGCCAAACCGCTCGGTTGTTACGGAGACGGCGGCGCCGTGGTGACCAGCGATGGCGCGTTGTGGGAGCGGATGGATTCGCTGCGTATCCACGGCAAGGCGACCGCTGCCGATGGCGCGTCCCTGTCTTCGCCGCACGATGCGAAATATCTCAACGCGCGGATCGGCATGAACTCGCGGCTGGACACGCTGCAGGCGGCGATCCTGCTGGAAAAGCTCGCCGTCTTTGCCGAGGAGATCGAAACTCGCCAGAGCGTCGCCAAACGCTATGCGGATGGCCTCTCCGGCCATGTGACGTCAACTCCCGCCGTGGTACAAGGCGCGGTCTCGGTGTGGGCGCAATACGTCATCGAACACGAGAACCGCGACGGCCTCGCCGCCCATTTGCGCAGTCAGGAAGTTCCGACCGCGGTCTATTACCCGGTGCCCATGCATCTGCAGGCGCCCTATGCCGTCTTCCCACGCGGCCCAGGCGGCCTTCCAGTCTCAGAAGCGAAATCAGCGACGGTTCTCGCCCTGCCGATGCATCCCTATCTCGAGCCCGAGACCCAGGACCGGATCATCGAGGCGGTGCGCGGCTTCAACGGCTAGATCTCGGGTCCCTGTCCGGGCCGGGATCTGTAGGCGGCGGATTGTGCGGCGACACGGCGGTCGGTGCGTGTGCCGGCGCGACCGGATCTTCGGTATTCGAGGGCGTCGCCGGAGCCGTACCGCCGGACGAAGTCCCCGGGACGCTGGAGGACCGGCTCCGCTCCAGATTGGCGCGACATTCGGCAGCGATCTTCGGGTCCACGGTCGGAAGCTTCTCGCGCTTGGGGGGCGCCGCGCCATAGACGATCGGCCGCACGCAGGCCTTTTCAACATCCGATGGGCCGCTTCCCGGCTGGAAACCGGCCTTCTGACAAGCCAGCCGGATGACACGGCAGGGGCTTGGCGCCGTCTGAGCGGCGGCGCTGGCGGCCAGGCCCGTCAGAAGCGCGGAGAGGCAAAGCACGCTTAGGCGTGTGGTTGGCACAATGGCTCCAATCCGGTTCCTTGGGATTCAACGTGCTACAGCCGGGGCCGATCCCACCTGACCTCGACCATGCTCCGGGTTCCCGGCGCCGGAGCAACTCGCTAGAAGGCCCCGCGGTGGTCCTCGAGAGAGGGTGGATCCATGACCAAACGTAAGGTTGCCGAGATTGTCGTAGACGTGCTGGAGGCGGCGGGTGTCGGCCGCTGCTATGGCATGGTCGGGGACACCTTGAACCACTTCACCGACGCCCTGAGGCGAAGCTCGATCGCATTCGTCCACATGCGTCACGAGGAAGCCGGCGCGTTCGCCGCCGGCGCCGAGGCCCAGATCACCGGCCGCCTCACCGCATGCGCCGGCAGCTGCGGGCCGGGCAGCCTGCACTTCATCAACGGCATCTTTGAGAGCCATCGCAACCGCGCGCCGGTGGTGTTGATCGCCAGCCAGGTGGCGAGCGGCGAGCTGGGAATCGACTATCCGCAAGAGGTGGATTTCAAGCCGCTCTACGCGCAGTGCAGCGTGTTCTGCGAACAGGTCGCCGCACCCGAGCAGGCACGGCGCATGGCGACGCTTGCCGCCCAGGCGGCGCTGACCAAGCGCGGCGTCGCCGTGTTGATACTGCCCGGGGATGTCTCGGCCACGGAGGTTGAGGACCGCACGGCGTGGTCGGTCCATACACCGACGCCCGTCGTCCGCCCCTCCGACGCCGAGCTCGACCGTGTTGCCGAAGTGCTCGCCGCCGGCCGGCGCGTCGCGATCTACGCCGGCGCCGGCTGCGAAGCCGCGCATGACGCGGTAGTCAGCCTTTGTTCGGTGCTGAAGGCGCCCATGGCCCACACGTCCCGGGCCAAGGATTTCCTCGAGCCGGACAATCCCTACAACGTCGGCATGACCGGCATTTTTGGCGGCCGCGCCGGCTTCCACGCTGTGGGCGCCTGCGACACGCTGCTGCTCCTGGGCTGCGATTTCGCCTGGCGGCAGTTCTATCCGGAGAATGCCCGGATCGTGCAGATCGACATTGACGCCACCCACCTCGGCCGACGCCATCCGATCGCGTTAGGCGTGGTCGGCGACATTGGTCCAAGCCTCGAGGCGCTGCTACCGCGCCTCTCCGAGAAACAGGACGCGACCTTTCTTGAAACCTGCCTCGGACAGCGCCGCGAAGACGAGGCGGATCTCGCCCGCCAAGCCACGCCCGGACGCGACGACCTCATCCATCCGCAGCACCTGGCGGCTTTGTTCGATCGCCACGCCGACGACGATGCCGTGTTCACAGCCGATGGCGGGAGTCCGATGGTCTGGCTGCTCCGTCACGTGGCGGCGAACGGCAGACGGCGCACGCTCGTCAGCCTGCTGCACGGAACCATGGCTGGGGCCATGCCGCAGGCCCTGGGCGTCAAGAAAGCGTCGCCGACTCGGCAGGTGATCGCCTTTTCCGGCGACGGAGGCTTGGCCATGATGCTCGGCGACCTGCTGACCGCCGTTCAGGAGGAGATTCCGATCAAGGTCGTTGTCTTCAACAACGGCTCGCTTGGCTTCGTGGAGCTCGAGATGAAGGTCGAGGGGATGATGAACGCCTACACCGACCTCAAGAACCCTGATTTCGCGCGGCTCGCCGAGGTGATCGGATTTGCCGGCTGGCGGGTGGAGACCAACGCTGACCTCGAAGAGGCGGTGAAGGCCTTCCTGGCCCATCCCGGCCCGGCGCTCATTGACGTCAAGGTCAATCGCAACGAGTTGGTCGTGCCGCCGAAGATCGAGGCGTCCATGGTGTCAGGAACCATCCTCTATGGAGCGAAGGCTCTGCTTTCCGGACACGGGGGCGACGTCATCGACCTCCTGGAGTCCAACCTTCGCCGGTAGCCGCTCGCGCCTCCAAGTCGATCGACGCCTCGTCCGATCAGCTTGGCTTCCGGCGCCGCCTTCGGTTTCGGAGCGTCACCATCACCCCGATCACCGCTACGGCGGCGATGTTGGAAATGAAGGACGGGCTGGGGCTGCTTTGCTCAACCCCCCTGAGATGAGACGCCGCTATCGGGGTCAGCCGCCGCCCAGAATCCGCTCCAGCGTCGCCAGCTCGTCGGCTTCGCGTGAGGGTTTGTCCCACCGGATACGACCGATGCGCGGGAAGCGCATGGCGAGGCCGGACTTGTGGCGTGTCGACCTCTGCAGTCCTTCGAAAGCCACCTCCAGGACGAGACCGAAATCCTCGTCGGCGCGCACCGCACGCACCGGTCCGAAGCGCTCGATCGTGTGATTGCGCACGAATGCGTCCAGCTGCTTCAGCTCTTCATCCGTGAAGCCAAAATAGGCCTTGCCGACGGGCGTGAGGCTGCGCGCGCCGGCGGCGTCCTCGCGCCAGACCCCGAAGGTGTAATCGGAGTAGTAGCCCGAGCGCTTGCCGTGGCCGCGCTGGGCGTACATCAGCACTGCGTCAACGCGCATCGGATCGCGTTTCCATTTGAACCACGGGCCTTTGGGTCGACCGGGCTGATAGGTCGAATCCCAGCGCTTCAGCATCATCCCCTCGGCCTTGGCCGGATCGCCGGCCGGCGGCGCGGCGCGCAGAGCCGCCAGGTCGTCCCAGGTCGAAAAGGCCTGAAGGGGAGAAAGGTCGATGGCGGCGGGATCGAGCCTGTCGATGAAGGACTCCAGGCGGAGGCGGCGTTCCGCGAAGCGAAGACCGCGCAGATCGGTCTGGCCCTCCAACAGCAAGTCATAGGCGCGGACGCCGGCCGGGAAATCGGTGGTCAGCCGCGAACTGGTGCTTTTGCGGTTCAGTCTCTGCTGAAGTTCGCCAAAGCTGCCGATGCCCTCGCCGCGCCGGACCAACAGCTCCCCATCGATGACGCCATCGAACTCGAGCGCGGCCAGGACGTCTGGGAACGCGGCGCCCATGTCCTCGCCGGTGCGGCTGTATAGCCGCCGAACGCCACCCTCGTTGACCGCCTGTACGCGCACGCCGTCCCACTTCCACTCAGCGGCGTAGTCGGCCGGATCCAGCTTCGGAAAGTCGTCCTTCGGGTCAAGCGCCTGGGCCAGCATCACTGGCCGGAAGCGTCCGGGCGTCTCGACGCTGGGCCGCTCTGCCCGCCCGTCCAGCCATAGGAAGAGATCACCGTATGGCGGTGCCAGAGCATGCCAGATCTCCTCGATCTCGCCGACCGCCACGCCGCCGAAGTCGGCCGCGGCCTGCTTGGCCAGCCTGGCGGAGAGACCGACCCGCAGCCCGCCGGTGAGGAGCTTCAGCAGAGCCCAGCGGCCGATGGCGTCGAGGGCGTCAAGCCAAGCCTCGATCAGGGCCGGCGCCTCGGCCTTGCTGGCGCCGGAGAGGGTGTCGACCACCTCCGAGAGGTCAGGTTCGCGATTGGCGCCCGGTTTGGCCGGCCAGATCAGGGCCACGGTTTCGGCCAGGTCGCCGACATAGTCATACGACCAGGCGAACAGGATGGCGTCGACGCGGCTTTCGACCAGGCGGCGCAGAAGCGCCGGCTTGGCGGCATCCAACGCGAGCGAGCCGGTGAGAACGGCAAAGGCCCAACCGCGCTCTGGATCCGGCGTCTGGCGCAGGAAGTCCGAAACCAGGGTGAGCTTGGCATTGCGCGAGGCGCTCAGTGAAAGCCGGTCAAGCAGATGGGCGAAGGCGCGCATCAGTCGGCTTCGTCCTCGAATCCGGCGAGGGTGAGGGCCTTCCATGGCTGGCCAGCGAGATCGCACCAGCGGCCTAGCGCTTCCTCCCTACCGTGGGTGATCCAGACTTCCGAGGGCGCGAGTTCTATCAGGGTGGCGGTGAGCTCATCCCAATCGGCGTGGTCGGAGATGACCAGGGGCAGTTCGACACCGCGCTGACGTACGCGCGCCCGCACCGCCATCCAACCGGAGGCGAAGGCGTCCACCGGATCGGCCAGGCGTCGCGCCCAGGGCGTGGACAGGGCTGAGGGCGGGGCAATGACGATCTGACCGGCGAGGGCGGCTTTGGGCAATCCGGTCGCCGGCGCCAGCGGCCCGAGTTCAACGCCGAAGCCAACGTAGAGGGCGTTCATTCTGTCGAGCGCCCCATGGACGTGGATGGGCGCTTCCCAGCCGGCTTCGCGCAACAGGGCGATCACCCTTTGAGCCTTGCCGAGGCTATAGGCGCCGACCACGTGCGTCCGTTCGGGGAACTGGCGCACCGAAGACAGAAGGGATTCGATCTCGCCGGTATCCGGCGGATGGCGGAAGACCGGAAGGCCGAACGTGGCTTCGGTGATGAAGACCTCGCAGGCGACCGGCTCGAAGGGCGCGCAGGTCGGATCGCGCCGACGCTTGTAGTCTCCGGAGACGACCATGGTCAGGCCGCGCCAACGTACCACCGCCTGCGCCGAGCCCAGCACATGGCCTGCAGGAACCAAGGTGATCTCGACCCCATCGCGGGCGATGGAGCTTCCATAGTTGAGGGTGAGCGTCTGGCTGGCGAAGCCATCGCCATAACGAGCCTGCATGATGGCCAGGGTCTGCGGCGTCGCCATCACCAGGCCGTGGCCCGGCCGGGCGTGGTCGGAATGACCATGGGTGATGAGGGCCCGTTCCACGGCTCTCGCCGGGTCGACATGGAAGTCGCCCGGCGGGCAGTAGAGCCCAGCCGGTGTCGGGCGCAGCAAGGACGCAGGGCGGATCACCCTCTTCGATATAGTCCGGCTGCGGCGTTTGTCCCTATAAGGCCCCATGGCCGAGCCGCCCGAGCAGTCCGTGACCCTCGCCGAGCTCGGCGCGCGCATGGCCCAGTCGACCCCGCAATCGGCCGCCCTCGGCTTTCGTTTGGTCTCGGTCGAGCCGGGCCTGGCGACCATGGCGGTGGACTACAAGCCCGAGCTGGTGGGCGATCCGGAGTCCGGCGTTGTCGCCGGCGGCGTTGTCACCACCTTGCTGGACCACGTCTGCGGCCTGGCGGTTACCTCGCGCCTGCTCTCCGAGGGACAGCTCACGCGGGTCGCGACGCTGGACCTGCGTATCGACTACATGCGCGCCGCCGAGCCGGGGAAGGCCATTCTGGGCCGGGCCCATTGCTATAAGCTCGGCCACGCCATCGCCTTCGTTCGCGCGGCAGCGTTCGATGTCGATGAGGAGGACCCGGTGGCCACCGCCCAGGCGGCGTTTTCGATCATTCCCACCGAGGCCGTCGCCCCGTGAACGATCCGCGCGACGAACGCCTCGCGGCCCTGATCAGTTCGGTGCCCTATATCCGCTTTCTCGGCATGCGCGCCGACCTGGCGGGCGATGAAATGACGTCCGTTCTGCCCTTCGCGGACCATCTGGTGGGCAACACCCTGTTGCCGGCCCTGCACGGCGGGGTCCTGGGGGCCTTCCTGGAGATGACCGCTATCTGCCAGCTCGGCGTGCGCGAGCCGCAGCGGCGGCTGCCGCGAACCATCGACGTCACGATCGAATATCTGCGCCCAGGTCGGGCGCGCACCACCTTCGCCCGCGCGGAGGTGGTCAAGCTCGGGCGTCGGGTGGCCAATGTCCATGTCGAAGCCTGGCAGGAAGCCCGCGCCTCACCAGTCGCCGCCCTTCGCGGCCATTTCATGCTTGGACCAACGTCCTGAGGCGAACGCCAAGGCGCATTGACCCCCGGACGGGCGCGCCGTAACGCCCGTGACATGCTGCAGGGCCTCTCTCCTCTCGCCCGCGAGGCGCGGACCTGGCCGTTCGAGCAGGCACGGGCTTTGCTGGCGCGCCTGATGCGCGTTGGCCTGGCCTCCGACAAAGAGCGCGACCTCGCGGCGGCCCTCTTTGCCGAGGGTCGGATCGGTGAAGCGATCGCCGCCCTGCCGGCGCTCTCGAAGCCGGTGATCCTGGAGACGGGCTATGGCGCCTCGGGCCTGCCCCACATCGGCACTTTCAACGAGGTGGCCCGCACCACCATGGTGCAGAACGCCTTCCGGGCTCTCACCGAAGACCAGGTCCCGACGGAGCTGGTCTCATTTTCTGACGACATGGATGCGCTGCGGAAGGTTCCGGACAACGTCCCCAACCGGGCTGCCCTGGCCGAGGACCTGGGAAAGCCTCTGACTTCGGTGCGGGATCCTTTCGGTGAGTTCGAAAGCTTCGGCGCCCACAACAACGCCCGGATGCGCGCCTTCCTCGACGCGCATGGCTTCGACTATCGCTTCTATTCGGCCACGGATTGCTATCGATCCGGCCGGTTCGACGACACGCTACGCCTGGTCCTGGAACGGTTTGACGCCGTGCAGGCGGTGATGCTGCCGACGCTTGGGCCGGAACGCCGCGCCACCTATTCGCCATTCCTGCCAATCAGCCCGACCACCGGCCGGGTGCTCCAGGTTCCGACCCTCGAGCGGTTCCGGGACCGCGGAACCATAGTCTTTGAGGATGAAGACGGCCGGCGGGTCGAGACCCCCGTGACCGGGGGGGCTGTCAAGCTGCAGTGGAAGCCAGACTGGGCCTGCCGCTGGACGGCTCTCGGCGTCGACTACGAGATGAGCGGCAAGGACCTCATCGACTCGGTGAAGACCTCCTCGCAGATCTGCCGGATCTTGGGCGGGACGCCGCCGGAAGGGTTCAACTTTGAGCTGTTCCTCGATGAGCACAATCAGAAGATCTCCAAGTCCAAGGGCAATGGACTGACCCTCGAGGAGTGGAGCCGCTATGGCCCGCCGGAGAGCCTGGTCTATTACCTGTTCGGCTCGCCGCGCTCGGCCAAGAAGCTGGCTTTCGAAGTCATCCCGCGCGCGGTGGACGACTATCTGCAGCAACTCGAGGCCTTCAACAGACCGGCAGCGGCCGGCGGCAATGAGAAGCCGCTCAATCCGCTCGACAATCCGGTATGGAGCGTCCATGGCGGGTCGCCGCCGGAGCGGAGCTCGCCGGTCTCCTTCGGCCTGTTGATCAACCTCGTCTCGGCCTCCAACGCGTCGGACCGCGACATCCTGTGGGGCTTCATCGGCCGCCACCTGCCAGGCGCGACGCCGCAGAGCGAGCCGCTGCTCGACCGCCTGGTGGACTACGCCGTCAACTACTACGAGGGCTTCGTCGCCCCGACGAAGCGCTTCCGCGCGCCCGACGAACGTGAACGGGCGGCCTTTGCCGATCTCGTCCGACGCCTGCGCGCCCTGCCGGCGGAGACCAACGAGGCCGAAGTCGTCCAGTTCGAGGTCTATGAAGCCGGCAAGGCGGCCGGCTTTGAGCCGCTCAGAACCTGGTTCGGCGCGCTCTATGAAGTGCTGCTCGGCCAGAGTCAGGGGCCGCGCTTCGGCTCCTTCGCGGTGATCTTCGGGCTCAACAACACCATCGATCTCATCGAGCGGGCGCTGGCCGAAGCCTAGAGCAGCCGCGCCTCGTCGCCCTCGGCAAGTCGCCCTGGCGCTGTCACCTGCACATAGATCCCGCACCAAAGGTGGCCGTAGAACTCATGCAGGCGGCGCGTCACCTCGATGTCCGCCAGGGCGGTCGTCGGATCCACATCAGGCGCGGCACAGCGCGTGATGGGTTGGATGACTTTGACCCTGACATCGCCCAGGGCCAGTTCATGGTCGATCCAGTCGTTCTCTTCCCACGGTCGCCAGCCGTTGACATAGAGATTGGCGCGAAAGCGCAGAGGATCCACGGGCTGACCAATCCTGGCTTCGAAGTCACGAACGCTGTCCAGGTTGATGATCGAAACGTGACCCTCTGGGCTGTCCAGAAAGCGGTGGCCGGCGCCATCCAGCACCTTCAGCGGGCCGCTCGCCGCCTCGCCCAGCAAGGCCTCGAGCCAGGCAGCGAAGGCGGTCTTGCCCCATTCTCCGGCCATGCGCTCACGGAATTCCGGCAGACCGGGTGCGCGGGCGACGAGCTCGCCGGTCTCGACGTCATAGTCTGTCCGCGCCAGCGCCACCGCGGGGATCTTGGCCAGCACCGCGAAGCGGGACTTGGAGATATGCGCCGGCCGTTCCGGATCGAAACCCGAGGGGCCATTCTCCACGGCCCATAGCCGATCGCCCGGAAAAGGCCGTCCGGTTTCAAGAAAGGCGGCGGAAACCTTCTGCGGCGTAAATCCCTTGATCGGGTGACGGTATAGTGCGGCGATGCGTCCGGTCATGACGCGTTCCTGCCATGGCTCACGCCGCGATGCGACCAGGATCAATGCTCGAGGGCCAGCATGACGAGATCGCCGCGCGCGCCGATGACGCCGCCCCGGCCCGCCCAGCGCCTTGGAGCATGGCTGGCGACCAACGTCGTCGCCGCCTGGCGGCGCTTGCGCCAGCGGCGCGCCGAGCCGCATCCCGACCTCCTGACCCCCGAGGACTATGAGGCCGCAGAGCCGCGCCGGGGACGAGCCGCCGCCGCGCCGTGGCTGATCCCACCGCGAGGCTGGAAGGACATCGCCTGGCGCACCTGGCACGAGGTCGGCCGCGCGCGTCTGGCGGCGCTTGCCGGCGGCGTCAGTTTCTACCTGATGCTGGCGACTTTTCCGGCCATCGCCGCCTCGGTTTCGCTCTTCGGACTGTTTTCCAACGTCGATACGGTCGAACAGCAGTTCCTGCACTTTTCGACAATGTTCCCGAGTGAAGCGATCGACTTCCTGGGCGACCAGATGGTGCGCCTGGCCGCACAGGAACATGGCGCCCTCAGCCTGGCCTTCGTGGTCAGCGCCGCCCTGTCGATCTGGAGCGCGAAGGCCGGCATGCAGGCGCTTTTTGACGGCGTGAACCTAGCTTATAACGAGACCGAGAAGCGCCCCTTCCTCAAGCGCGCTCTGCTCACCTACGCCGCCACCCTCGTGGCCATCGCCTTCATCGTCAGCACGACCGGCGCGGCGCTGGCGGTTCCTGAGGTATTGCACGCAATCGGCCTCCATCGAATCGTCATCTGGTGGGCTCCAGTGCGCTGGCTGGCGATCCTGGCAGCGGCCGTGGTCGCCTTCACCCTGGTTTACCGCTTCGGGCCGAGCCGGCGGCCCGCGCGCTGGCGCTGGGTGGCGGCGGGCGGCCTATTCGCCGCGCTGGCCTGGATGGCCGGCTCCTTCGTCTTTTCCTGGTATCTCAACTCCTTCACCCATCTGGGCGTCACCTACGGCTCTTTGGGCGCCATGATCGGCTTCATGCTGTGGATGTGGCTGTCGGTCCTGATCGTACTCATCGGCGCCGAGCTCAACGCCGAGATCGAACACCAGACCGCTTGCGATACCACCATCGGGCCGGAGCGGCCGCTGGGGGAGCGTGGGGCAGTGGTCGCCGACACGGTCGGCCGCGCCTTTCCCATGTCGCCGCGGGAAATGCGAGAGAGCGTCGGCGTCTGGTTATTGCGCGAGATCCGCGGTGTCCGGCACGAAATTCACCAGTTTCTGCGCCTGGGTCGCTGAACGCGCGGGTTGACGATGGAACCCGTCGGGCGAAAATCCGTTACGGCCCGTAGCCATGGCAAAGGTCGTTGTGGCCGGACGGACGGGCGCGGGGGCGCAGTGGAGAAAAAATTATGAAATTCATGAACGGCGCGGGGTTCGCCAGCGCGATCATTCTGGGCGCGGCTGGACTGACTGCGTGCGCCACCGAAGACTACGTGAACAAGAGCGTGGCCACGGAGCACACCCAGTCCAGCGCGCGCATGGACACTATGGACCAGAACACCAGGGACGCCATGGCTAGGGCCGAGTCCGCCCACAAGCTGGCCGAGGGTAAGTTCCTCTATGAGATGGTCTTGTCGGATGACTCGGTAAAATTTCCCACCAACGTCTCAGACCTGTCACCGGAGGCCCAGACTCGGTTGATGGACTTCGTCGGCAAGCTCAAAGCCGACAACAAGAACGTCTATGTCGAGATCCAGGGCCATACGGATTCGACCGGCACGAGGAATTACAACAGGAAGCTGGGCGAGGAACGGGCCGAGACCGTGCGCTTGTTCATGAACCGCCAGGGCGTGCCGTTGAATCGGATGTCGACGATTTCCTACGGCGACACGAGCCCTGTTGCCCCCAACGACAACCCCACAGGTCGGGCACAGAACCGCCGCGTGGTGGTAATCGTGATGGCCTGACGCTAGGGGCACCATTGAGGGGCGGCGGATCGCTATCGCCGCCCGAGCAGGTCTGACCAGCGCCACGATGATGCGCCAAGCACGAGCTTTGCGGATCCCGGGGCGTCGTTCAGCGTGATGACGACGAGCCCGCGCACCGCCTGCTCGCGGCAGGCAGGCGGCGCGAATCCCACCTCCCACAGGATCGCTTCACGGGCGGCCTGAAGACCCTTGCCGTCATCGCCGCCGCTCTGCACCCAGTCGCCGTTCCAGACCCGGATGGCATGGTTTCCGTTGGCGCCGGCCTTGGCGGCGGCGGCGCGCACCAAGACGTCTTTGCGCAGGGCGTCGCGCAGGCGGGCAGCCATGTCGCAGTTGGCGCCCCCGCCGCCAGCGCCGGCGGCCGACGCGCCGGCGAGTTCAGAGTCCGAGACGCCATTGTCCGAGCCTTGAACAGGGCCGGCCGGGAGGGCGGCGACGCGCGCCGGCGCCGGAGTGGGTCTCGCCAGGGCTTTCCGGGCCGGGGCCTTGGCCGGAGCCGCCTTCGCCGGCGCGGGGGAAGGTTTCACCGGCTCGGGGGTGACCGGCGTCTTCGGTGGCGGAGGGACGATCTCCACTGGCACCACCATCGGCGGCGGTTCGGCGGCCGGAGGCGCGCGAAGATCAGGCTTCACGGAATAGAGAACCAGGCTGAACAACGCCAGATGCGCGAACAGGCTGAAAGCAGCGGCGGCGATGCGGCTCCGGGAGCTGCTTCCCGGAATCGACGACGGCCTTGACGCTACGGCGGCCATGCGCCTTCGTCTCAGGAACAAGCGCCCGCGTCCAGACCAGGCCGTTCACGCCACGGAGAACAAATTTGAATCCATGGCCGTTCGGCCCCTTCTCGCTGCCGCAACGGGTCCTGGTGGATCGGGCCGCCGTCGCTTTTGAATGTCCGGTCGCCGGCCGGCGGATCGAATGGGCGGCCAAGGACTTTTTCAATCCAGGGGCGGTTGTCCGCGGCGGCCAGGTCTGCCTGCTGGTCCGGGCGGAGGATCGTGAGGGGCGCTATGCCGGCACCTCACGGATCGGCCTGGCCGTGAGCGCGAACGGCCGCGATTTCGAGCTGGCGCCCGAACCGGTCATCTTTCCGGACGACGATGTCTGGCAGGCCTGGGAATGGCCCGGGGGCTGCGAAGACCCGCGCCTCGTGGAGTC
>DASXBY010000128.1:0-21182 GCA_036491455.1 Caulobacteraceae bacterium
TATGTCGCCGGTCCCAATCATGTGCTGCCGACCAGCGGCACGGCCCGCTTCTCCTCGGGCCTGGCCACCGCCGACTTCATGAAGCGGACGAGTCTGACGCGCCTGGATGCGGCCGCCTTCGCGAGAATCGCTGGCGCGGCCGAGACTCTGGCCAAGGCAGAAGGCCTCCCCGCCCACGCCCGCTCGCTGGCCATCCGACGCAAGGACGGGTGACCCTCGCCGGGCCTTGAGGCTAAACAGGGCACGATGAGCGATCCTTCGCACCGCCTGACCTCGGTCGAGCTCGACGAGGACTCCCTCTCGGCGGCCTCACGCGACCAGGAACAGGAGCGTCAGATCGCCATCTTCGATTTGCTGGAGGACAATCATTTTGCGCCGGATGGAGCGACCGGAGGACCCTATGCCCTTCGCCTGTCGCTGATCGACCAGCGGCTGGCGCTGGACATCACCGGTTCAGAGTACCAGCGCCGCCACCTGCTCTCGCTCACGCCGCTCCGCGGTGTCGTGCGCGACTATCACATGATCTGCGAAAGCTATTTCGAAGCCATTCGCCACGCCACGCCGCACAAGATCGAGACCCTCGACATGGGCCGGCGCGCCATCCACGACGAAGGCTCGAAGGCCCTGCAGCGCCGCCTGGCCGGCAAGGTCGAGACGGACTCTGATACGGCGCGGCGGCTGTTCACCCTGATCTGCGCCCTGCACTGGCGGAATTGACGATGCCCGCTGCGGTTCTCTTCGCCTGCGGCCTCAACCGCATTCGCTCGCCGATAGCCGAAGGCGTGGCGCGGTGGCTGCATGGGCCGCGTCTGAGGGTCGAGAGCTGCGGCCTGACCATGGATCCGGAGGCCTTGCCCGATCCCTTCGTGGCCGTGGTGATGGACGAGATCGGCGTCGATGTTTCCGCCCATGAGCCCAAATCCTTCGACGACCTCGATCCGAAGGATTTCGGCGTCATCGTCTCGCTCAGCCCCGAGGCTCAACATCGCGCGGTGGAATTCGCCAGAGACCGGCCCATGAAGCTGGAATATTGGCCAACGCAGGATCCAACGCTGACCCAGGGCTCGCGGGAGACAATCCTGGGAGCCTATCGCGAGGTGCGGCGCGCGCTCGAGGCGCGTATCCGCGCGCGCTTTCCGCCTGGCCTGACGTTTGGTGGATAGGCGGCTAGAGGAAGGTCGGAGCCTGAGATCTGGCCGCCCGCCCTAAGGGGTCGGCGCGTATCCCTCGATGCGGACAAAACGGAAACCCGCCGCCTTGGCCTGAGCCTCCTCATCGGCGCTGGCGGTCAGCCAGTGATGGCCGCTGGCCGGGTCGGCATACTGTTTGAGGGTGAGCGCCCCCGGATGCGGACCAGTCCACACGAACCCCTGTGAGGCTTCGAACTCATAGCCGGCGGCGAAGGCGTCCCGCTCGCCCTCGTCGGTGGCGGTGATCACATGGTCGCCCTTGGTGTCGTTCCAGAACAGCTTGAGCGACGCCGTTCCGTCGCCGCCGGCGGCGAGCACGCGAGCCTGTGGGCCGATGCGCTGGTAGTGGGCCGCAAGCGCGGTGTCGGCGACGCTCGTCGACGCCGCGCTGAGGTGATCACCACGCGAGGAATCGAGAAAGGCGTCGAGCGGGCTGGTGGCGACCGGCGCAGCGTCGGCGGTGGGCGGCGAGGGCGTGGCGGAAGCGATCTCGCTGGCATGCTCTGCGTCACAGGAGTCGGTCGCTCGCTCGTACGTGACGCGGCCGCCCTCGAAGCTCTGGCGCTGGCCGTCGGGGAAGTTCTCCTGTTCGGCGATGGGCAGGCCAAGCCAGCCGGAAGGGCCGCCGAACTGGAAATACAGGCGCCAGATGCAGCCGGTCACGGCGAAGGTCTGGCCGGTCCTGGGGCCGCTGGCGTGCCAGACGATCATGCCGCGGGGAAAGTCGGCCTCAGCTGCCCGGGAACCCTGGGGCGAGGTCGAGCCCGGCGATTCGTCCTCAGTCGGACAGCCAAGGTCGCCCTTTGCGCCGCCGAGGGCGTTCCACTCGGCCATCACCGGCGGGCTCAGCCTGCGGCCGCAGGCCATCGCGGACGAATCAGGGGAAGGGTCGGACGCGCGCGCCTCGCCGACGCCGCCGCCAAGGAGCACAGCGAAAATAGGCAAAATGAGGAGCTGAGCGCGCGCCGCCATCACCGTCCTTCCCGGAGAAATACCCACGCCCGGGCCTTTGGCGATACCCCGAGCGGCCATCGACCTCAACTGATCTCATGCGTTATGATCCGCTCATGCGCACGGCTCGCGCGGCATGGAACGCGTGAGCCGTGTTCCGTATTAACCGCCTTGAGGAAAAGGATGGCGAAAGAGGAGCTGCTCGAGCTGCCGGGCACAGTGAGTGAATTGCTGCCCAATGCGACCTTTCGGGTGAAACTGGAAAACGAACACGAGATCATCGCCCACACCGCAGGCAAGATGCGCAAGAACCGCATCCGGGTGCTGGCCGGCGACAAAGTCCTGGTGGAAATGACACCTTATGACTTTTCGAAGGGCCGCATCACCTACCGTTTCAAATAGGCCCTCTTCGCGACGTGCTGGGGAGCGCGGACGCCGAGACCAATCCCGGAAACCGGACCGGACATGGCAAACCTGAACGACCGGCGCATGCAGCAGATCGCCGGCACGGCCGCGGCCCTCCTCAAGGACCGGCGCGTGCAGCTTGCTTCCGGCGCGGCCATCGCCTTGCTGGCGGGTCTTGCGCTGGCCATAGGCATCGCCCTGCGTCCCGACGCCGACGATGGGCCGCCGCCTGCTTCCGAAGGCGGCCTTGTCGTCCAGGCCGGCCACGACGAGATCCAGAAGCTTGACCCGTCCCGGCCGCTCAAGTGCTACGTCGGCGGCCGACTCGCCGGTGAGATGACCGTCGCCGACTGCGCCAGGAAGAACGGCGTCGCCACCGGTGCGCTCGATGTCGGCGTGGCGCCGAGCGGCGGACTGGCCGCGTCGGCCGCGCCCTCCAATCTGACGATCCCGCCGCCGCCCCCGCCTCCAGGCGAGGCTGACGGCGCCGCCGGCGACGAGTCGATGGCGACCGCCGACGACGATGCTTCGGGCGCGGCAGCCGGCCGGCCCTGCTATGCCCATGCGGGCGGCCACTGGAGCCGCACGCCCGGCGTCGCCACGCTCGGCGCCTGTGTCCAGACCCTGTTCGCCGGCCAGTGCGAGGCCCCGGGCGCGGCCGTTTACGGCCGTTGGGGAAACAAGTCCTTGCGTCTGGTCCTCGGCAAGGTGGAGATATCGGACGACGGCAGCAATTTCCGTACGCTTGCCGTCCAGACCGGCGCTTGCGCCATCCCCGACCTCGGGTGAGGAGGCCATGACCAAGTCATACGCAATAGCCGGCCTGCTGCTGGCGTTCGCCTCGCTCGGCGGCTGCCAGAAGCAGATCGAGGCGCCGGAGGATCGCGGCGTATGCTGGCATATGGTCCAGCCGCCAAAGGCGCCCCCCAAGTTCAACCAGCTGGCGACGGGCGTGCCGGACCTCGAACACTGCGCCGCCGCCCTGGAGAAGATGCGGATCAGCTTCCAGTCTCTGGGGGCGCCGCAGGGCGACATAACCGGCGCCTACCAGGGCCAGTTCCTGTTCCTCAACCGCTATGGCGTCTTCACCGCCCAGGCGCTGAAAGGCTACCAGTACCCGTTCATGGTGCGAACCGGAGACGGGCGGTTGGCCATACCCGGCGCCATGCCGCAGCAAGGCGGCGGCAGCCAGTAACGGTCGCGACTGAGCGGAACAAAAATAGAACGTCAGACTTGCGCGGCCGACAAGAAATGTTAATTGTCAGGCCAGATTCCGGCGCGTTTCGGTCGCCGGGCAAGCACAAGGAGACGGACCATGTCCGGCAGCATCAACAAGGTCATCCTGGTCGGAAACCTGGGGCGCGATCCCGAGATCCGCACGCTCAATTCCGGAGACAAGGTGGCCAATCTCAACCTCGCCACCTCCGAAACCTGGCGCGATCGCAACAGCGGCGAGCGCAAGGAACGCACCGAGTGGCACCGGGTGGTGATCTTCAACGATAACCTGGTGAAGGTGGCCGAGAACTATCTGCGCAAGGGCTCAAAGATCTACCTCGAGGGCGCGCTGCAGACGCGCAAGTACACCGACCAGTCGGGCGCCGAGAAGTTCTCGACCGAGGTTGTGCTTCAGAAGTTCCGCGGGGAACTGACCATGCTTGATGGCCGCCAGGATGGAGCGCGCGAGTTCGACGCCGGCGGCTATGCGGCCGGGCCCAAGGCCGGAGGCTCGGGCCCGCGCGAGGACTTCAGCGCCGACATGGACGACGAGATTCCGTTCTAGGAACCTGTGGGGATCCTGAAGCGACCGCCGCCTCTCCCCCCTTTGGGGGGAGACCACTGGGCAAATTGGCCTTTCGACCCGCCGGCTGATAGAAGCGGAGCCGGACGCGCGGTCCGATTCCTCATGAATAGATTCCGGAAGGCGGACGCCTGATTTGACCGACCAGACGACCCCTCCGCCCGAAGACGGCCGGCGCGGTCACGTAGCCCCGATTTCGATCGAGCAGGAGGTCCGCAAGTCGTACCTCGATTACGCCATGAGCGTGATCGTGAGCCGGGCTTTGCCCGACGTCCGCGACGGTCTGAAGCCCGTTCAGCGACGCATTCTCTATTCGATGAATGAGCAGGGCCACACGCCGGACCGGTCCTACGTCAAATCGGCGCGGGTGGTCGGTGACGTGATGGGCAAGTACCACCCACACGGCGACCTCTCGATCTACGACACGCTTGTGCGCATGGCCCAGCCGTTCTCCATGAGCCTGCTGCTGATCGACGGCCAGGGCAACTTCGGTTCGGTGGACAATGATCCGCCCGCGGCCATGCGCTATTCCGAGTGCCGGCTGACCCGCGCCTCGATGGCCATCCTGGCGGACCTCGACCTCGACACGGTCGATTTCAAGGACAACTACGACGGCAAGGAGCGGGAGCCGGTTGTCCTGCCCTCGCGCATTCCCAATCTGCTGGTCAACGGCGCGGCCGGCATCGCCGTGGGCATGGCGACCAATATTCCGCCGCATAATCTCGGCGAGGTGATCGACGCCTGCCTGGCGCTGATCGACAGGCCGGACATCCTGCTCGACGAGTTGCTGGATCTGGTCCCGGGACCGGATTTCCCCACCGGCGGAGAGATCATCGGCCGCACGGGCGCGCGCGCCGCGCTGATGACTGGCCGCGGCTCGGTGACCCTGCGCGGCGTGGCGACCATCGAGGAGGTGCGCAAGGATCGCGAGGCGATCATCGTCACGGCCATCCCCTATCAAGTGAACAAGGCGGCCATGGTCGAGCGGATCGCCGAACTGGTGCGCGACAAGCGCATCGAGGGCATTGCCGACCTGCGCGACGAGAGCGACCGATCCGGCATGCGGGTCGTCATCGAGCTCAAGCGCGACGCCACCGGCGATGTGGTGCTGAACCAGCTTTACCGCTTCACGCCGCTGCAGACCCAGTTCGCGGTGAACGCGCTGGCCCTCAATCACGGCCGCCCGCAGCAGATGGGCCTGCGCGAGATGCTGGACGTGTTTCTCGCCTTCCGCGAGGAGGTGGTCGTTCGGCGCACGCGATTCGAACTGGCCAAGGCGCGCGATCGCGCCCACTTGCTGGTCGGCCTCGCCATCGCGGTCGTCAATATCGACGAGGTGATCCACATCATCCGCTCGTCGAAGGACCCGGCCGAGGCGCGCGAGCGACTGATCGCCCGCGATTGGCCGATCGGCGACATGGCGGACCTCATCGCCCTGATCGCTGATCCTAGGACCGCCGTGATCGGCGGCGTCAAGGTGCGGCTCACCGACGAGCAGACGCGCGCCATCCTGGCCCTGACCCTGTCTCGCCTCACCGGTCTTGGCCGCGACGAGATCTTCGAGGAAGCGCGCGAGCTGGCGGCGCTGATCCGGGCGCACCTGGACCTGTTGTCCTCACGCGAGGCGATCCTGGCGGTTGTCCGGGCTGAGCTTGTCGAGGTGAAGGAGGCGTTCGCGGTGCCCAGGCGCACCGCTATCGTCGAGGGCGACGCCGACGTCGAGGATGAGGATCTGATCGCCCGCGAGGACATGGTCATCACCGTAACTCACGGGGGCTACGTCAAGCGCACGCCGCTCATCACCTACCGCACGCAGCATCGCGGCGGCAAAGGCCGCTCTGGGATGTCGACCAAGGAAGAAGACGCGGTCACCCGCGTGTTCTCGGCTTCGACCCATGCGCCGATGCTGTTCTTCTCCTCCGGCGGCAAGGCCTACAAGCTGAAGGTCTGGCGACTGCCGGTGGGCGCGCCGACCGCCCGCGGCAAGGCCTTCGTCAATCTGTTTCCGATCGAACCGGGCGAGACCATGACCTCGATCCTCGCCCTGCCTGAGGACGAGGCTACCTGGGACAACTACGACCTGATGTTCGCCACCCGCTCGGGTCGGGTGAGGCGAAACAAGTTGTCGGACTTCGCCCAGATCCATCGTGGCGGAAAGATCGCCATGAAGCTCGACGAGGGCGACGCGATCATTGGCGTCGCCTTGTGCGTGGAGCGCGAGGATGTGCTTCTCAGCTCCGCCCAGGGTCGCTGCATCCGCTTTCCAGTGGGCGATGTGCGGGTGTTCGCCGGCCGTGATTCGACGGGCGTCAGGGGCATCCGCCTGGCTGACGACGATACCGCGCTTTCCATGGCCATTCTGCGGGCCGTCGGCGCTACGCCCGCCGAGCGGGCGGCCTATCTGCGCCACGCCAGCGCCATGCGGGCGGCGGCCAGCGGAGAGAGCGAAGAACCGGCGCCCGCGCCGGAGGAGGAGGACGAAAGCGCCGACGGGTCGATTTCGCTCGGCCTGGAGCGGATCGCCGAGCTCGGCGCCGCCGAAGAATTCATCCTTTCCGTCTCATCCGAAGGCTTCGGCAAGAGGACATCGGCCTATGACTACCGGCGGAGCGGCCGCGGTGGGCGGGGGCTGATCGCCCAGGACCTGTCGAGGCGCGGCGGCCGTCTGGTGGCCTCGTTCCCGGTGGAGGACGCGGACCAGTTGCTGCTCGTCACCGATCAGGGCCAGTTGATCCGCGTCCGCGTCGCCCAGATCCGCATCGCCGGGCGCAACACCCAGGGCGTGACCATTTTCCGCACCGCCGAGGATGAACACGTCGTCGCGATCGAGCGGTTGGAAGGGGCCGACGACGATGACGGCTTGGGCGATGAGGGCGACGCCGGGACTGGCGGAGATGGGAATGGAGATGCCGGGCCGGACGCGCCGGCCGGCGAGACGGAGGGAGCGCCATGATGCGCATCGCACTCTATCCGGGCACGTTCGATCCCGTGACGAACGGTCACCTCGACATCATCAGTCGGGCGGTGAAGCTGGTCGACAAGCTGATCATCGGCGTGGCCGTGAACCCCGCCAAGTCGCCGCTCTTCTCGACCGAGGAGCGGGTCGAGATCATTCGGGAAGAGACGCTCGAGTGCGCCAAGGTCACCGAGGTCGAGGTGCTTACCTACGACAACCTTACCATCCACTTCGCCCGCGAGGTCGGGGCGCAGATGGTCATCCGGGGCCTGAGGGCCGTGGCCGACTTCGAGTACGAATTCCGAATGACAGCGATGAACCAGCAGCTCGACCGGAACATCGAAACCGTCTTCCTCATGGCGGATCCGCGCCATCAGGCCCTCGCTTCCAGCCTTGTCAAAGACATCGTCTCCATGAAGGGCGATATCTCGCGCTTCGTGCCGGCGGGCGTGGCGCGGCGCCTCGAGGCCAAGTTCGGCAAAGTCTGATGCCAAGAGCGCGCGCCTAAAAAAGTGCGAACTGCTCGTTCGACAAGGACGCGCTCGAATTCTTTGTTTCAGCGTTCCTGCGAGTCCATCTGGACCGCATCGTGCTCTAGGCCCTTGTCGGCGACCGGGCGCCGCGATAGGCGGGCGCAATGATCTCCCGCTTTGTCGTACTCACCGCCGCGCTGCTCTTGGCGGGCCCGGTCATCGGCGCCCCGCCGCCTAGTCCCGCCACGCCGTCTGAAGCTGATTGGCGCACGCCCGACCCGCAGAACGTTCTGGTGATCGACACCAACAAGGGCAGAGTATTCGTCGAACTGGCGCCGCTGGCGGCGCCGAAGTCCGTTGCCCAGGTCCGGGATCTCGCCCGGACGGGCTTTTACGATGGGCGCGCCTTCTTCAGGGTGATCGATGGATTCATGGATCAAACCGGAGATCCGCAGGACAATGGCCAGGGCGGCTCGACCAAGCCCAACCTTCGGGGCGAATTCACTTTCAGGCGCGATGGAACGACTCCGATGGTCATCTTCGATTCAGAAGGCGGCCACGAAAAAGGCTTCATGGGCGCCCTGCCGGTGATGAGCCAACCCGCCGCCCTGGGGGCGATGACCGTCGATCATACCGTCGGCGCCGCTCCCTTGTTCTGCACGGGTGTGGTGGGCATGGCCCGGGCTCAGGATCCGGACAGCGGCAACAGCCAGTTTTTCCTGATGCGTGACACGCAACACAACCTCGACGGCCAGTACACCGCCATCGGCCGGGTCATAGCCGGAGAGGACGTGGTCAAATCGATCAAGATCGGCGAACCGGTGGCGCCGCCCCAGGACAGGATGACGAAGGTGCGGGTCATGGCCGACATTCCTCCGGCCGAGCGCCCGAGCGTTCGGGTCATTGACACCGCCGGCCCTTGGTTCGCCGCCGAGGTCGTCCGCATGAAAGCCGAAAAATTGGTCGGCCTTTCGCCCTGTGACCTTTCCCTTCCCAGCCAATTGAAGTGAGCGCCATGCCCGACGAATCTCTGATCATGACTCTTGAAAACGGTCCGGTGACCATCCGCCTGCGCCCCGACCTTGCTCCCGGCCATGTCGCTCGCATCAAGGAATTGGCGGGAGAGGGCTTTTACGACGGGGTAGTCTTCCACAGGGTGATCGACGGTTTCATGGCCCAAGGCGGCGATCCCACAGGCACCGGCGGCGGCGGCTCCAAAAAGCCGAACCTGAAAGCCGAGTTCTCGTCGGCGCCACATTCGCGCGGCGTCTGTTCGATGGCCCGTACCCAGGTTCCTGACTCGGCCAACAGCCAGTTCTTCATCTGCCTGGCGGACTCGCGGTTCCTCGACCGTCAGTACACGGTATGGGGTGAGGTGATCTCCGGCATGGAACACGTCGACGCGCTGCCCAAGGGAGAGCCGCCGAGAAGCCCCGGCAAGATTGTTTCGATGCGCGTCGCCGAAGCCTAGATCACAAGGAGATCAGGCAACTTTGTCCTAGCGGGTCAGGACGGCAACCACCGGGTAGTGGTCTGAACCGAGCAGAGGCCCGCGTGAGACGCTGACCACCTCCCAGTCCGATCCGGCGTAGATCTGGTCAACCGCCAGGACCGGGAACGGCAGGTTGAGGCGCCAGTGTGAGATCGGTCCGGCCGGCCAGGTGAAAAGGGCGTGGGTGATCCGGGGAATGCTCAGGGCCTTGTCCTGGCTGCGAAGGCCAAACGACCAGGGGTTGAGATTGAAGTCGCCGGCGACGATGAGGCTCTTCCTGTCGAACGGGGCGAGGGCGGCAACGAACCTGCGGGCCTGCTCGCGCTGAGGTCCGGCCGGAATCGGCCACCGATAGTGAGCGCCGGCGACGACGAAGGCGTCCGCGCCCTGGCCGAAGCTGGCCCAGGCGCCCGTATGGCGAGGACCAAGACCCGGCCAAGCGATGGTTCCGTTCGCTGAGAGCGGCATCCGCGAAAGGATCACGGTGGCGCAGCCGGGCGGGCACCCCGTGCTAAAGGGATAGGTGTCGGCCAACGCCGCCGGCACGGAACCATCGCCGAATTCCTCAAGGACAAGGATGTCCGCTCTCTGCGCGCGCAGCCACGCCTCGGTGGCGGCCGGATCGCGGTTGCGGTCCCAGACATTGAGCTGGACGAGCTTGAGAGTGTGACGTCCGGCCGCGGCGTGACGAAGGGTGAAGCCGGCGATCGCGTCCGGCGCGATCAGCGCGAGTGAGGCGACCAGGGCGAAGGCGGCTAGCGCCAGCCCGACGCGACCGGCGCCGGTCAGCGCCAAGGCGAGGAGGGCAATGAGGCTAGTCACCAGCCAGGCCGGCGCGGCCTGGGCGAACAGGTCCAGCTTGTCGCTGACCGCACCGCCCAGCGACAGCGCCGCCGCCAGCGCCGATCCAGCGGCCAGGAGAAAAGCGACCGCGCGCAGGAGGTCCATGACCGGCTGCTTACAGGGGGCGCCTCGCGACGCATAGCCGGCCGCTTGCCGCAGGCGTCGCCCTTGACGCGCCCCAAGAGGCGAAGGAAACGGCGCGGGCGATGAGGATCGCCGACTTCGACTTCGATCTGCCGGAGGACCGCATCGCCCTGCGGCCGGCTCATCCACGCGACGCCGCGCGGATGCTGGAGGTAAGCGAGGAAGGATCGCTGATCGACAGGGCGGTCGCCGACCTGCCGCTATGCCTTCGTCCAGGCGATGCGGTGGTGTTCAATGACACCAAGGTCATTCCCGCCAGGCTCGCCGGGATCCGGTCCCGGGATGGCCTGACCGCTCGGATCGAAGCGACCCTGCTTAAGCGCGTGACCGATTCGCGATGGAGCGCCTTCGTCCGCCCTGCCAAGCGACTCAAGCCCGGCGATCGCATCGCCTTCGGCGAGCGCGACGATCGCGCCTGCCTGCTCTCTCAACTGGACGCAACGGTCATCGAACGCGGCGAGGACGGCGAGGTGACCCTGGACTTCGACCTGTCGGGCGCGGCGCTCGATGACGCCATCGCTGAGCGGGGGCTGATGCCGTTGCCGCCCTACATCGCCGGCCGCAGAGCGGAGGACGAGCAGGACTTCAACGACTACCAGACGGTCTATGCCAGGCCCGCCGGCTCTGTTGCGGCGCCGACAGCGGGCCTTCATTTCACGCCCGAGCTATTGGCCGCGCTGAAGGCCTCCAAGATCGCCTGCCATTTCGTCACCCTGCATGTCGGCGCCGGGACCTTTCTTCCGGTCAAGACGGAAACCCTGGCTGAGCACCGCATGCATGCGGAAGCGGGCGAAGTCTCAGGGGGCGTGGCCCAAGCTCTCAATGAAACACGGGCCGCTGGCGGGCGGATCGTCTGCGTCGGCACCACAAGCCTGCGCCTGATCGAGAGCGCGGCTGGCGAAGATGGTCGCGTTCGGCCCTTCGCCGGCGAGACACGCCTGTTCATCCAGCCCGGCTACCGGTTTCAGATCGCCGACGTCCTGCTGACCAACTTTCACCTGCCGCGATCGACCCTTTTCGTCCTCGTATGCGCCTTTGCCGGGACCGCACGGATGAAGGCGGCCTATGCTCACGCTGTTAGGGTGGGCTACCGCTTCTATTCCTATGGAGACGCTTCACTGATCTGGCGCGCGCAGTGAGCACCTTCCCGTTCCACATCGACGCGCGCGATGGCGGCGCCCGCGCCGGTCGCCTGGAGACGCCGCGCGGGGTGATCGATACGCCAGCGTTCATGCCGGTAGGCACCGCCGGGACCGTCAAGGCTCTGACCCCTGAACAGGTCCGCCAGAGCGGCGCTCAAATCCTGCTGGGAAACACTTATCACTTGATGCTGCGGCCTTCCGCCGAGCGTGTAGCGAGGCTCGGCGGCCTGCACGAGTTCATGCGCTGGGAGGGGCCGATCCTGACGGACTCCGGCGGATTCCAGGTCATGTCCCTGGCCAAGATCGCCAAGGTCAGCGAGGCCGGGGTGGCGTTTCAGAGCCATATCGACGGTTCGCGCCACAGCCTTTCGCCAGAGCGCTCGATCGAGATCCAGGCGGATCTGCTGGGCGCCGATATCGTGATGCAGCTGGATGAATGCGTCGCCTGGCCGGCGACGCCAAGGCGCGCGGCCGAAGCCATGCGCCTGTCGGCCCGGTGGGGAGAGCGTTGCAAGGCGGCGTTCGGAGAGCGCGAAAAGCAGACCCTGTTCGGAATCCAGCAGGGGTCCACCTTCGAAAACCTGCGCCGGGAGTCCACCGACCGGCTGATCGAAATCGGCTTCGACGGTTATGCGCTTGGCGGCCTGGCGGTGGGGGAGGGCCACCAGGCCATGTGCGAAACCCTCGAGTTCGCCGTCGACGGCTTGCCGCCGGAAAAGCCGCGATACCTGATGGGCGTCGGCAAGCCGGCGGATCTCGTCGAAGCGGTGGCGCGGGGCATAGACATGTTCGATTGCGTGTTGCCGACCCGCTCAGGACGCCATGGGCAAGCATGGACCTGGGATGGCGTCGTCAATCTGAAGAACGCCAGCTTCGCTGACGATGCTGCGCCCCTGGATCAGACGTTGGACTGCCCGGCCAGCCGCGACTATTCGCGCGCCTATCTCCACCACCTGGTGAAATCCGGCGAGATCCTGGGCCAGGTGCTGCTCTCCTGGCACAATCTCGCATTCTTTGAGGCGCTGATGGCGCGATCTCGCGCCGCGATCAGGGCCGGGACCTTCGAAACGTTTCGCCTTGAACTTATCGTAAGGCAAGCGGCATCCAAGGCTTAGGTTCGGCGTTTAAGGTCGTTGACACGCTTGTAGTTACGAGCGTCACCATAGGACAACGGCTAAGAAACCCATGAAGACTTTGCTGATCGCCGCCAGCTGCCTGAGCATCTTGGCGCCCGCCATCGTTGAAGCCCAGAACAACCAGCAGGAGAACGGCAAGCCTGCGGGCCATCCACAGAAACCGGCCGGCAGCCCGAAGGGCGGTGGGAATTATCGCCCGGGCGGGGTCGGCGGTAACGGCCAGCCGAACAACCGAACGGCCCCGAGGAACGGTGGTGCGCAGGGCAGCGGGAACTATCATCCCGGCGGCGGTCAGCCCAACAACAGGCCGGCTCAGAACTATGGCGGCGCGAACCCTCCCGCGCCAAACTACAGCGGCCAATATAGCGGCCGATCGAGCTACGGAGCCAACTACCCCGGGAACTATGCCCGAGGCCACTACGGGGCCTGGAACGGACAGCATTACCATGGTGGTTATTGGAATTGGCCGCACGGCTACGGCTACCAGCGGTGGTCGATCGGCGGAGTTCTGCCGGCCCTGTTCCTGTCCCAGGCCTATTGGTTCAACGACTATGCCAATCTCGGATTCGGTCCGCCGCCATACGGCTGCGAGTGGGTGAGATACGGACCGGACCTGCTGTTGGTGAACATCGACACGGGCCAGGTCCTCGACGTTGAATACGGCGTCTTTGCCTGATCTCTGCCCATTGGGACCGAGTCGCCCAAAAAAGCGGGAACTGATGGCGGGCGCCGGCGGCGCCCCACGGCGAGCGTCACCGAGAGGTGCATCGCAAGAAGGAGCTTCGAATGAAGAAATGGCTTCTCATCGCCAGCTGCCTCGCGCTGGCGGCGCCGAATCTGGCTGAAGCGCAACCGACATCTGGGCAAGGCCCGCAAACCAGACCGGCCAATCCCGGGCGGCCGCCGCAGAGCGGAGGCCGACCGGGGGGTGGAGGACCGGGCCAAGGTGGCCCGAGCCAAGGCGGCCCGAGCCGTCCCAATCCTGGCGGCCCAGGCCAAGGGGGGCCCGGTAACGGCGGTGGCAATCGCCCAGGCAACGGTCGGCCCGACCAGGGGCGACCGGGCAATGGCGGATCAACCAAACCAATTCAACCCGGTCAGCCGAACCATCCGTCCCGGCCTACCCATCCGCCGAGACCGCCTCGCCCGAACTGGGGCTGGAACGGCCACCGCTACCGCGGCAGCGCTTACCGCTATCCACCGGGTTGGAGTTATCGTCGCTGGGTGAGCGGTCAATTCCTGCCCCTCATGTTCCTGACCTCAACATACTATTTCAACAGCTGGGCTACGCTTGGTATCCAGCCGCCGCCGCCCGGGTACCGCTGGGTGCGCTTCGGACCGGATTTGCTCCTGGTCCAGATCGGGACCGGCTACGTCGCCTATGTGGTCCACAACGTCTTCTACTAACGCCGGCCGGACCTTCGCCCTGGGTGCAGCGCACCGGCTAGGACGGATTGCGCGGTGGGGATGGAAGACTACCCGGCTTGAAACGGCGCCGTTTCGGCGGCATTGGGGCGGCGTTCTTGCGGAGGCAGAGGGCGAGCGCCTATCGTCCGGCCCCTGTCCGAAGCGCGCGCATGGGCCGGTAGCTCAGAGGTAGAGCACCCGACTTTTAATCGAGTGGTCGTGGGTTCGATCCCCACCCGGCCCACCATCCTGCCGCACGGCAATCACGAGGCGCTTCC
Source organism: Caulobacteraceae bacterium (assembly GCA_036491455.1). Classification (GTDB taxonomy): domain Bacteria; phylum Pseudomonadota; class Alphaproteobacteria; order Caulobacterales; family Caulobacteraceae; genus Acaudatibacter. The sequence goes on from DASXBY010000128.1 coordinate 14,216, forward strand.
GCGCCTTGACCTCGAAAGCGGATCGGCGCTCCCTTCAACTGATCACTGTTAAGAACGAAGGAGGCGCGCATGGACGACGCAACCCTCGACATCCGAGAGGCCGCCCGCGCTCGGGCCTGGTCCGAGCCGCTGGAGACCCTGAGCCCGGCGCAGGCCGAGCTCTTCGCCGCCGACGCCATGTGGCCCTATTTCGAGCGGCTTCGGGCCGAGGATCCGGTGCATTGGACGCCGGACAGCCCCTACGGGCCATACTGGTCTCTCACCCTCTACAACGACATCATGGCGGTAGAGACGAATCACCAGGACTTCTCCTCGGCCTCCGGCATCGTCCTGCAGAGCCTCAAGCAGGCTGAAGAGGAGGGGCGGCGGACTGCCAGGCCCAGCTTCATTTCGATGGACCCCCCTGAGCACGACGAGCAGCGCAAGACGGTCAGCCCGGTCGTGGCGCCGGCCAACCTGCAAAATCTGTCGCCCATAATCCGCGAGCGTGCGGGCGCCATCCTCGACGCCCTACCGATCGGCCAGGAATTCGACTGGGTCGACAAGGTCTCCAAGGAACTGACGGCGATGACCCTCGCCACGCTGTTCGGCTTTCCCTACGAGCAGCGGCGCAGTCTCACCTTCTGGTCCGACATATTCACCAACAGCGTCGGCCACGGCCCGGTGACGAGCTGGGAGCAGAAGCAGGCCGAGATCGCCAACTGCTTCGCTGCCTTCGACGAACTTCGCGAGTCGCGGCTCAAAGCCGAGCCGACCTTCGACCTGGTTTCCATGCTGGTCCACGGCGCGGCGACCCGCGACCTCGACATCCACGCCTATCACGGCAACCTGGTGCTGCTGATCATCGGCGGCAACGACACCACGCGGAACACGATCTCAGGCTCGGTCTTTGCGCTGAACAAATTCCCGGACGAGTACGACAAGCTGCGCGCAAGGCCCGAATTGATCCCGTCGATGGTCTCGGAGACCATCCGCTGGCAGACGCCACTGGCCCATATGCGGCGCACGGCGATTCGCGACGTGGAGTTTCGCGGCAAGACCATCCACGCAGGCGATAAGGTGGTCATGTGGTATGTATCGGGCAACCGCGATGAGACTGTGATCGACAATCCGAACGCCTACATCATCGATCGGCCGCGCCCTCGCCAGCACCTATCGTTCGGCTTCGGCATCCATCGCTGCGTGGGCAATCGCCTGGCCGAGCTGCAGCTCACCATCATCTGGGAAGAGATCCTCCGGCGCTTTCCCGTGATCCGCCTGGCCGGAGAGCCGACCCGGACCTATTCGACGTTCATCAAGGGCTACGAGACCCTGCCGGTGATCATCCCGCGGCGAAACTGATCGCATCCGTGGCAAGGCCTGTCGCTGAATACCGCCTGGCGCCGGCGCGCGTCGGCCTGGCGATCCTCGCCGGCTCCCTGACCGGGGCCATGATCGTCACCCTGCACTGGCTCAATATGGTCGTGAGGGTTCTGGGCGTTGCCTATCTCACTGGCGGGGGCGCGCAGGGGATCGCGGTCGTCTTCCTTGGAGCGTTCCTCGCATGGCTGGCGGGTCTCATCCTGATCGGCGGTCCGGCCTGGTGGCTGTTGCATAGGCATCAAATCCGCGGATTGCGCGCGGCCGGACTGGCCGGAATGGCGGCGACCTTCGTGGCCGGGCTAATCCTGGCCATTCCCTTGCCGCACAAGGACGGCGGACATTCGGAGACAGACCGGCGCGGCATCCTGATCGAGAACGACCAGCTTACCGCCTACGGCTGGGAGAAAGCGGCCGGGGGCGCCTTGTTGCTGTCGTTCGTCGGCGGCGCGGTCGCCGTGGTCCTCTGGAAGGTCGCCTACCGCCGAGCGTGACCTCAGGGCGCAAAGCTCGAGCGGGCCTTCACGCCCCAATGGCCGTCCTCGAAAGTGATGACATAGATGGAATCGAAACTGGCGATCGCCGTGCCATCTGCGCGGTAGCGGGTGAAGCGGGTGTCGATGTGCACCTTGTCCGGGCCGGCGTGGATGACCTCGCGCCTGTCCCAGGCCGAACGGCCCCACTCGCTGAGCGCGCCGCGGGAAAACATCTCGGGTTTGTGGTAGCCCTTTTCGAGGATCGCCAAAGTGTTGGAGGCGAGGCGCACGCTGGGGAAATTGAAAGTCGCCTCAAAGGCGGCCAGGTCGCGGGCGTTGAAGGCGGACATGAAGTCGTCGAGCACGCCCATGGCGGCGGCGACGGCCCCGGCGGCGTCGGTCATTTCGCGCTCCTGCTGCTTCGTTATCGGCTCCTGGCGCTTAGAGTTGTAGGCGTCCGGCGTTGGTTCGTCAGGCTCAAGCCTTGATGGTTCACGCCGCTCCTTGGTTCGCAAGCCCCGCCCGCAGGAGCCGAAGACGCCTATAAATCGCACGTTCATGCCTGCAGGTGACACTGGCGACGACCCTGCTCTATGTAGGACGGGGCGCTGCGGGATTTGTCGGATTGCGACGCTACGACTTCGCCCTGGCCCTCGCTGTCTCCTTGCTCGCCACGTCCATGGCTAATCCCGTTTGCGCCGCGTCACCGGCTGCTCAGCTTCAGGGCGAGATGGACAAGGCGTTGAGAGGCGAGATCGTGCGCGCCATCGGCGACGCGAGCAAAGCCCCCGCATCGCGAGTTGAAGCCCGCCGCCGGGCACGTGACGCTGCCGACGCCGCCACGGCCTTGCTGAGGTCCGAGGGCTATTACGAGTCCGAGGTGACACCCGACGTCAGCGATTCCGATCCGCCGATGGCGACCGTTTCCGCCACACCCGGACCAAGGTTCGTTCTGGCCGCGCCCAACATCGAATGGATAGGCTCTCCGCCCCCAGCCGCCGCCCAAGGCGACGCGCAAAAGGCGCTCGATCTTGCTCCGGGCAAGCCTGGCCGGGCATTCGACATCGTGGCCGCCGAAGCCCGGGCCGTCGTGGCGCTTTCCAGCCTTGGCTATGCCGACGTAGCTGCCCAGCCACGGCAGGTTATCGTCGACAATGCCGACCACACCATCAGGCCAACCTTCCGCATTGCCGCCGGCGAGATCGTGCGGCTAGGCGAAGTCCGTCTGGAGCGAAAGGGCCACACACGGCCTGGGTTCGTACGCGGGCTTGCACCCTGGAAGCCTGGCGCCACCTACAGTCCGGACAAGCTGGCCAAGCTCGAACGACGGCTGACCGATACGGGCGTCTACGAGTCGGCTTCCGCCGCCCTGGCGCCCGCGAGCGAAATCAAGAACGGTCTGCGACCCGTAATCGTCGATCTGGTCGAGAGCCCAAGACGCACCATCGAGGTCGGCGCGGCTCTTTCCACGACCGCCGGCGCCGGATTCAACAGCGAAGCGGCTATGGGCGGCTCGAGCTTCGCGACCTATTCGACGATCGAAGGCTCGGGTGTCGACGCAAAGTGGACCCACTACAACCTGCTGGGCTACGCCGACACGTCGACCCTGACCGGACGGCTGTATGACATCCAGCAGGTGCTGGATTTCGAGGTCGACCTTCCGGACTTCCACAGGCCGGATCAGATCCTGAAGACAGGCATCGACGCCCTGAACGAGCGTACGCCGGCCTACGACGACTCAGGCGCGGGCGTTCGCGCAGCAATCGAGCGACACTGGACAAAGACGACTTTCGCCACCCTCGGATTGTATCTCGACTACGTCTCCCTCTCGGAACAGGACGCCATCAATCCGGAAGGGACGCCGATCGGCGAAAAGCTGGACCTTTTCATCCCGACTGCCGTTGTCGCCCTGGCTGTCGACCGGTCCAATGATCCGCTCGACCCCACGCGGGGCTGGCGACTTCGGATCCGGACCGAGCCGACGCTGGTGACCGGCACGCGTAGCGTCGACTACGTCAAGCTGGCGAGCCAGGTGAGCGGCTACCTGCCGGTGACGGCGGGCGGCGCTACGGTTATCGCCGGCCGCTTCGAGATCGGCTCAATCGTCGGCGGATCGATCCCGGATGTGCCTGCGGATCGGCGCTTCTACTCCGGGGGCGGCGGTTCGGTCCGCGGGTTCGCCTACCAGGCGGTAGGGCCGCGCCTGTCGAACAACACGCCGGAAGGCGGCCTCTCACTCGCCGAAGCGTCGGTCGAGGTGCGGCAGAGGATCAGCCAACAGTGGGGCGTGGCCGCCTTTGTAGACGCCGGCTCGGTTGGCCTGACTCAAACTCCCGATTTCAGCCATGCGAGCATCGGGGCCGGCATCGGCATTCGCTATAACCTGGGCTTTGGGCCCCTGAGATTCGACCTGGCGACGCCGCTCAATCCGCGTCAGGGCGATTCCCGCATCCAGGCCTACATCAGCATTGGGCAGAGCTTCTGATGGCGACGCTCGCCGTTGAAAGCAGACCACCGCGCCACTGGCGCTGGCTCGCGATCACGGGGGCGGTGATCCTGGCCGTAGCGGCGCTCATCCGTCTGGGCCCAGGGACCGACCCCGGACGGTCTTTGATCGAGCGATCGCTCAACGGACTGGACTTCGGGTCCCTGGGCCGTCTCAAGATCAGCGGGCTCGTCGGGGACCCATGGTCGCATCCTCAAATCGGCCGACTGACCCTCACCGACCGCACCGGCGTCTGGCTTGACGCGCGAGGCGTCGTTTTCGATTGGCGGGCGTCCGATTTGTTCAGCCGCCGGCTGAGCATCCACCAGCTTGCAGCTCAGCAATTGATTTTCGACCACCGCCCGAATGCGCCGGCGGCTCGCGGCGCGGGCGGCGAGCTGCCGGTTTCGGTGAACATCCAGCATCTGAACGCGCGCGTTGAGATGATGCCGGCCTTTGCCGGCCGCAGCGGCGACTATGACCTTGCCGGATCAGTGGATCTTGAGCGTTCGGGGGCGGTCCGTGCGGGCGTGTCGGCGGCGAGTCGACTGCACGCGGGAGACCGGCTGGACGCCCATCTCGACTGGGAGCGCGACAAGTCCTTCGCCATCACCGCCGACGCCCATGAGGCCCTGGGCGGGGCGATGGCCGGTTCCCTGGGATTTGCGGCCGACCAGCCGTTTCTGCTCAAGGTCAGGGCCAAAGGCTCGCTTCATCAGGGCCAGGTCTTCGTCGACAGCCGCGTTGGACAGAGGGCGCCGTTTCAGGCCCAGGGATCATGGACGCCCGTCGGCGGTGAGGTTCACGGCGTCATCGAACTGGCGTCCTCATCCCTGCTTTCCGGTTATCGCGCCATGGCCGGGCCTGAGGCGCGTTTCGCCTTCATCGGACGGCGGGCGCCGGATGGGCTCCCGGATCTCAACATTTCGGTGCAGTCGGACAACATCAATCTAGCCGCTCATGGCGAAGCTGACGCCGGCGCGATGACAACCGGACCCAAGGGACTGGCGGTCGATCTGCGCGTCGCTCGCGCCGACCGTCTGACGAATTTTCCAGCGGTCGGCTCCGCGGCCTTCGAGGGAACACTGAACGCCGATCGTAACCATTGGCGACTCGCCGGGTCGGGGGCGGTGACCAATGTCTCAACGGCTGGCTATACTCTGGCGCGGGTCGCGGGGCCCTTTAGCCTGGAATCCAGGGGAAAAGATCTCGTCATCGTCACCGCGCCCGCGGGCGATGGAGGCGCCGGCCAAGGGCTTCTCGCCGCTCTCCTCGGCGCACGGCCAAGGGCATCGGCGCAGATCACGCGCCTGGCGGACGGGCGCCTCTTGATGGAGCAGCTCAGCGTCGATGGTGTCGGCCTCAAGGCCCAGGGGCAGGGGCAGCGAGGACTGCTGGGGGGCCTGACGTTCAATGGCGCCGCCAGCTTTTCGAATCTCGCCCTGGCCCATCGCGGCGCCACTGGCGTGGTCGATTTCTCATGGACGGCGAGCCAGTCGGGCGCGAATCCCTGGCTCTTCTCAGCCGATTCCCGCGGCCGAAACCTGGCCAGCGGCATGGACGACGTCGACCGGCTGCTCGGCCGCTCGCCCCACCTGGTCGGCCATGCTTCCTGGGCTGGGAACGTCCTGACCATCTCCGATTCGACTCTGACCGGTGTCGGCGGCCAGGTCAGCGGAACCGGGACCCTCGGCGGTGACGGCGCCCTCGGCCTCAAGCTCGTGTGGACCGCAAAAGGTCCGCTGGACCTCGGGCCTGTGGAGGTCGCCGGGGCGGCCAGGGGCACCGGCGGGCTTTCCGGTTCGCTCACCGCCCCGCGTCTCGATCTGCTAGCTGATCTTGGCGCCGTCAATGCTCCGGGCCTGGCGCTCGCCAATGCTCGAATGGCGCTGACCTTCCAGCACACCGGCGATGGCGGCGACGGACGCTTCGCGCTCAATGCCGCCAGCGCCTATGGTCCAGCCGCCGCCGAGAGCGAGTTCCGGTTCGCCGGAGACGGCCTCGATCTAGTCCATCTGGGCCTCACTGCAGGCGGCCTTGTAGCACGCGGCGACCTTGCGCTCCGGAGAGGGGAACCCTCGAGCGCAGACCTGGCGTTCACCCTGGGACCGGGCGCGTGGCTCACCGCTGGCCATGCCCAGGGACGGGTCAAGATCGTCGACGCGCCGGGCGGTGCTCGGGCGGACCTTTCGCTCGAAGGCGGCGAAGCGATCTTCGAGGGCGTTGAGATCAAGGCGATCAAATTCACGGCCAATGGTCCCTTTGCTCGTCTGCCTTACAGGATTGTCGCAAACGGCCCCTCGGCTGCCGGCCCCTGGCGAGTAAGTGGCGATGGTGAGATCGTCGAAGCAGGCGGCGAGCGAACAGCGAGCTTCACCGGACTGGCGCGCTGGCGCCGCTCCGATATTCGCACCCTGACTCCGGCGGAATTGCGCTTCGGCGACAAGGGTTTGGCGATCCGAGCAAACGTGGGAGTCGGCGCCGGTCACGCCGTGGTCGACTTCTCCAACGCCGGTGGCCAGGCCAGTCTCAAGGCGAGTCTCGCCGATATTGACATGGCGCTGCTCGACAATGACTACGTCGGCAAGCTGTCCGGCCAGCTCTCCCTTGCGGGCCGGGGTCCACGCCTCGAGGGCGGTCTCGACGC
>DASXBY010000129.1:0-3128 GCA_036491455.1 Caulobacteraceae bacterium
CGCGACCAGGCCGCGCAGTGCGGGCAGCCGAGGGAGGCGTATTCGGTGACCGTCACCGGCGCCGTGGGGCTGCCAAGGCTCATGTCGTCGGGCATGGGGACGGCGAAGGCGGGGAGGGCGAGGAGCGTGAGTGCGGCGGCGAGGGCCATGCCCCCGACACTCGCCCTCCCATCCTTCCGCTCATCCTGGACGAGCCGCGTGTAGCGGCGAGATCCAGGACCCAGGTGTTTTATCGTGGGGCTCAGGGTTTCAGAAAACGCCTGGGTCCTGAATGGCCTCGCTACGCGCTCGGCCTTCAGGATGAGCGGAGTTTTGAGTCGAACGGTCACGTCGACGGCTTGCCTCCGCCGGAGGCGATGGCCTGGTCGAGCTGGGGCAGGGTCATCACGCCCTTGTGGAGGACGCCGTTGATGACGAAGGTCGGCGTCTGGTCGACCTTGTCGTCGGTGACATAGCCCTGCCAGCGGTCGTTGAGCGCCTTCTGCGCCGCCGGATCGCGGATGCAGGCGTCGAACTTGGTTTCGCTAAGGCCCGCGGACTCGGCGATCTGCAGCAGGATGGCGTGCGGATCGCCCTCCGCGCCTTCGTGCAGGGCGGGGACGTGGAAGACCGCGTCGATCACCTGGAAGTACTTGTCCTTGCCGGCGCAGCGGGCCGTCAGGAACCCGGCGGCGGCGATGGCCGGGTCGGCGGTCAGGGCCTCCCGGAACACATAGTTGATCTTGCCCGTGTCGATGTACTTGGCCCGGAAGGCCGGGAAGGTGTCGTTGTTGAAGGCCGCGCAGTGCGGGCAGGAGAGGGAGGCGTATTCGATCACCGTCACCGGCGCCTTGGGGTTGCCGAGGGTCATGTCGTCGGCGGAGACGGCGGAGGCGGATTTCTGGCAGGCGGCGAGGGCGAGGGCCGCGAGGAGGGCGATCGGGGCGGCGGCGTGCCCGCGGGTTCTGGGTGTTTTCAGAGCGGCGGCTGGGATCATCAGGGGTTCCGGATCAGGGCGTGAACTAGAGCGCGATTCCGCGCCCGGCCAAAGCTGCCGGGGTCTTTAGTCCACCGCACGCGTGGGCGCCATTCACCTCTCCCACAGGGAGAGGTGAGACGCGATCGCCAGATCGCGTCCGGGTGAGCAACTGTGTTCGTCATGCGTGTGCGGGGTTCCATTCCTGGCCGCTGCGCAGCATGGCGATGAGGATGCCGAGCATTCGTCTGGCGACGGCGATGATGGCGACCTTTGGGGTCTTGCCGCTGGCGATGAGACGCTGGCGGAAGGCCTTCAGGACGGGGTTGCAGCGGGCCGCGGCCATGGCGGCCATGTAGACGACGTTGCGGACCTCGGCGCGGCCGCCCCAGATGGCCCGTTTGCCGGCGCGCCGGCCGCTGTCGTCGTCGAAGGGCGCGAGGCCGACAAGGGCGGCGATCTCGCGCCGATTGGCGTCGTCGATCTCGGGGACCAGGGCCAGCAGGGTGTGGCTAAGCACCGGCCCGGCGCCGTGGAAGGACTGGATCAGCCGGTCCTTGGCGGCCAGGTTGGCGTCGCCAGCCACGATCTGGGTCAGGCGCTTGCCGATCAGGAGGATCTCCGCGGCGATGCGCCGAAGACGCTGGCCGGTCATGCGCCGCAGGATCGGATCGCGCACCTGCTCGAGTTGATTGCTCAGCCGAACCTTGTCCTGCGTCAGCTGACGCCGGGCGACCACCAACTCGGCCATCTGGTCGACCAGCGGATCGTGGCGCGCTTCCCGCGTCGGCAGCTGGGCGGTGAAGCGGGCGATCGTGAGCGCGTCGATCCGGTCGTTCTTGGCCAGGCGGCCCAAGGCGCGGGCGAACTGACGCGCCCGGTAAGGATTGACCAGGCGCACCGGCAGAGCGGCCTTGCGCAGAGCCTTGATCGCTCCCCGCTCGTAGCCGCCGCTCGGCTCCAGGCCGATCGCCTTGATCCTTTCGCCCTTCAGCTTCTCAGCCAGCTCGTCCCAGCCCGCCTCGTCATTGCCGACCCGGAACACCTCTCCGGTCTGCAGCACCGCCACGTCCAGCCACGCCTTGGCCACGTCGATCCCAATCACCCATCCCTCATCGGCCATCTTCGCACTCCCATCCTTGCGTGCGGGGTCTTGCCCCCTGCAACTGTTCGGGTTGAAGAAGAGGTGACCGCCGCCCCAGCTCACCCACGGCTTGCAGGCCCCAGGGGTTACGGGCTCACGGTCACCGCCGCCGGTCGGGCATCACCCGATCGGCGGCCCCTGCACATTGCCAGGAATCCAACACGCAAGGGGTTACGGAAGGAAGCCGCGTAACCCCTCACCTTCCCAAGCTTCGCTTGGCCCCCTTCCTCTCCCTATGGGAGAGGAGACTGGGCCACCGCCCGGCGCTCCGCGGCCGCCAGCGCGCTAGCTAGGATCTCACCCTTGGCCGGCGCCATTTCGTCCAGGCGCGAACGCGCTCGGGTGGCGTCGAAGTAAGGCGCGGCGGCGTCCAGATGCAGAAGATCTAGGACGCGCGCTTCCGCCGCCGGCCGATCGAATAGCGGCAGGAGCTGCGGCGTTCGCACGGTCGCCAGGCCTTCGAAGCTGACCTTGAGCCCGCACTCGGCTCGCAGCTTCGCCTCCAGCCCGCGCGCGTAGCCCGGCTCGTCCGCCAGGCTCATATCGAGGATCAGGTCTGCGTGGCTCGCGGCGTGCAGGAGGCTCAGCAGCCAGAAATAATAGACGAGGCCGTAGCTCTCCGCTGGCGTCAATGTGTCGATCGTCTTCCGATAGTAGACCCTCGGTTTCACCATCTTCTCGAGGCCGTTCCGCAAGCGGAATCGTGCCGCCAAGGGTTCGAGCAGGGGGTGCGTGGCGTTGCGCTCCAAGATCCAGAAGAGCCCGGCGAAGAAGTTGTAGGTCCCTTCGGCGGCATGCCGCTGGTAGGACGCCCAGATCGCCAGCGGATCGCGGTCGATGTGCACGTCGTAGGCGCCAAAGACGGCGCGCAGACGCGCCACCCGAAGCCCTGTGAGGACGAAGCCGAGGACGGGCCGACGTCCCTCGCTCCAGGCGTGCATCAGCAGCGAGGCGAGGTAAGCCTCGAGGTCGGGATCGCGTTCGGTGGGTAGCCGGGCGAACTGCCGGGCGGCGAACGATCGGTAGTAG
>DASXBY010000130.1:0-3391 GCA_036491455.1 Caulobacteraceae bacterium
CCTCATCGTCCGTGACGGCGGCATCGAGGGCCTTGTCATCCGACTGGCCGGCCGCGCCTTCGCGGCGATCGAAGTCGACAGTCAGACGTGCCGCGTCACCGCTGGCGCCGGGGCCCTGGATTCATCCGTGGCGCGGGCGGCAGCGGCGGCCGGAATCGCAGGGCTGGAATTCCTGGCCGGGATACCGGGGACGGTCGGTGGGGCCCTGACGATGAACGCCGGCTGCTATGGCGCCGAAACCAAGGACGTGCTGACCACCGCGTGGGGCTTTGATGCCGGCGGGGAGGCCTGCGCCTTTGCCCTGGCGGACTTCGGCTATTCGTATCGCGCGAGCGCCGCGCCGCCGGGGACAATCTGGCTGAAGGGCGCCTTCCAGGGCCGGCCGGATGCATCGGACGCCGTCCGCGCCCGCATCGCCGAGATCACCGCCCAGCGCGAGACGACCCAGCCGATCCGCGAGAAGACCGGCGGCTCAACATTCAAGAATCCGGTCGGTCATTCGGCCTGGAAGCTGGTCGACGAAGCCGGTTGGCGCGGCCGTGTGATGGGCGGGGCGATGATGAGTCCGCTGCACGCCAACTTCATGATCAACACCGGCGAGGCGCGGGCGGCCGACCTCGAGGCGCTGGGCGAGGCGGTGCGGGCCGACGTCAGGGCCAAAACGGGCGTTCCGCTGGACTGGGAAATCCGGCGCATCGGTAGAGCGGCGAACGGCGAATCCGGTTAACTCAGGGCGGATGAGCGCCACCTCCCTGGCCAGCCTGCATGTCGCCGTTCTGATGGGCGGGATTTCGGCTGAGCGCGAGGTGAGCCTGGTGTCCGGCGCCGCTTGCGCCGACGCCCTGGATCGCCTGGCCGCCAAAGTCAGCCGCATCGACGCCGGACGCGATCTCGCCACAGTGTTAACGAAGCTCAGGCCCGACGTCTGCTTCAACGCCCTCCACGGCGCCTGGGGCGAGGACGGCTGCGTCCAGGGCGTGCTCGAGACCCTCGCCATCCCCTACAGCCATTCCGGCGTGCTGGCCTCGGCTCTGGCCATGGACAAGACGAAGGCCAAGGCGGTGCTGGCCGCGGCCGGCGTGCCGGTTCCCGGCGGCGGCCTCTTCAACCGGATGGAGGCCGGCGCGCGCCACGTCCTGCCGCCGCCCTATGTGGTGAAGCCCAACTCGGAGGGCTCGTCCGTGGGCGTCTTCCGGGTGTTCGAGGGGGCCAATTCGCCGCCGGCGGAACTTCTCTCCCCGTCGTGGACCTTCGGCGAGGAGGTGGTGGTCGAGCCCTATGTGCCCGGCCTGGAGCTGGCGGTGGCGGTGATGGACGGCCGCGCCCTAGCGGTCACCGAGATCGAATCACGCACCGGCTTCTATGACTACGAGGCCAAATACGGGGAGGGCGGCTCCGTTCACATCCTGCCCGCCCGGATGCCTGCGGAGATGGCGGAAAAGGCGATGCGATGCGCAGAGCGCGCACACGCCGCGCTGGGCTGCCTTGGCGTGACCCGCAGTGACTTCCGTTATGACCCCGTTAACCACAATCTGGTCCTTCTGGAGGTCAACACCCAGCCGGGCATGACCCCGACCTCGCTCGTCCCGGAGCAGGCCGCCCATGTCGGGGTGGGCTTTGACGAGCTCGTTGGTTGGATCACGGAGGACGGATATGCCCGCGGCGGTGCGCGCCAAAGAGCGCCAGTCCGCGAGGCCGCGGGCGCGCATGACTGCTGAAGCCATCCGCCCGGCGTTCGGACGCGTCAGGCCCAGGGGCGCCTCGGGCCTCTCCAAGCTCGCCGCCGCCAGGCAGTCTGGGCTGCCGGCCGGGATCGCCTCGTTCGCCTTCGGACTGGCCGCAGCCATGCTGCTGGTGGTGCTGCTGGCCACCGGCGGTCGCGGCGAGGCCCTCTCGCGCTATGCCCAGGCCGCCACCAGGAGCGACCTGGCGACCATCGGCTTCAGGGTGGACAACATCCACCTGCAGGGCGCCTCGCCGATCGCCCAGAAGCAGATCATCGCCGCGGCCAACCTGCGGACCGGCGTGCCGATCCTTGACGTCGACCTCGCCGCCATGCGCGAGCGGGTGCGGCAGGTGCCGTGGGTGGCCGACGCGCGGGTGATCCGCCTGCTGCCCGACACCCTGGTCATCGCCGTCGTCCAGCGGCCGCTGATGGCGGTGTGGGAGCTCGACGGAAAAACCGTGGTGATCGCCGACAACGGGGCCGTGGCGCCGGACGTCTCTCCCGCCAAGTTCCAGACCCTGCCGCTGATCGTTGGCGACGGCGCCAATCTCGCCGCCGCCGATATCCTGCCCATGGTGATGAGTCGGCCGAGGCTGGCGCAGCATCTGAGCGCCTTGGTGCGGGTGGACGACCGGCGCTGGAACCTGAACATCAAGGACGGCGGGGTCATCCTGCTGCCGGCCAGGGACGAGGCCGAGGCGCTGGCGCGCCTCGATTCCCTCGATCAGACGGCGAAGATTCTCGATCTGGGATTTGAGCGCATCGACCTGCGCGATCCTGAAATGGTGTTGGTGCGACCGCGGTCTACTGCGGCGCCGGCTTTGGCTGGGGGTGGGGTTTAATGAGTGAGGTGCTTGAACGAACCGGCGCGGAAACGCGCGCGGCCAGACGCGAGGGACGCGAGGCGCTCAAGAGCGCAATCGGTCGCTCTGGCGCCGTTGCGGCGCTGGACCTGGGCGCCTCGAAGGTGGCCTGTTTCATCATGCGGCCGGAAGGCATCCGGCGGGCCGACAAGTCCCTCGTGACCGCCGGCGTTGGCTATGTCCAATCGCACGGCGTCCGCGCCGGGGCGATCGTCGACGCCGAAGAGGCCGCAAGGGCGATCGCGCTGGCGGTGGAACGCGCTGAAGCCATGGCCAAGGTCGACGTCCAGGGCGTTACGGTCACCACGGCCTGCGGTCATCTCGCCAGCCACCGGGTCAGCGCCCAGGTGTCGGTGGGCGGGCGGCCGATCGGCGACGCCGACAAGAACCGGGCCGTGACCCAGGCGATGACCGGCCTGCGCCTGGCCCGACGCCAGCCCATCCACCTGCAGCCGGTGGCCTGGTCCGTGGACGGCGAGCGCCGGGTGCGCGATCCGAGCGGCCTGGTAGGCCGCAAGCTCGGCCTCGATCTGCTGGTCGTCTCGATGAACGAGGCCGTCTTCCAGACCCTGCGCAACTGCGTCGAGCGCGCCCACCTGCAATTCGACGGCGTGGTCGCGGCCCCGTTCGTGTCCTCGCTGGCGGCGCTGGAAGAGGACGAGATGGAGCTGGGCGCCATCTGCATCGACATGGGCGGCGGTTCGACCTCCGTGGCCGTATGGTCCGGCGGGGCCCTGGTGCATGTCGACAGCTTCGGCGTGGGCGGGGCGCACGTCACCCAGGATATCGCCCGCGGCCTTTC
>DASXBY010000131.1:0-21546 GCA_036491455.1 Caulobacteraceae bacterium
GGGATCAAGGGCGTCAAGCTTCTGCGCGAGGGTGGAAGGATCACCGCCGCCTCTTCCAGCCAGATCTGCGACGGCGCCACCGGCGTGATGGTGGTCTCGGAAAAGGGCCTCAAGGCGCTCGGCGTCGAGCCTTTGGCCCGCATCCACCACCTGTCGGTCATCGGCGGCGATCCGGTGATCATGCTGGAAACGCCTCTGCCGGCCACGCTCAATGCGCTGAAGAAGGCCGGCCTCTCCGTCGACGACATCGACCTCTTCGAGGTCAATGAGGCCTTCGCCTCGGTGCCGGTCGCGTGGCTCAAGACCACCGGCGCCGATCCGGCCAGGCTCAACGTCAACGGCGGGGCGATCGCCCTTGGCCACCCGCTTGGCGCGTCAGGCACCAAGCTGATGACCACACTCGTCCACGCCCTTCGGGCTCGCGGCAAGAAGTACGGGCTGCAGACCATGTGCGAAGGCGGTGGCCTGGCCAACGTCACCATCGTCGAAGCGCTCTAGGCGCGACGCGCCGACGGTTTGACTTCCGAGGCCTGGCGGTGTGCAAGGCGCCGCTATGGCCTTTGACGTCACCGTTCTCACCATGTTTCCCGAGGCCTTTCCGGGGCCGCTCGGCGTTTCGCTGATCGGCTCGGCCTGGCGCGAGGCAGGTCTGTGGCGCTTCGAGACGGTGGACATCCGGGGCTTTTCCAAGGATAAGCGCGGCTTCCTGGACGACACCCCCGCCGGCGGCGGACCCGGCCAGGTGATGCGGGCGGATGTGATCGCGGCGGCGCTGGACAGCGTTGCGACGGTCGGACGGCCGCTCTTGTACATGAGCGCCCGGGGAAGGCCCCTGACCCAGGCGCGCGTCCGGGAATGGTCTCAGGCGCCCGGTCTCATCCTTCTCTGCGGCCGGTTTGAGGGTGTGGACCAACGGGTGATCGACGCCCGCGGGTTCGATGAGGTTTCGGTCGGAGACGCGGTTCTCGCTGGCGGCGAGGCGGCGGCTCTGGTTGTCATCGAGGCTTGCGTGCGCCTGCTGCCCGGAGTTGTGGGTGAAGCCGCGTGCCTCGCCGAGGATAGTTTCGAGGGCGGCCTGCTGGAGCATCCCCAGCTGACCCGTCCGCGGACCTTCGAGGGCCGCGACATACCCGAGGTCCTGCTCTCGGGCGACCACGCCAAAGTGGCCGCCTGGCGCCAGGCCCAGAGGGAAGACGTCACGCGGGAGCGGCGCCCGGACTTGTGGGCGGCGCGTCTCGCCAATCAACAGGCAAAGGGCGCAGTCAAGCCCGGTACAGACAAAGGAAATTGAGCGATGAACGTGATCGAGGAACTGGAGAAGGCCGAGGCCGCCCGCGTCCTGGCCGGCAAGAAGATCCCCGCCTTCCAGCCGGGCGACACCGTCAGGGTGAACGTCCGCATCAAGGAAGGCGAGCGCGAGCGCGTGCAAGCCTATGAGGGCGTCGTCATCGCCCGCTCGGGCCACGGCCTCCAGGAAAGCTTCACGGTCCGCAAGATCAGCTTCGGCGAAGGCGTCGAGCGGGTGTTCCCGGTCCTTTCGCCGATGATCGAGTCCATCGAGGTCAAGCGCCGGGGCGCCGTGCGCCGGGCCAAGCTCTATTATCTGCGCGACCGCCGCGGCAAGTCGGCCCGCATCGCCGAGCGCACCGGCCGGGCCGAGCCCGAAAACGACGAGTAGTCCCCGCCCGCCTCGAAAGCGGGTCATCCGATCGCTGATTGACGATGAGGCGTGAGCCTGGAATCGCGCCTATAAGGGCGTCATGGCCATCGCGCGCCTGCCCCCTGAGATTGTCAATCGGATCGCCGCTGGCGAGGTGGTCGAGCGGCCGGCGAGCGTGGTCAAGGAACTGATCGAGAACGCCCTCGACGCCGGCGCCCTGAGCATCGAGGTCTGGGCGGATGGTGGTGGCCTCGCCCGCATCCTGGTCGCCGACGACGGCAAAGGCCTCGCCCGTGATGAGCTGCCCCTGGCCCTCGAGCGACACGCCACCTCCAAACTGACGCCCGATGACGCGGGCGCCTTCGACCTGTTGCGCATCAAAACCTTGGGATTTCGGGGCGAGGCGCTGCCCTCGATCGGCTCCGTGGCAAGGCTGACCATCACCTCACGGTCTGCCGGCGCGGACGAGGCCTGGTCGATCCGCGTCGATGGCGGTCATGGAGGGGACGTTGCGCCGGCAGCCTTCCCCGGGCCGCACGGCGCTCGTGTCGAGGCCCGAGACCTGTTCTTCGCCACCCCTGCGCGCCTGAAGTTCATGAAGTCCGAGCGAGCCGAAGCCATGGCCATCTCCGAGGAGGTGAAGCGCGCGGCCATGGCCCATCCGGCGGTCGCTTTCGGCCTGGATATCGATGGGCGGCGGGCTTTGCGTCTGGCCGACGAGAGCGATGACCAGGCCGGTCGCCTGGCGCGCCTCTCGGCCATCCTGGGCCGTGATTTCGCCGCCAACGCGCTGGCGATCGACGAGATCCGCGAAGGCGTCCGGTTGTTGGGTTTTGCCGGCCTTCCCACCTACAACCGTGGCAACGCCCAGCAGCAATATCTGTTCGTCAATGGCCGGCCGGTCCGAGACAAGCTGCTGCAGGGCGCGCTGCGCGCGGCTTATGCCGACTTCCTGGCGCGCGATCGCCATCCGGCGGCTGCGCTTTATCTCGAGCTGGACGCCGGCGAGGTCGACGTCAACGTCCATCCGGCCAAGGCGGAAGTGCGTTTCCGCGATCCCGGTCTCGTGCGCGGTCTCGTTATCGGCGCCCTGCGCCATGCGCTTGCCGCCGCTGGCCACCGCGCCTCGACCACCGTGGCCGCTCAGGCCCTGGGCAGTTTTCAGCCGGCCTTCGGGGCGCCCGCGAGCGGGTTCTCGGCCTGGCGGTCGGGCGGCTGGACGCCAGGTCTTCCAGGCGTCGAGGGCGTTTCAGCCAGGGCCGAGCCGGATTTTGTTTACGAGGGCCTCGAGGCGGCGCCGTCAGGACCGGCCGAGGTCGAACCTCAATCCTTCCCTCTGGGCGCAGCCCGCGCGCAGGTGCACGAGACCTACATCATCGCCCAGACCCTCGATGGCGTGGTGATCGTCGACCAGCACGCGGCGCATGAGCGCCTGACCTACGAGCGGATGAAGGCCGAACTGGAGGCCGGCGGCGTCGCGCGCCAGGCCCTGCTGATCCCGGAGGTCGTGGACCTCGACCCGGCCGAAGCCGAGCGCGTCGCCGAGCGGGCCGGGGAGCTCGCTTCGCTTGGCCTCGTCCTCGAGCCGTTCGGACCCGGCTCCGTGCTCGTTCGCGAAACCCCGGCGCTGCTCGGCAAAACCGACGCGGCCGCCCTCGTGCGCGACATCGCCGACGATCTGGCCGAGCACGGCGCCGCTCTCGCCCTCTCCGAACGTCTGGCCGAAGTGTGCTCGACTATGGCGTGCCACGGCTCGGTACGCGCCGGCCGGCGGCTGACCGCCGAGGAGATGAACGCCCTCCTTCGACGGATGGAGGCGACGCCGCACTCGGGGCAATGCAACCACGGCCGGCCGACCTACGTCGAATTGAAGCTCGCCGACATTGAGCGCCTGTTCGGGCGGCGCTAGGTCCGTTTCAGAAACGCCACCTTGGCTGCGCCCCACCGACGCTCATCAAGCAACTCATAGCCATTTACCGCGAGCGGCCGTTCATCCGCCCCGCGTTCCACCGTGACGAGAGCGGCGGCCGCCAGATGCGCCGCGAGCGTCGGCAGGGACGCCTCGGCCAGACCTCGGTTGTAGGGCGGATCGAGGAAGGCCAGGTCGAATGGGTGGTCGGTCATTTGCGACAGGCGCGCCGCGTCGGCGGCGAGGACCCGGGCTCGGTCGGTCACCCTGAGTGCGGCGAGGTTCGCGGCGATCGCCTCGCGCGCTGCCCCGTCGTTTTCGACGAACAGGCAAAAGACGGCGCCGCGCGACAGCGCTTCCAGGCCGAGCGCGCCGGAACCGGCAAAGAGATCGATGACCCGGGCGCCCAAGACCAGCCGCCCCCACGGCGCGTGTTCGAGCACATTGAAGAGCGCCTGGCGCGTGCGGTCAGCGGTTGGGCGGGTCGAGTGTCCCTTCGGCGCCACAAGGACACGCCCGCGTTGCGCGCCGGCCACGATTCGCATGCCCAGGGCCTTTGTCTTTTCCGCTCATTAGCGGATGAGAGGAGCAGGGTCCAAAAGGTGCGGCGATGAGCGTGCTCAGCGTCTGGCGAGGGCTGGGTGATTCGGCGTTTCTCGCCGATGTCGGCCAGCGCGATCGCGAACCGGCGCGCATAGCCGCCGTGATCATTGCCGGTGCGTGCGTGGGCCTGGTGGCCTCGGTCGCCTGTTGGATCCTGATCCTCGTCCCATACACGGTCTACATCGGCTACGGCCGCGAGGGGATGTTGGGCCTCGGCAAAGCGGCCCTGCGGTTCGAGGACACCCACTTCCAAGGCGTCGGCATCACTCTGGTCCGGCTGGTGGCGTCGACGGCGACCGACGGGGCTTTCCCCTTGGCCTTCGTCTCCCTGGCGGCGGTGATGACCAGCCGGCCGTTCCAGCACTATGTCACCGCAGCGCCCCGGGTACGTTGGCGCCTGCTGATCCTGGGTCTCGGCCTTTCCTTCGTGGTCATCGCCCCGCTGCTCATTGCCGCGGAGATCGGGGCGCCGTCGCCGGGGGCCCTGCCGGTGACAAGCCTTTCGCCAGACTTGGCGAGGCGGGCCGTCTACGTCATCGGCGCCATGCTTCTATTGCCGTCGGCGGCCGCCGAAGAGCTGATGTTCCGCGGCTGGCTGATGCATCAGATCGCTGCCTTCACCAAAAGTCCCGGCGCGCTCATTTTCGGTACCGCCATCGCCTTCTCGGCCGCCCATTTCGACTTCACGCCGGATGCCTTTCTCGCCCGGGCGGTGATGGGCGCGGGCTTCGCTTACATGGCCCTGCGTCTGGGAGGTCTGGAGCTGGCGGTGGGCGCCCACGCCGCCAACAATATCCTCTTCATACTGTTCGTGGCCCCCTTCAGCCTGCACGGACGGGCAGCGCCCGGCCCCTGGTTCGGCGACTTCGGCCTGGTGGCCGGATATGTCCTGATCACCGAGGCGGTGGTTCGCATAGGTCCTCTGCGCCGATGGGCCGGTGTGGCCGGCGAAGAGGTCGCCCCGACGCTGGCCGCGCCGCTCATCGCGTGAGGGCGCGCCGAATCCTCGTCCTTGGCGGCGCCGGAACCGGCAAGACCAGCTTTTCGGGAAAGCTCGCCCGGCGCCTCGACGCGCCACACATCTGCCTGGACGAGATCTGGCGGCCGAACTGGAGCGCCGACGATGTCCCAGCGTTCCGCGACCAGATCAAAGAGGCCCATAGCGGCGAGGCCTGGGTCAGCGACGGCAACTTCGCGCTCGCCACCTTTGACCTGCGGCTGCCGCAAGCCGATCTCGTCCTCTGGCTGGAGCGGCCGAAATGGCGGCAGCGAGTCGCCGTCGTGCGACGTCTCTTTGTGCCTGATCACCATCATACTTGGCGCAAGCTTCCGGACGTATTGGGGTTCATCGCCCGTTTCGACCGCGTCAACCGGCCGAGGATCATGGCGGCGTTAGCCGAACATGGGCCCAATGTCCCCGTCAGGCGGCTTCGGTCGCGGGCGGAGGAGGCGGCTTTGATCTCAGAGCTTGTCGACTAGGACTTCGGCGGCGGCCGGCGTCGGGACGGCGGCCGGGCCTTGGCCCAGCCAGGTTTGTAGGTCTTGCGCGCGGGTGCAGGGGCAGGGGGCGGCGGGTTACGACGGGGCCCGCTTCGGACGGGGATTGGATCGGCCGACTTCCACAGCACGCGATCGCCAGGCGGCAGGTTGTTAGGCGCGATGTAGTTCCCGAGCTGTTCCCGGACGACCCGAGGGCCAACCTCCTCCACGGCGCCGGCGGCGAGGGTTCCCAGCGAGAACGGGCCATAGGCCACGCGGATCAGGCGATTGACCTTCAGGCCCAGAGCCTGAAGCACCCGCCGCACCTCACGATTCTTGCCCTCGGCGAGGGAGAGGCTGATCCAAACATTAGCGCCGGCCAGTCCCTCCTTGGCCTTGTCGATTCGCGCCTCGATCGCGCCATAGCGCACGCCTTCGATGGTTATCCCGTCCTTCAGGGCGTCGAGCCTGGCCTGGTCGATGCGGCCGAAGGCGCGGGCGCGGTAGCGGCGTCTCAGGCCCGTGGCGGGCAGTTCCAGTGCGCGCGCCAGCCCGCCGTCGTTGGTCAGGAGCAGCAAGCCCTCCGACGTGAGGTCAAGACGACCGACGCTGATCAGCCGCGGAAGGCCCGCGGGGAGGGCCTCGAAGACCGTCGCCCGCCCTTTCGGATCTCGGTGGGTCGTCATCAGTCCCGCCGGCTTGTGGTAGCGGAAAAGTCGCGCGGCCTCGGCCCGGGAAACCGGCTCGCCGCCGACGGTCAGGGTGTCGTGCGGGCCGACTTTCACCGCCGGACTCGTCAACACCACCCCGTTGAGCGCCACCTGGCCGTCGGCGATCAGGCGCTCGACCTCGCGGCGAGACGCAACGCCGGCTCTGGCCAGCGCCTTGGCCACGCGCTCGGTCTCGCCGGCGGTAGGCGCTTGACCGGGCGTCGCCGGCGGTCTTGGCTTCCCCGGATGGCGGACCATGATGAAGCGACCATGCGCATCGCGCTCAAGATGGCGCAAGCGGCCGCCGACGCCGGCGAGTCGCCGATCGGGGCGGTGATCCTTGACCCCGCGAGCGGCGAGATAGTCGCCAAGTCCGCCAACGCCCCGATCACGATGCACGACCCCACCGCTCATGCCGAGATCCTGGCGCTGCGCGCTGCGGCGGCCAAGCGCGGCAATTATCGCCTCACCGGCCTCGAGCTCTTCGTCACGCTGGAGCCCTGCGCCATGTGCGCCGGGGCTATTAGCCAAGCCCGCATCGGTCGGGTCGTGTTCGGCGCCGAGGACGGGAAGGGCGGCGGCGTCATCCACGGCGCGCGGGTATTTGACCAGCCGACCTGCCACTGGCGACCAAAGGTCGAAAGTGGGCTTCTGGCGAGCGAAAGCGCGGCGCTGCTCAAGGGATTCTTTCGGGAAAGACGATAGTCAGGAGGACGGACATGGGACTGCTGGACGGAAAGGTCGCCATCGTCACCGGCGGCGCCAATGGCTTGGGCGAAGCCTATTGCCGCTTGTTAGCCAAGGAAGGCGCCTCGGTGGTGGTCAATGATCTCGGCGGGGCGCGAGACGGCGCCGGACAGGATCAAGGGCCGGCCCTGAGGGTCGCCTCCGAGATCGTTGCCGCGGGCGGAAAGGCGGTGGCCAATGGCGCCGATGTCTCCACCGTTGAGGGCGGCGAAGCGATCCTCAAGACCGCTCTGGACGCCTTCGGTCGGGTCGACATCCTCGTCAACAACGCGGGCATCCTGCGCGACCGCACCTTCGCCAACACCAGCGAGGCGGAATGGGACGCCGTGGTCAAGGTGCACCTCAAGGGCGCCTATTGCGTTACCGCGCCGGTCTGGCGATGGATGCGCGACAATGCGGTCAAGGGCGTGATTGTCCTGACCTCCTCGACCAGCGGCCTCATCGGCAACTTCGGCCAGGCCAATTACGGCGCGGCGAAAGCCGGCCTCTACGGCCTGATGCGGGTGCTCTCCATCGAGGGGCGCAAATACGGCATCCGCGTCTGGGGCCTGGCGCCGGGCGCCTACACCCGCATGACATCCGATCTGCCGGGCCGTCGGGACCGCGAGCCCGATCCGCTATCCCTGCCCGCAGCGATCGCGCCGGCGGTGCTCTACATGGTTAGCGACCTCTCCGGTGATCGGACGGGGGTCATGCTGGGCGCGTCGTCCCGCGGCGTGCGCGAACTGCGGATCCTTCAGTCGGACGGTTTCAAGCCCTTCGCCGGATGGACTGCCGAGGACCTGGCCGGCCAATCCGACAGGGTGTTCTTCGCCGAGGACCGAATCTTCGCCTCCGCGGCGACCTAACGTCACTTGCCCACTTGTCAGTCGCGTGTCATAAGTTTTCAAACAACTGTTTGAACGGAGGCCGGCCATGGATTTCGACTACTCCCCTCGCCAGAAGGAGCTGATGCGGCGCGTCTCGGACTTCATGGACGAGCACATCTATCCAGCCGTGCCGATCTACGAGCAGCAACACGCTGAAGGCGAGCGCTGGAAGGTCATTCCGATCGTCGAAGAACTGAAGGCCAAGGCCAAGAAGACCGGCCTGTGGAACATGTTCATGCCGCCTACGGCCGGCCATCCGCAGCTCGACGACACGTTCGAGTTTGAAGGCATCCAGCTGACCAATATGGAATACGCGCCCATCTGCGAGATGTTCGGCCGTGTCGGCTTTGCGTCCGAGGTATTCAACTGTTCGGCGCCGGACACCGGCAACATGGAGGTGCTGAACCGCTTTGGCGACCGCGAGCAGAAGGAACAATGGCTGCGCCCGCTGATGAACGGCGAGATCCGCTCGGCCTTCTTAATGACCGAGCCGCGCGTTGCCTCCTCCGACGCCACCAACATCGAGACCGAGATGCGCCGCGATGGCGATCACTATGTGATCAAT
Organism: Caulobacteraceae bacterium; assembly: GCA_036491455.1. GTDB lineage: Bacteria > Pseudomonadota > Alphaproteobacteria > Caulobacterales > Caulobacteraceae > Acaudatibacter. Next base: position 8,543 of record DASXBY010000131.1, read on the forward strand.
GGCCTGAAGTGGTGGTCCTCGGGCGTCGGCGATCCGCGCTGCAAGGTCGCCATCGTCATGGGAAAGACCAATCCCGACGCCGCGGCGCACCAACAGCAGTCGCAAATCCTGGTGCCGCTCGATGCGCCCGGCGTCAACGTCAAGCGCATGCTGCCGGTTTTCGGCTATGACGACGCGCCGCACGGCCACGCCGAGGTCGAGCTCAAGGACGTTCGTGTGCCCGTGGGAAACCTGATCCTCGGCGAGGGCAGAGGGTTCGAGATCTCCCAGGCGCGCCTGGGCCCTGGCCGCATCCACCACTGCATGCGCACCATCGGCGCCGCCGAGGTAGCCCTGGAGAAGATGTGCAAGCGGCTGATGACCCGCAAAGCGTTCGGAAAGTACGTCTCCGAACACTCGGTCTGGGAGCAGCGTGTGGCCGCCGCCCGCACCGACATCGAGATGAACCGCCTGCTTTGCCTCAAGGCGGCCGACATGATGGATAAAGCCGGCAACAAGTCCGCCCGCCTGGAAATTTCGATGATCAAGGTCTCAGCCCCCAACATGGCGCTGAGGATCATCGACGACGCCATCCAGGCCCATGGCGGCGGCGGTGTCACGTCCGACTTCGGTCTCGCCCGCGCCTACGCCAGCCAGCGCACCCTGCGCCTGGCGGATGGTCCCGACGAGGTGCACAACCGCACGATTGCGCGCATGGAGTTCGCCAAGTACGGCGACTTGCAAGCCAAGATCCGGGCGGAGAAGCAGGCCGAGCTACTGCCCGTCGGCTCGCGATAAGCGCCGGCCAGGGCAGACTTAGACCTTCAATCGCTGAGCCGCGTGGGCCATTGTCGGCCCACGCGCGGAGGCGGTGCTTTGGTTCGCGACATCGAACTGCTGGTCAATGGCGAGACGCGCTCGCTGCTTGTCGACGAAACCGCTTCGCTGCTCGATGTGCTGCGCAACCGGCTGGATCTGAAGGGTGCGCGCTACGGCTGCGGGGCGGGGCAGTGCGGCGCTTGTTTTGTGCTGATCGACGGTGAGGCCAAGGCCGCCTGTCAGGTCGAGGTCGGCCTCCTGGCCGATAAGGTGATCGTCACCCTGGAGGGCATCGGGACGCCCGAACGGCCGCACCCGCTGCAAGCCGCGTTCCTCGAGGTGCAGGCCGGCCAGTGCGGCTATTGCCTGGCTGGCATCCTTGTCGCCGCCAAGGCGCTCCTCGACTTCAATCCGCACCCTAGCCGAGCGGATATCGCCCAGGCTCTGAAGGGCAACCTCTGCCGGTGCGGCGCGCATAACCGCATTCTGGCGGCCGTGGCTCTGGCCGCAGGGCGCATGGCCGGGGCAACGGCGTGATCCCCGCCAACCTTGCGGCCAATCCTCGCCTCGACAGATGGGTTGGCTTCGAGACGCCCGGCCAAGTGCGTATCGCCGTCGGCAAGGTCGAATACGGTCAGGGCGCCCTGACGGGTCTGGCCCAGATCGCGGCCGAAGAGCTGGACGTGGCGCCCTATCGGCTGACCCTGGTCAATCCGCAGACAGACCGCTCGCCGGACGAGGGCCTGACTGTGGGCAGCATGAGCATCGAGACTTCTGGCGCCGCGCTACGCGCCGCCTGCGCCGAGACGCGAGCGCTGTTCGTGCGCGCCGCGGCCAACCGCCTGGCGTGCGCCGCCGACGAGATCGACATCCGCGACGGGGTCTTCCTTTGTTCGGGCGCCTCCACGGGTCTGGATTACTGGGGATTGGCGGCCGACGTGGACCTCGCCGTGGCGCCGAGCGGCGAAGCGCGGTGGAAAACGCCGGATCGCCACCGTCTGGTCGGGCGCGCGCTCGACCGGCTGGACTTGCCGCCCAAGCTGTTCGGCGCAGCCTATTTGCACGATCTCGACCTGCCCGGCACGTTGCACGCCCGGGTGCTGCGCCAGCCCGGGCCCGAGGCAGAGCTGACAAGCCTTGATGAGGCCGCCATCCGGCGGGCGGCCAGCGAGGGGCTCGAGATCGTTCGCGACCGCGACTTCGTGGCGTTCGTCAGCCAATCCGAGCGCGCCGCCGACGCGGCCCTGGCGATCGCTGAACGGACCGCCGTGTGGCGGCAGGCTCGCGATCTCCCGCCGGGCATCTCCGAGGCGGTGTCGCTGAAGGGCCTGGAAAGTGAAGACTTTGCCGTCGGCGATCCGCCGCCCGAGGCCTCGAACCGGCGCCGTCACCAGGCCGTCTACAGCCGGCCCTACATCGCCCACGGCTCGATCGGTCCGTCCTGCGCCGTGGCCTGGTTCGAGGATGGGCGCCTCACCGTGTGGACCCATGCCCAGGGCGTCTATCCGCTGCGCAGCCTCGTGGCGCGCGTGTGCGACCTTGCTGTCGAAGATATCACCGTCATCCATGCCCAGGGGGCGGGAACTTACGGCCACAACGGCTCGGACGACGCGGCGGTCGATGCCGCGGTGATCGCACAGCGTCTGCCAGGCCAACCGATCCGGGTTCAATGGCGGCGCGAGGATGAATTGGGCCATGAGCCGCTGGGTACGGCCATGCACATCGAACTGGCCGCCGAATTGGACGCCGGCGGCGCCTTGGTCGACTATACCGCCGAGATATGGAGCGGGTCCCACACCGGCGGTCGTGGCAACGCCCTGGCGCACACTGCGCTTGGCAGGTCGCCGCCGGTGGCCGCGGCGTCCATCGGTCCGGGCGGGATGAGGTTCAGCGGCGCCATCCTCAACGCCACGCCGTCCTATGACATCCCAGCGCGCCGTTTCACCGAGCACGCGGTCGCCGCGACGCCCGTGCGGACCTCCTCGCTGCGTGGTCTGGGCGGGCCGGTGAATACCTATGCCGGCGAGTGCTTCACCGACGAACTGGCGGCGATCGCCGAAACCGATCCGCTGACCTACCGCCTGGCGATGACGTCTGACCCTCGTGGCCGCCGGGTGATCGAGATGGCGGCGGCGATGGCGGACTGGGGCGGGCGCGGGCCGGCCGGTTCAGGGCGAGGCCTCGGCTTGGCCTACTGCCGCTACCGCGACCGCGGCGCCTATGTCGCCGTTGCAGCATTGCTGACCGTGGAATCGGAAGTGCGGCTCGAACGCCTGTGGTGCGCCGCAGACTGTGGCCAGGTGATTAATCCCGACGGCGTGCGCAATCAGCTTGAGGGCGGCATGATCATGGGGGCGAGCTGGACCCTGAAGGAGCAGGTCCGACTCGGCGGCGCCGGCGTGCTTTCGCTCACTTGGGACGACTACCCAATCCTGCGATTCGACGAGATTCCGCAGGTCGACGTCGAGCTGGTCATGGCCCAGGACCAGCGGTCCGTCGGCGTTGGCGAGGTTTCGGTCGGCCCGGCCATGGCGGCGATCGGCAACGCTCTGGCCCACGCGCTCGACGCCCGCATTCGCGATCTGCCCTTTACCCGTGAGCGGATCGCCCAGGCGTTGCTGGCAACCTGACGGGCTGCCGAAATCAAGTCGTCAAGGGAAAGGGCCCTCTTCGAACGGCTAGGCTTTTTGCGCCGGCCGTCTGGCCCGCCAGACCGCCTGGCCCTCACGTCGTTTGAGATCGGCTTCGCCCTCGCCCATGTAGGCCCTGGTGATCGGAAGGGCCTGGGCGTTCTTGGTCAGCTGGAGCTGGAAATTCATGTGGTCGCCCCAGCGAAACCCCATCTCGGCCCCGGCCAGATAGAATTCCCACATCCGGCAAAAGCGTTCGTCGTAGAGGACCGCCATCTCCGCGCGCTTGGCCTGGAAGCGGTCGAACCAAGCATGCAGGGTTTTGGCATAGTGAAGGCGCAGAATCTCGATGTCCGTGACGACGAGGCCCGCGCGCTCCACAGCCGGTAACACCTCGGACAGGGCCGGTATGTAACCCCCAGGAAAAATATACTTGGCGGTGAAGAAATCCGTCGCACTGGGGCCCGACCAGCGGCCGATGGAATGGATCAGTGCGACACCGCCATCGGCGAGCAGCGCCGCCACCTTGTCGAAAAAGGCCTGGTAGTTCGGCCGGCCAACGTGCTCGAACATGCCCACCGAGACGATGCGATCGAAGCGCCCGGTCAGGTCGCGATAGTCCGTAAGCGAGAAGCGCACGCGGTCAGAAAGACCCGCCGCTTCGGCCTGTTTCCGCGCGGTGGCGAGCTGTTCGTCAGACAGAGTGATCCCTTCGACCTTGACGCCTGCGCCGGATGCTAGCGTCATCGCCATGCCGCCCCAGCCGCAGCCGATGTCCAGCACCCGCTGGCCGTCGGCGAGCGCCAGCTTGGCGGCTATGTGCAGCTTCTTGGCGGCCTGGGCTTCGTCCAGACTCATGTCGTCGTGCTCGAAATAGGCGCAGGAATACTGCATGTCCTCGTCTAGGAAGCCGCGGTAAAGATCGCCCGACAGGTCGTAGTGGTGATGCACGTTTCTCCGTGCGGAGGGGCGGGCATTGTACTCTTCGGTGAGGGCCCGCCAGGCGCGGCGCAGGGCGCCCGGGCGATGATAGACAGTCCTTCCGACGCCATTGCGCCCGGCGAGGTCCAGCAGGTCGCGGATACCGCCGGCCTGGAATGAAAGGCGCCCGTCCATATAGGCCTCGCCGGTTCCGAGCGATGGCTTGGCGGCGATCCTGGGGAGGGTCGTCGCCCCGGTAATGACCACGGCAATCGGGGTCCCGGCGCCATCGCCGAGCGTCAGCTGCTTGCCATTCGGCAAGGTCACTTCGAGGCAACCATGCCGGAATATGTTCCTGAGAAAGCTTTCTATATCCAACGACCTGACCCTTCTTCCGTGGACGGACGTGGCGCTCCAGCTCCCCCGCGCCGGCGACAGTTCCTTTCGCGCGCATGGCCTTGACTCACAAGAGCGCGGCGCCTATCTGCCCGCCGTTGGCACTCACCATGCCCGGCTGCTAACGGCTGGCGAGGCGCCAAGACCATTCATGGCAAGAGATTGTTACTCACGGAGAGAAAATCCATGGCGTTTCGTCCGCTCGGCGACCGCGTCCTCGTCCGCAGGGTCGAGGAAGAAGAGAAGACCAAAGGCGGGATCATCATTCCCGACACGGCCAAGGAAAAACCGCAGGAAGGCAAGGTGGTCGCCGTCGGCCCAGGGGCCCGCGACGACTCCGGCAAAATCCAGCCTCTGGATCTCAAGGCCGGCGACCGCATCCTGTTCGGCAAATGGTCCGGCAGCGAAATCAAGCTTGAGGGCGAAGACCTTCTGATCATGAAGGAAAGCGACGTCCTGGGCGTGCTGGACTGATCCCTATCCCTTTAAAATTCATTCGGAGAGCCTAGACCATGGCTGCCAAAGACGTTCAATTTTCCACCGACGCGCGCGACCGTATGCTGCGCGGCGTCAACATCCTGGCCAACGCCGTCAAGGTGACGCTGGGCCCCAAGGGCCGTAACGTCGTCCTCGAGAAATCGTTCGGCGCGCCCCGCTCGACCAAGGACGGCGTCGCCGTGGCTAAGGAAATCGAGCTGGCCGACAGGTTCGAGAACCTCGGCGCTCAGTTGCTGCGCGAAGTCGCCTCGAAGACCAACGACAAGGCGGGCGATGGCACCACTACCGCGACCGTTCTCGCCCAGGCCATCGTCGTCGAAGGCACCAAATCGGTGGCCGCCGGCATGAATCCGATGGATCTGAAGCGCGGCGTCGACAAAGCGGTGGTGAAGGTCGTCGAGCACATCAAGTCGACCTCCAAGAAGGTCACCACCAACCAGGAAATCGCCCAGGTCGGCGCCGTCAGCGCCAACGGCGACACCGACATCGGGGACATGATCGCCAAGGCGATGGAAAAGGTCGGCAACGAGGGTGTGATCACCGTCGAAGAAGCCAAGACGCTCGAAACTGAACTCGAGGTGGTCGAGGGCATGCAGTTCGACCGTGGCTACCTGTCGCCCTATTTCATTACCAACGCCGAGAAGATGGAGGCCGTCCTCGAGGATCCGCTGGTGCTGCTCTACGAGAAGAAGCTCTCGTCGCTGCAGCCGCTTCTCCCGGTCCTCGAAGCGGTCGTGCAATCCGCCCGTCCGCTGCTGATCGTCGCCGAGGACATCGACGGCGAGGCCCTGGCCACCCTGGTGGTCAACAAGCTCCGCGGCGGCCTGAGGGTCGCGGCGGTCAAGGCTCCGGGCTTCGGCGATCGGCGCAAGGCCATGCTGGAAGACATCGCCGTTCTGACCGGCGGCCAGCTGATCAGTGAAGACCTCGGCATCAAGCTCGAGAACGTCACCCTCGAGATGCTTGGCAAAGCCAAGAAGGTCGCCATCACGAAGGACGACACTACCATCGTCGACGGCGCTGGCGCCAAGGCCGACATTGAAGGCCGGATCAGTCAGATCAAGCGTCAGATCGAAGACACCACTTCCGACTACGACAAGGAAAAGCTGCAAGAGCGTCTGGCGAAGCTCGCCGGTGGCGTGGCCATCATCCGTGTCGGCGGCTCGACGGAAGTCGAGGTGAAGGAGAAGAAGGACCGGGTTGACGACGCCCTCAACGCTACCAGGGCGGCCGTCGAGGAAGGCCTTGTTGCGGGCGGCGGCGTGGCCCTGCTCAAGGCGGGCAAGGTGCTGGATAGCCTGAAGGGCGACAACGCCGATCAGAACGCCGGTATCGCCATCGTTCGCCGCGCCCTACAGGCGCCGATTCGCCAGATCGCCGAGAACGCCGGCGTGGAAGGCTCGATCGTCGTCGGCAAGGTTCTCGACGACGCCTCGGGCACCTTTGGCTTCGACGCTCAGTCCGACAAGTATGTGGACATGATCGCCGCCGGCATCGTCGACCCGGCCAAGGTCGTTCGTACGGCCCTGCAGGACGCCGCCTCGGTGGCCGGCCTGATGATCACCACCGAAGCCGCGGTTGTCGAAGCGCCCAAGAAGCCGGCCAACGGCGGCGCAGGCGGCATGCCGGGCGGCATGGGCGGCATGGGCGACATGGACTTCTAGTCCAGTCCATCAGCCTCTAGCTTTTGGAGAGGGCGGCGTCTTCGAGACGCCGCCCTTTACTTTTGGGGCCTCCGGCAGGCTCCACTCACCGCTTTCGCCGCTTGGACGGCGCCGGCGCGGACGGAACGGACATCTCAGGTGGGCCGATCGCAGACGGGACGACCGCCCAGGGAGTCACGACCAGGCGACTCATGGCCAGCCCAAACAGGCTGGATCGACTCATTCCCCAGCGGGAGGCGAGCTCGTCGGCTCGCGCGATGAGGCTCTTGGGCAGATAGATATTGACCCGCTCGGAGGGATCCGGCGGGGCCGCGCCCAGCGACAGGAACGCGACTACCTCGGCCTCCTTGGGGACTTCGATCGCGTCGTAAGGCGATGGGGCTGGCAGGGGCGAGCCGACCTCCACTGCCGTCTCCAGGGCCTGCGCGAGCGCCGCCTCGGCCTTGGCCGCCGCCTCTTCCTGGGTCTTTCCCGCTGCTACGCACCCTGGGAAGTCGGGAAACCAGACGCCGAACACCCCGCCTTCGCCGCGCTCCAGCACGGCCGGATACCATCGCTTGTTCATGTGTGTGAATTAACACACCACGCCGTTCAGTTCCAGCCAGAGGCGGCCGCCAGAAGATGTGACCGATCATCTGTTCTTTTCAACGACCGAGCTGATTGGCCCGCTGGAAACCCAGCTGATCAGGCCCAGCACGATCACGGTGAGAACCAGGTCGACGAAACCGTGAATGTGGATGGCGTGGATAAGAACGGTCACCAGCCAAAGGGTGATGGCGTTCACCACCAGAAGGAAAAGGCCCAGGGTGAGGATGGTGATCGGCAAGGTCAGAATCGTCAGGATCGGCCGCACGAAGGCGTTGATGATCCCGAGCAGAACAGCGCCTTCAATGAGCGCGATAGTGGTGTCGATATGGACGCCTGGCACGATCTTGGAGGCGATCCAGAAGCCCACGGCCGTGGCGACGGCTTGAAGGATGAAGCGCAGCATGAGGAGCTCCTTTGGCCTGTTCCCCGCCTCACTCTAGCCAAGTCAGTTGGCTAAGAAAGCGGGGATTGGAGAACAGCGATAAGTTGACGTTGACGTGCGCGTAAAGCAACGTTAGGTCGAACGCGGCGGCGAGGGCCAAGTCGCCGCAGAGTCAATGATCGAAAATGGAGCCGTACACCCCGCCATGCCCATGGAGCTTCGCCGTCCCGAACGGACTTTCACCATCCGCCAGCTGTGCGTTGAGTTTTCCTGCACGCCCCGCGCCTTGCGCTTCTACGAGGACAAGGGCCTGCTCTATCCTGCCCGCCAGGGGCTCAATCGCGTCTATTCCTATCGCGACCGCGCCCGCCTCCAGCTCATCCTGCGCGGAAAGAGCGTTGGCCTGGCGCTGGCCGAGATCCGCGAGATCCTGGAAGCCTATGACAAAGGCGACGGTCTGGTCACCCAGAACGCCCTTGCGCTCAGTAAATTCCGCGCCCGGATGATCGCCCTCCAACAGCAGCGCGAAGACATCGACCATGCCTTAGAGGTGCTGAAAGTGGCTTGCGCCAACCTCGAGGCAAAGCTTGCAGAGGCTGAGAAAGCCGACGCCAGCAAGGCGGAGAAGCGGGCGCCCGTTCCGGCCTAAGCCGCCTACCATGTCCTACCGCCCGCCCGCGGTGATAGCCATCGCCTGCCATCCCAAGGCCGGCGGCAACGATCCTTTCTACGCCGTCAAGCTCGTCACGGGGCGTTACTTCCTCGCCCGTGTGCTGCCGGACGCGGGTGCCTGTCTCGCCAAGGTCAAAACCGGTGCGGGGCCGGTCATGGCCCTGCCGGCGGAAGCCTTCTGAGCGTGAGCACGCACCGCGCCACTGTCTCCTGGACCCTCGCCGAGGGCGCCGACGACTTCTTGAAGCGTCGCTACAGCCGCCTGCACAAGCTGGCTTTCGACGGCGGTCCCGAGGTGCTCGGGTCACCATCGCCCACGGTGGTGCCGGCGCCTTACTCCTCACCCCAAGGCGTTGATCCTGAACAGGCATTCGTCGCCGCCCTGTCGGCCTGCCACATGCTGTGGTTTCTGGACCACGCCGCCCGCAACGGCTTCGTGATCTCGGCTTATTCGGACGAGGCTGAGGGGATTCTTGGACGCCTGGAGCGCGGCAAATTCGCCGTCACCCGCGTTGTCCTGCGCCCGCGGGTCGATTTCACCGGCGAGAAACGACCGACGACGGAGGATATCCGCCACCTGCACGAGGTGTCACACGCCGATTGCTTCATCGCCAACTCGGTCAGCGCCGAGGTGGTCATCGAACCGCCGCTGACCTGACGGCGATTCAGGCAGAAACCCAGCCTTCGGCGTTGTGGCTAGGTTCAAGCAAGCGTAGCCTTACAAAAACATAATTCGGGGAGGCGCACATGTCGCGAGTGCTCGCGCTCGTCTACGGGGTTTTGGTCTACGCCCTGTTTTTCGTTTCCTTCGTCTACGCCATCGGATTCGTCGACGACCTGGTGGTTCCCAAGACGATCGATAGCGGGCCGCCGGGCGGTCTCGTCGCCGCCGTCGTGATCGACCTTCTGCTGCTGGGCGTCTTCGCCATCCAGCACAGCGTCATGGCCCGCCCGGCGTTCAAGCGCGGATGGACGAGGGTCGTTCCTAAGCCCGTCGAACGCTCGACCTATGTCCTGTTCGCCACCGCCGCGCTGATCCTCATCATGTGGGCCTGGAGCCCGATCCCGAGAATCGTCTGGAGCGTCGGCCACGGTCGCCTCGCCATGGCGATCACCGCCCTCTCGCTGCTCGGCTGGGGAACGGTGCTGATCAGCACGTTTCTCATCAACCACTTCGAGCTCTTCGGCCTGCGGCAGGTCTGGGCCAACTTCAACGGACGGGAGATCCCCACGGCCACATTCCGCGAACCGCTATTTTACAAGATGGTCCGCCACCCGATCTATCTCGGCTTCCTGATCGCCTTCTGGGCGGCGCCGACCATGACCGTTGGGCGGCTGATCTTCGCCGTCGGCACCACGCTCTACATGCTGATCGGCATATGGTTCGAGGAGCGCGATCTCGTCACCTACTTCGGTGACACCTATCTGGAGTACCGCCGGCGCGTGACCATGATTATTCCGTTCGCGCCGAAATAGCGGCCCCGAGCCAGGATCGGGCCCGCAAGGCTAGCGCGGCCCGGTCCTTCAGCTCGCATTCCCAAACGGTCTCCACGCGCCAGCCCGCGCCCTCCAAGGCCTCGCGCACAGCGACATCGCGGGCCCTGTTGCGGGCGATCTTGCCCTCCCAGTAGGCGTGGTTGGCCTTCGGCATGCGGGCGCCGCGTCGGCAGTCGTGGCCGTGCCAGAAACAGCCGTGAACGAATATCGCCACGCGCCGCTTGGTCATCACCAGGTCCGGCTTTCCCGGCAGGTCGGCGCGATGGAGGCGGTAGCGGCCGCCCAGTGACCAGACAAGGCGACGGACAGCCAGCTCGGCTGACGTGTCCCGCCCCTTGACCCGCCGCATCACCTCCGAGCGCTTGGCGGGCGGGTAGACGTCGGTCAGGTCACAGGCCCTCGAACAACGGCGTTGAGAGGTAACGCTCGGCAAAGCTCGGAATGATCGTGACGATGAGCTTGCCGGTCATCTGCGGCCGCGCGGCCACGTCGAAGGCTGCGACGAGCGCTGCCCCTGAAGATATGCCTACCGGCAGGCCCTCTTCCCTGGCGGCCAATCGAGCCATGGCGAAGGCGTCATCGTTGCCCACCTGGATGATCTCGTCCATCACGCCGCGATCGAGCACCGCCGGCACGAAGCCCGCGCCCAGGCCCTGGATCTTGTGCGGTCCCGGCGCGCCGCCCGACAGCACCGCCGACGCGGCGGGCTCCACGGCTACCATCCGCACCGACGGTTTGAGACCTTTCAGCACCTGGCCGACGCCGGTGATCGTCCCGGCCGTGCCGACGCCTGAGACGACCACGTCCACTCGGCCTGCCGTATCGTTCCAGATCTCCTGAGCGGTCGAAACGCGGTGAACCTCGGGATTGGCCGGGTTCTCGAACTGCTGCGGCATCACCGAGCCTGGAACCTCGCCGAGCAGCTCGCGGGCCCTGGCCACTGCTCCGGTCATGCCCCGCTCGGCAGGCGTCAGCTCCAGCTGGGCGCCGAGCAACAGCAACATCTTGCGCCTCTCCAGCGACATGCTCTCCGGCATCACCAGAATCAGTTTCAGGCCCTTGGCTGCGGCGACGAAGGCCAATGCGATGCCGGTGTTGCCGCTGGTCGGTTCGATGATCGTCGCCCCAGGCTTCAGTCGCCCGTCGGCTTCGAGGGCCTCGATCATGGCGACACCGATGCGGTCCTTGACCGAGCCCAGCGGATTGAAGAACTCCAGCTTGGCGACCACCTCACCCTTGGGCTTCAGCCGGGCCGTCAACCGGGGTAGGCCGACGATTGGCGTATCGCCGACCGTATCGATGATCGAGGGATAGATCTTGCCGCGCCCTTCGCGGCGCAGCCGCTGGTTGCGGGTGTCGTTGGCGGCGTCCATGTCGCCTTCCTTTTCTCGCCTTCGGCGGCCCAGCCTCCACATAGGCCCGCGCGCCGTGGGTGGAAAGACGGCGACGCTCTCGATCGCGGCGTGTAAGGTCGAGCTTCCCGTCGCCGCCGCGCGGCGCTCCGGGGCCAATATCCGAACGCGGCGAGCCCTCATGACGGAAGAAGAGATCCATGTCGCCGGTGAGGATGAGCGCGAGGCGCTGCTCGCGACGCTCACCCTTGCCTTCACCGCCGACCCGCCCACCCGTTTCATCTGGAAATCGCCAGCCGCCTACCTTTCCGCCTTCCCGCGCCTCGCCACGGCCATGGGGGGCCGGGCCTTCGATCAGGGCACGGCGTTTGTCAGTGAAGACTTCGCCGCCGCGGCTCTGTGGCTCCCGCCCGGAATCGAGATCGACGGCGAGGCGCTGGATACGCTGATCAATGAGACGGTTCCGGCCGAGACGCGGACGGAGATGGACAAGATCACGCCGGCGTTCGGCAGTTTCCATCCGCACGAACCGCACTGGTATCTTCCCTGGCTGGGCGTTGACCCGGCCCTCCAGGGCAGAGGCCTGGGTTCGCTTATGCTGAAACACACCCTGCGCCGCGTCGACGAGACGGGATTGCCGGCCTATCTGGAAAGCTCCAATCCCAAGAACATTCCGCTTTACGAGCGTCTCGGCTTCGAGGTTTTGGGCGTGATCCAGGGTGGCAGTTTTCCGCCGATCACCCCGATGCTGCGGCCAGCGACGCGATAGTAGAAGGCTTACTCGGGCCCCGGACTGGCCACCGTCCAGCCGGGACCGCGCCGGCGGCGCATGAAGAGACAATAAACACCGGCGACGACGGCGGTGGCCATATAGGCGAGGAGGCTGGGTCGGCCGATCGCCGGGTCGGCCCAATTGGCCCAAATCACATAGGCGAGCGCCGCCAGCGCCAGGATCGGCAACGCCGGATAGAGCGGCATCCGATAGGCGCCGTGGGCGGTGGAACCATTGCGCCGACCGGCGATCACCGCCCAGCAAAGCAGCGCATAGGTGAAGACGACAGCGGCGCCTGTCAGCACCAGCAGGTACTGAAAGGGCAGGAAACAACCGAGGCTCGCCATACAGCCAGAGACCAGGTCCGCCACCCAGGGCGAGCCGAACCGGCGGCTGATCCTGGTCAACGCAGCGTTGATCGGTGGCGCCCACGCCCTGTCGCGTCCGCTGGAATAGAAGAAGCGAGCATAGACCAGCACGATGGCGATCATGGCGTTGACGATGGCCAGGGCCACACCCAGACTCACCGCGATGGCCAGCCACCGACCGCCGCGCTGAGCTACAAAGTCGCTGAAGGGGGCTGGTGAGGCCAACAGGGCCTTGAGGTCCGGGGCGCCCACCATCACCGCCAAAGTCGGAATGAACTCGAAGGCGACGGTCAGCAGCAGAGCCAGCATGATGGTTCGGGCGACCCGCTGAGACGCTCCGACGGTTTCTTCGCCGAAGTAGACCGCGACGCCGAAGCCGTCATAGGCGAACACCGCGACCGCGGCCGCGAGGCCGATCGCGGCCGCCGGCGCCGGCCCAAGGTGACCGGCGGACAACGTCACCGGA
>DASXBY010000132.1:0-13745 GCA_036491455.1 Caulobacteraceae bacterium
CGGACGGCCGGATTCGGTTAGGCCCGGTTTCAGTCACCAACGCAGAGAGCGACACAGCCTACGTCCAGGTCCATGCGGACTATCTTTACCGCGAGCACAAGAAGCCGATGGTCGAGCACGGCGGATTCACCTTCGCCCTGACCAAGGCCGGCGGAGACTGGAAGATCGCCGCCTGGGCATGGAACGGATCAAAGCCCCAGGCTGAGGCGCCGGCCGCGCCGAAGACGGCCCCGACCGCCCCGACCGCCCCCAAGGCGGCGCCGCCGGCCAAGCCGAAAGTCTGAGCCTTTCCCTTCCCCCATGTCTGGGGGAAGTGTCCCCTCGGGTCGCGCTGCTGGCGCGGCCCGCCCGGGGTAAACTCCGGGACGAAGGGGGCCGGACTCGCCGGCGCTAGAAATCCCCTATCGCGGCCGGCGTCCTAGAGCCGGCCCTTGGCTGGACCCGGGACCGTACTTCCCCTTGTGAAGGGGGACGAAAAGGCGATGTCTCAGGAAACGGAGGCTGATGTCCGCGCGCGGCGCCTGAGCAGGGCGCCCAGGCCGCCGACGCCGACCAGCATCAACGCCCAGGTGGCCGGCTCGGGGACGACACCCAGAACGTCGAACGCGCCGAGGGTTGCTCCCGTTTGGAACACCACGCCGTTGTCGAGGACCGTGCCAGCGGCGCCCGCGCTGTTCTGGTTCCAGTCATTCTGGTCCCTGGTCCCGTTTGCCGTGGCCTCCAGATAATAGCCCGCGCCGGCGGTCAGGCTGATGCCGCTGACGGGGATGTTGACCAGCGCCGTGCTGCTGGTTCCCGACTCTCCGTAGGGCGAGACGATCCAGTGGCCGAGCTCAGTTCCGAGGCCGCTGCCCGAGTCGGTCCACAGGCTCACGGTGATCGTACCGGAAGAGAGGATCGCGCCCAGCGCCGCGTCGATCTGGGTCACTTCGCCGGAAAACGCGGACGTAAATCCCATCGCCGGGGTGAATTCCACGGTGCTGGTGGACCCTGCGACGTACCACGACGAGGTGGGATTGTAGCTCCCGCCGGCCAAGTCGCTGAAAAAGGTGGTGGACGCGTCGGCCCCACCGACGCCAAGCGCCATCGCCAAGCCGGCCGCAGCGGCCAACCTGGCCATCGAAATACCCATGCAGTCCCCCCAAAAAACACACAGACGCACTGGTCGTCCTATGCATGGCGTTGAGCAGTTCCGTGGAAGGCCGTCAACCGGCGGATAAGGCCACGCTTTTCATTTGCTCAAGCGGTGTCGCAGATCACACATCAGCGGTCCGGACGGGGATGAGGCCGGGCGGATTTTGCACCCGGCGACCATTTGCGGCAGAATGTCCGGGACGGCCGTCCGCGGCCTCTCCAGGGTGGGCTAAATGACTGGGGGCCATCGCGTCTGCGCGCTGATCGGCGCCGCCTTGCTGGTGGCCGGCGCGGCGCGCGCTCAGGAAGAAGTCCATGTGGACGGATCGGTGGTGCTCTACGAGGGCGCCACCCAGAGAATGTCGCCGGGCGCGCATCCGACGGCTCTGATCCTGACACCAGCTGGACATCGCCCCCGAGGCGGCCACGGCGCGGCGTCGCCCGCTCCGCCGCCAGAGGTCGCCCAGGCCATCCATGAGTCGGCCGAACGCCATCAGATCGACGAGCGGCTGGTCCGCGAGGTGGCCTGGCAGGAGTCGCACTACAAGACCCAGTCCGTATCGTCCAAGGGCGCGCGCGGAACCATGCAACTCATGCCCGGCACGGCCCGAACCCTGGGCGTCGACTCGTCTGACACGGCAGGCAACATCGAGGGCGGCGTCGTCTATCTCGGCCAGTTGATGCACCACTATGACGGCGACACGTCGAAGGCGCTGGCCGCCTACAACGCCGGCCCGAGGGCGGTGGATCGCTACGGCGGAATTCCCCCCTATCGCGAGACGCAGGGATATGTGCACTCGATCATGGGACGGATGTCCCGGACCGACGATTCTTCCGCGCCGGATCTCGCGCCGCTAAAGGCGCGCATGGGCGCCGACTGAGCCCCGCTGACGTTTCGGCTCGGGAAGGCTAAGAGGGCGCATGCCCCTCGAAAGCTTCGTCAACGTCTTTGCCGGCAACCCCCTGGAGCGCGCCAGCTATCGCCGCACTGACGCCGATTGGTTGGCCGGCCGCTTGGCCGATCCGAACTCGCTCGCCGTAGCCCTATGGAACGGCAAGGTGATGGTGGAGGACGCCCAAAAGGACGGCGTCAAGAGCGGCGGCCTCCAGATCGCCTATCTTTCAACCGGCCTGGCTAAGGCCCACTCCGTCGGCGGGGAGCGACTCCTGTTCCTGGGCCTTTGGCAGGACTCGGCCGTGTTCGCGGTCGATTTCGACGGCGACGCAGATCCGGCCGACGGTCCGCTAGAGGGCCTGGGCCGCTTCGAGGAACTTCGGCTCATCGCCACCAACTTGCCGCCGGCCGAGGCGGCGATCCTGGCGGAGGCGCGCCAGGTCTTCGAATGGCGGCGAAAGCACCGCCATTGCTCCGCCTGCGGCGCGGCCACCGAGGCCGTCGAAGGGGGCTGGAAACGGCACTGCCGGGCGTGCGGAACCGATCACTTCCCACGCACGGACCCGGTGGTGATCATGCTGGCGGTAAATGGCGAGCGATGCCTGCTGGGCCGCCAGGCGATCTGGCCGAAAGGCATGTATTCGGCCTTGGCCGGCTTCGTCGAGCCGGGCGAATCCATCGAGGAGGCCTGCGCCCGCGAACTCTTTGAGGAAGCGGCGGTGCGAGTCCGCCGCGTGCGTTACCACTCCACCCAGCCCTGGCCCTATCCGATGTCGCTGATGATCGGCCTCATCGCCGAAATCGAGGACGGCGAAGCGGTTGCCGACGATTTGGAGCTCGACGAGGTGCGCTGGTTCACCCGCGAGGAGGCCCAACGCCTTGTCCGTGGCCAGCACGACAGCGCCCGCGCGCCCGGCGGCCTGGCCATCGCCCACCAGCTGATCAAGGCGTGGGCGGAGGAAGGGCAGGGGTGACGCTGACCGCCGCACTCTGATACGGAACGGAGCATGAACTCCGGGTTGATTCTGGACCTCGTCCTCGTCCTCATCGCCGTCGCCGCCGCCGTCTGGGCCATGGCCGAGCGGGCGCGGGCGGCGCGGGCTGAGGCCGAGCTTGGGCAGGCTGGCGGCGGCGTCGACGCTCTGGTCAAGCGGGCCTCCGAGGCCTTCGAAGCCCAGAACAAGGTCAGCCAGGCCAAGCTCGAGGCCCAGCTGAATCCGGTGAAGGAGACGCTGGAGAAATTCGAGAAGAAGGTCGCCGCCGCCGACGAGGCGCGAGCGCGCGAAGCCGGCGGCCTCAAGGCCCATCTCGAGCAGCTGCTGTCCGCCACGGCCGCCACCCAGGAAGAGGCGCGACGCCTGTCCACGGCTCTGCGCCGCGGGGCCGGCGTGCAGGGCCAGTGGGGCGAGCAGGTGTTGCGCAACGTCCTTGAACTGGCCGGCATGAAGGAGGGCCGGGACTTCGACGAGCAAGTCCATGTGAAGACCGCCGAAGGGGTTCAGCGGCCGGACTTCGTGGTCCGCCTTCCGCGGGGTGGACTGTTCGTTGTCGATTCCAAATGCTCGACGACCGCCTATCTGGAAGCCCAGCAGGCGACGGACGAGGCGACCCGGGAAGCGGCCTACGCGCGGCACGCGATGAGCGTGAAAGGCCATGTCCAGTCCCTGGCGGCCAAGGCCTACTGGGACAGTTTCGACAACACGCCCGATTTCGTGGTCATGTTTGTGCCGGGCGACGGGATCCTGGCGGCCGCGGTCGAGCGGCAACCCGACCTCTACACGATGGCCATGGACCGGCGCGTGATCCTGACCACGCCGTCCAGCCTCTTCGCCCTGTGCATGGCGGTGATGTACGGCTGGCGTGTCGAGCAACAGAACGTCAACGCCCGCGAGATCGCCGATCTTGGCCGCGAACTCTACAAGCGCCTGTCGGTGATGGGCGGCCATGTGGCTGCGGTGGGGGCGGCGCTTGACCGGGCGGTCGAGGGCTACAACAGGTTCGTCGGCTCCCTGGAAACCCAGGTGCTGACCCAGGCCCGACGGTTTGAGGATCTGAAGGCGGACACGGCCGTCGCTCCGCTTCGGGAAATCCCGGTTGTGGATGGGGCGACCCGCTCGCTTTCCAAGCTCGCCGGCGAGCCGCCAGTGGACGCCTTGCCGCCGGCCTTGGGGCCCGTCGTGGGGCCCGTCTTGACGGGGGATGAGGCCGCGCCTACCTCCGCGAAATGACCGTCCGCCGCATCCTGACCGTCGATACCGACCTTGCCGAGCTCAAGACCGTCTCCCGGCCGGTCGAGGGCGTCGACGACAAGCTGCGCGCCCTGATGGACGACATGTTGGAGACCATGTACGCCGCGCCGGGCATCGGCCTCGCGGCCATCCAGGTCGGCGTACCCAAGCGAGTGCTGGTCATGGATCTCTCGCGCGACGAGGAGCCCAAGCAGCCGCGGCATTTCGTCAATCCGGAGATCCTCTGGGCCTCCGAGGAAACCGTGCCCTATGAGGAAGGCTGCCTTTCGGTGCCTGAGATCTATGACGAGGTGGAGCGCTCGGCCAAGGTGCGCGTCCGCTATCTCGACTACCAGGGACAGGCCGTGGAGGATCACGCCGAGGGCCTGTTCGCCGTCTGCATCCAGCACGAGATCGACCACCTCAACGGCGTGCTGTTCATCGACCACCTCTCGCGCCTCAAGCGAGCGCGCGCCGTAGCCAAGGTTCGCAAGTCGTCGCGCTCCGAGGAGATGGAACCGTCGCGGCTGTGAGGCCGGTTGCATCTCTTCCCCCCGCATCGGGGGGAAGAGGCGCGAAGCGCCGAAGGGGGGAGGGAAACGCCGGCCCTTCCGATCCCCCATCCCGGCCTTCGGCCGTACTTCCCGCTTGTGAAGGGGGAAGAGAGGGGATCGTGGCATCGTAATGCGCCTGGCCTTCTTTGGAACTCCGGAATTCTCGGTTCCGACCCTGGCGGCGATCCTCGAGGCCAAACACGATGTCGCCTGTGTCTATTCCCAGCCGCCGGCGCCTCGGGGTCGAGGCCGTCAGCTTGCACGGTCTGCGGTGCAGGTCTTCGCCGAGGCGCATGGCCTCACGGTCCGCACGCCGGCCTCATTGCGCGCGCCTGAGGAGGCCCGGGCCTTCGCCGACCTCGGGCTCGAGGCGGCGGTAGTGGTCGCTTTCGGGCAGATCCTCCCCCGCGACATTCTGGAGGCGCCTCGCCTCGGCTGCTTCAATCTGCATGCCTCGCTGCTGCCGAGGTGGCGTGGCGCAGCGCCGATCCAACGGGCGATCATGGCCGGGGACGCCATCACCGGCGTGGAAGTCATACAAATGGACGAGGGCCTCGACACCGGCCCGACCCTGGCCCGCGCCAGCACCCGGATCGATGTCTTGGACACGTCCGGCGCGCTTGCCGACCGGCTCGCCAGCCTGGGAGCGGGGCTGATGGTCGAGGCCCTGGCCAGACTTGAACTTGGCGAGGCGCGATTCACGCCCCAGTCCGGCGAAGAAGCCACCTACGCGCGCAAGATCCGTCCGGCCGAGGCCCGCATACGATGGGATCGCGTCGCCGAACGGGTGGACCGCCAGATCCGCGGCCTGTCGCCATTTCCTGGCGCATGGTTCGAAGCGCCAGGACTCAAGGGCCCGGTCAGGATCAAAGCCCTGTTATCGCGGCTCGAAGCCGGCGAGGGCGCGGCGGGCGAAGTTCTCGACGATGTCGACGGGGGCCTGCTGATCGCCTGCGGCGAAGGCGCTGTCCGTATCCTGAAAGCGCAGCGTGAGGGTCGCGGGGCCCAGGACGCCGGCGAGTTCCTGCGTGGTTTCCCCGTGTCCAGGGGGACGAGGCTTCCCTGATGCCGCGCTACCGCCTCTTCCTGGAATATGACGGTGGGCCTTACTGCGGCTTCCAGGCGCAGGCCGGCCAGCCGTCGGTCCAGGCGGCGGTCGAGCGAGCTCTTTTGGCTTTCAGCGGCGAGGCGGTCCGGGTGAGCGCCGCCGGACGGACGGACGCGGGCGTTCATGCCACCGGCCAGGTCATCCATGTCGACCTCGCCAAGGACTGGCCGGCCGCAGTGGTGATGAACGCGGTGAACGCTCATCTCGCCGGCGCGCCGATCGCGGTGCTGGCGGCGGAAGTTGCGGACGAGGATTTCCATGCCCGTTTCTCGGCGAAAGGGCGGCGCTACCTCTATCGGATCCTCAACCGGCCGGCGCCGGCGGCGCTGGAGGCAGGCCGCGTCTGGCACATCCGCGCGCCGCTCGATGTCGATTCCATGGACTCCGCCGCGCGCCTGCTTGAGGGCCGGCACGACTTCACCACCTTCCGCGACGCAGCCTGCCAGGCGAAATCGCCGATCAAGACCCTGGACGAGGCGCGGGTGACGCGCGCCGGCGATGAGGTTCGTCTTGGCTTTGCCGCCCGCTCGTTCCTCCACCGGCAAGTCCGCTCCATGACCGGGTCCCTGGTCCAGGTCGGGCTCGGGCGCTGGAGCGTCGAGACGCTGCGCGCCGCGCTCGAGGCGAAGGCCCGCGGCGCCTGCGGGCCGGTAGCGCCGGCGATGGGACTGTGCCTCGTCGCCGTCGACTATCCCGAGAAGGTGGCGAAGTAGTCGGCGATCAGCCGCTCATAGACCCTGGTCAGGGCCTCGATGTCGGCGACGCTCGCGCGCTCATCGATCTTGTGCATGGTCTGGCCGACAAGCCCGAACTCCACCACCGGGCAGAGAGCGCGGATGAATCGGGCATCCGACGTTCCGCCTGAGGTGGAAAGTTCGGGCTCAACGCCGGTTTCGGCCGCCACGACCCTGGCGACCAGGGCCGTGAAATCGCCTGGCTCGGTGAGGAAGGCTTCACCGCTGATCCTGGGTGTGAGCCGCACCTCGCCGCGGAAGCCGACGCCAGCCGCCTCCGCCTCGCTCTTCAGCCAGGCGGCGAGGCCGGCGCCGGTATGGGACGGGTTGAACCGAATGTTCAATCGGGCCCGGGCCTCGGCTGGGATCACGTTGGTGGCTAGATTGCCGATGTCGATGCTGGTGACCTCGAGATTGGACGCCTGGAACCCTGTGAAGCCCTCGTCCAGCCGGCGCGCCTGCACCGCCGACAGGAACCTCACGAGCGTCGGGGTTGGATTGGCGGCGCGGTCGGGGTAGGCGACGTGGCCCTGGACACCACGCACCGTGATCTCGGCATTGAGACTGCCGCGGCGGCCGATCTTGATCATGTCGCCGAGCCGGAAAACGGATGTCGGCTCGCCCACCAGGCAATGGTCGATCGTCTCGCCTTCGGCGGCGAGTTGGGTGACGACCGCCTTGGTCCCGTACTCGGCCTCGCCTTCCTCATCGCCCGTGATGAGCATCGAGATCGAGCCCGGGATCTGGCGGGCGCGGGCGGCGGCGGCGATGAAGGCGGCGACGGCGCTTTTCATGTCGGCCGCGCCGCGACCGTGGAGTTCGCCCTCGGCGACCTCGCCGGAAAAGGGATCGCGCGCCCAGGCGCCGACATCGCCCGGCGGCACGACGTCGGTGTGACCGGCGAAGCAGAGATTGGGCCCGACGGTACCCCTGCGGGCGTAGAGGTTCTCGATGTCGCCGAAACGCATCCGCCGGCAACGGAAACCGCCCTCGGCGAGACTGGCTTCGACGATGTCCATCGCTCCCGCGTCGGCGGGCGTCACCGACGGGCGGCGAATGAGGTCTCGGGCGAGGGCGACGGGATCGATCATCTATGGTTCCCTTGCAGGCTCATCATTAGGGTGGCCGGTGACGCGGGCCAAGCCGCGTGACGATCCCGGATCCGACCATGGCAAAGATCGACATTGCTTCTGTGCATGCGCGCCGCGGCGCGGGCTATCCGCCGCCCTATGACGCGCCTTGCCTGGCCAGGCAGCGGCAGGCGCTCGGCGACGCCGGCGGCCTGACCCAATTCGGCGTGAACCTGCTCACCCTCGAGCCGGGCACGTGGTCAAGCCAGCGCCACTGGCACAGCACCGAGGATGAATTCGTTTGGGTGCTGGAGGGAGAGGTCGTACTGGTCACCGACGCCGGGGAAGAGGTGTTGGGCCCAGGCGAGTGCGCCGCCTTCGCGGCCGGTGCGCCGGACGGCCATCACCTTATCAATCGCACGGATAGCCTCGCCAGGGTGCTGGAAGTCGGCAGCCGGCGGGAAGACGATGGTTGTTTCTATCCGGACGCCGACATGGTCGCCAGGCCAGGGGAACAAGTCTACTGTCACGTCGACGGCAGGCCCTATCCGGCGAAATGAGCTGAGCGCGCGGCTCCGGCGATCCGAATGGCGGGCGCAAAGCCCCGGGATGGCGAGGGCAGGGTGATCACCAGGTCCGGGCCGTCTGACTCCAGCATTGCGGGGGCGCCGTCCTCGAGCCGCGTCGCCGCCCCAGCGGCGGAAACTCCTCGGACAGTGATGCGCTCGCCCGGCAATGCGGCCAGCGGCACGAGATAGAGATCATCGCCCCTCGCTGTGAAGCGGATAGGGACACCTTCATCGGTCTCCGTTTCGGCTCTCGTCCACGGGCGCGTCCCGTAGATCGCCTCGCCGTTGGCACGCAGCCAGGCGCCAAAAGCCTTCAGGCGATCGAGCTGAGGCGTGGGAACAATGCCGCTGGACTCCGGCCCGACGTTGAGCAGCAGATTGCCATTTTTGGAAACGCCGTCGACGAAATCGGCGATCAGGGTCTCGGCCGAGGTGTAGTCGACCTCCCCGTCGTTGCGGTTGAAACCGAAGGAATGGCTCATGCCGCGCGTCGCTTCCCACTTCTTGGCCTGGATGTCCGGGAAGCGGGCGTATTCGGGCGTGCGGAAATCAGAGTGCGGGACAGGCGGCGGGATGACTCCCTCGGACCGGTCAGGACGCCTTTCCATCGCCCGATGGATGCGGTCGTCCAGGCGGCGCCGGGCAAGGCCGAAGCGAAGGACCAGTGAGGCGAGGCTGGGCGTGCGCCAGCGATCGTTGACGACGCCGTCCGGAACCGCGTCGTAGTAGTCGGCGAACAGCCGGTTGAGGCGGCTTTGGCCGCTCGGCCAGGAGATGTCGTTCCACAACGCGCTGGGCTGATATCGCTCGATCAGCTCGCGAGCCTGACGTTCGGCATAGGCCGGATAGGCCCCGCGGGGCGATCCCGCCGCCAGGTCGCCAAGGGTCCTGAGCGGCCGCTCATCGAAGGTCCAATCGAGCCCGCCGGAATAGTAGAGGCCGAACCTGAGACCGGCCGCACGCACGGCTGCGGCGATTTCGCCGACGAGGTCTCGCCGGCTCATCCAGTCCACGCGGTGAGGGTTCTCGACGTCGCTCGGCCACAGGCAGAAGCCGTCATGGTGCTTGGCCACCAGCACCACATAGCGGGCGCCGGCGTCGCGAAAGGCCTCGGCCCAGGCCGCCGGGTCCCAGCCGGAAAGCCCGGCCAGGAACGGCGCCTTGAACGCCTCATAGGGTGCGTTTCCATAGTGGCCGGCGTGGAACTCGGCCGATGGCGTGCCCGGAACCCGGATCGCGTTCCAGTACCACTCCGTGTAGGGCAGCATGGCCGCCGCCCGGTCGTAGTGACTGCGGAAGACGTCCGAGATCGACCCCACCCGCGGCGCGAAGGCGGGGATCGTCCAGATTCCCCAATGGATGAAGATCCCGAACTTGGCCTCATCGAACCACGCCGGCAGTGCGCGCGCCTCGAGGCTCGCCAGATCCGACTTCATATTTCCCCGCCCGTGGCTCCCTTAGCGGGATTCGTCCCACGTCTGAGCCGCCCGGTCCACCGCCTCGCGCACGTAGCGCCCGGTGTGGACCAGCGCCTCGGGCGATTTGGCGGCGCGGGCGACGGTGATCGCCCCTTCCATGGCGGAGAGGACGAACGCCGCCAAGGCCTCCGCTTCCTCGCCCGGAGCGCCATGGGCGTCGAAGCCGGCGACGATGGCCGCCCGCCAAAGGTCGAAAGCCTCGTTGCACGCGAGGCGCAGGTTTTCGTCGAGGCTGGCGATATCGAGCGTGGTCGACGCGATCGGGCAACCGTTGCGGTAGTCGCTGCCCTCCAGGATCTTGGCCTCCATCAGGAACACCTGCTCGACCGCCTCGCCGGGGACGTCGGACCATCCAAACGAGCGCCGCCAGCCCTCGGCGTAATAGGCGCCGGCCCAGCGCGCGGCTTCCACGCCGAGCTCGGCCTTGCCCGCCGGAAAGAAGTGATAGAGCGAGCCCCAGGGCGCCTTGGCTTCGGCGGTAACCTGCTTCAGGCCCGTTCCCGAGAACCCCTGAACCCGAAACAGCTGTTCCGCGGCGCGGATGAGCCTCAGGCGCGTGTCGACGGACTTGCCCATTCGGCTGCGATATAGCGATTCGCAGTCGTTCTCCATGAATATAATAGATTGATCTATCTAACGCATTTGTGCCTAGATCGATCAATCCAGATTGGAAGGGAGATCGACCGCCATGCCGAGCCGGGAACGGGTCAACACCTTCGTCGCAGCCGTTCGCGATGGCCGCTACGTAGAGGCCATCGCCGATTTCTACGCACCTGAGGCCAGCATGCAGGAGAACCAGGCGCCGCCGCGCAGGGGTCGAGACCTGTTGCTCGCCGGCGAGAAAACCTTGCTGGGCATGATGCGGCAGGTGGTGACGCGGCGCGCTGGCCCGGTCCTGGTCGACGGCGACCGGGTGGTCATCGGTTGGGAGTTCGAGTTCACGAGCGCAGACGGTGCGGTCGGGCGGCTGGCCGAATTGGCCCTTCAGACATGGCGCGACGACCAGATCGTCGAGGAGCAGTTCTATTACGATCCGTCGCAGAGAGAGGTCGTCGTCTCGCCGGCGGAGGCATCGCGGTGAGCCGGGCAACAGTCAGGATCCTGGCGGCGATTGTCCTGGGCGGCCTCATCGCCGGCACGATCGACATCTACGTGGCCGCAGCCATCAACCACCTGCGAGTCGGAGTCATTCTGCAGGCCATCGCCAGCGGCCTACTGGGCAGGGCGTCGTTCTCCGAAGGTCTGAGATCGATGGTCATCGGCCTGGCGGCGCAGGAACTCATGTCGCTCGCCATCGCAGCCGTCTATGTCCTGGCCTCCATCCGCCTTCCGCTTCTCCGCCGCCGGCCGCTTGCCCTAGGCGCGCTCTACGGGGTGGGGATATTCCTGGTGATGAACTTCGTCGTCTTGCCGCTGTCGGCGGCGTGGCCCAAACACAGACCCATTCACCTCGAGGCGGTCCTACTCAACCTAGCCGCGATGATCCTTTTCGGCGTGGTGGTCGCCCTCTCCAGCGTGCGGGTTCCCGCCACCTGAATAGATCGATCTAATGCTTACCCAGGATCAAAGTCCGACTTTCCACCCGTCCTCAGGCGACACCCAAATCACTCTCTGATCGAGATTGGGCCTGGGCAACCCGTCGAAAGCTGTGTGGGCGACGAACTGCGAGCCGTCGGCCACATAGGAGACGCAGACCGTGTGGTCGATGAGAGCGGCCCAACCCGTGAGGATGGCCTGTCGCAGGCGGGCGATCTCGGTGTCGTCAGGCGTGGCCCCATTGACCGTGAATCGGGCCGCGAGCAGGTCGTCCTTTTTTATCACCGTGCAGATGCGGCCATTGACCACCGAGGCGGCCGACACCGACGTTATGACCACAGCGGGCGTCTTCTCGATGATCACAGTGGCCGTATTGGCGATCTGGCCATCCGGGCGCAGGGCGTAGGTGTTGAGGGAGGCGCAGACCTTGTGCGCAATGTCCGGCGAATAGCACTGCGCCTTGCCAGCCGACGCCGGCGCGATCGGAGCGGGCAAAGCCGGCGGGGCGTCGGCCACGAGCGCGGCAAGCAGGGCCAGGACCACCATCATCGACCTCCGGTCTCGTCCGTCGGCCCCCTATACGATCGCTCGCAGGCGAGGGCGAGATGGCGCAATCCTTAGACCGCGACAGCGGCCGGGCGGCGACCTCGCCAGGAGCGGCGCATGGGCCGCGCAGGACCAACCGTTTCCGCGAGACGCCGGTCGATCGCCCGTATGATCAGGCGCGCGGAGAGGCCGTGCAGAGCCAGGGCGTCAGCCGCCAAGGGGCCGGCCACGGGGAGGGCGGCGATCAGGGTGCGGCCGAACATCAGGCCGGCGCAGCCGATGAGCGTCCTCATCGGGACTTGGGCGCGCACACCCTGGACAAGCAGGAAGATGGCCGCGGCGGATCCGTAGATCTCGCCCACGCCGGGGATCCAATCGAGCGCCGCCTCTGCGCCCAGGCGAAACGGTCCTATGCGCAGCAAGCCGTCGGTGAGCCGACCGACCAGTTCAACGCTCCCGCGGATGGCGGCCAGCTCCTCACGGCCCGGTGACATCTGAGTTTCCTTCGAACGAGCGTCCCTCGCCGGCCAGACGTGGTGCGGCGGCCCCCGATCCGCTAGGGTCATCTCTGCGGAAAAGAGGGGAAGGGCGTGCCGCTCAATCTGCGTGAACTGGCCGGAGGCGCTCACGCCGAGACCCTGGCGGCTGTGGCGCTGGGCGCGATCGTCGCAACCGTGAGCGGTGTGGTCGCCAACATGTGGGAGGCCCGGGTGCGGCAGGGCCACCGCGAGCGCGCAGCGGCCCTCCTCATCGGCGAGGCGCTCTCGACCCTACACGCCATCCTGCAAGGCGCCCTGCGCTCGATGAGCGTGGGCGATCGCTTCGGGGCGGTGACCCGTCGCATGTTGCTGACCGCTCGTCGCGAGGTCGACATCTACGAGCGAAACCGCGAAATGCTCATCGATCTGCGCGACGCGAAGCTGCGGGTGGACCTCCATAGCCTGATGGTCCGCATCGCCATGCCGCTCGATGGGATCATCGCCTCCCTGGAGCAGGACGACCAGGCCCACCCGGACGCGCGCGAGCGCGGCGTGGAGTTCATGGCCGAGACCTTGACCAAGTTCCCGCCGATGATTCAGCGACTGGCGCGCGTGGCGGGCCGCAACTTCGACACCTACGATGGCATCTTTTTTCCGCCCGACGCGCCGCTGTCCACCTTCGCGCCACCGCATCCCGAGAGCTCGGCCTGATCCTTTGAGATCATTGCGGTTTCCCGCAAACCCCGGCGAAGGTTTCGAGATTGAGCGAATTGGCCGGACGCTCGCGAAATCTCCGGCTGACAGGGTAAATTTTGGTCGAGACCGAAAAATCCTCAAAAGAGGATTGAAACAAGGGCCCGCGGCGATCACATTAGATGCGCCGCGGGCTCATCCCCCCCGTTCTCGCGGCCTTACTGGCCCGGCGGAGTGAACTTCTCGCCGGGCCACTTTTTTATTAAGCCGCCCGGCTGGGCAATAGCTCGCTGAGGGTTGTCGGCGGATTGACGAGGGACGTGTCAAAAACGACACATACTGGGGAGGTTGTCGGCCCATCGGAGGTCGAGGAATTTCGCCGGGACGGCGCGGTCCCCCTGAGGAAACTGATCTCCTTAAGCAATATCAAGGCCTTAAGAGAAGCAGTCGATCGCCTGATGGAGCGGCCGAGCCCCCGGGCCAAGGTCGCAACGGCCGCTGGCGACCTCGGCGAGTTCCTCGAGGACTTCTGCAATTGGCCTGAGATCGGCGCCTTTCGCCGCGTGGCGTTGCACGGGCCCTTGCCGGCGGCGGCAGCAACGCTGATGGGTGCGCGGACAGTGCGTTTCTACCACGACCACGTGCTGGTGAAGTCAGGTGGAGCGACGACGCCCACGCCCTGGCATCAGGATCAGCCCTACTACAACATCGACGGCCACCA
>DASXBY010000133.1:0-3396 GCA_036491455.1 Caulobacteraceae bacterium
ACGCCGTAGAGGCCCGGGCCGATGTTGTTGGTCCCGGCCGCGTCGAAGACGTGACAGGACTGGCAGACCTGGGTCTTGGCCTGCCCGGCCTGGACGTCCGCCGTCTTCAGCACCGTTCCCCAATCGGGCGGCGGCTGGGGCGCCTCGGCGCCTTCGGTTTCCTGAACCGAGACGGCATAGCCCGGCTTCGAGGGCAGGGTCGGCTCGAAGAACATCGGGATCACGACGCCCAGAATGGCCATCACGAATGCGGTGGTCAGCACCGCGCCGAAGATCATATTCCTATGAAGGCCGCCCATCTCTCGCCTTGAAGTTGTTTGGAAAGAACCCGCGGCCTGGCGCGGCTTGTTGCCTTGGCGTGTCTTACACGCTACCGGCGCGAGCGCAAACGGCGTTTGCCGAAGGCGTCTGGCCGGCTGAAAAGCGGCGACGAAGGGCGACGGACAGCCGGAGACTCATGACCCCGATCATCCTCATCCCGGCCCGCATGGCCGCCGTCAGGTTGCCCGGCAAGCCTCTGGCCGATATCGCCGGCGCGCCGATGATTGTGCGGGTCTGGCGCCAGGCGATCGCGGCCGGCATGGGTCCGGTTGTGGTGGCCTCCGGCGACCAGGAGATCGTGGACGTCGTGAGCCAGGCGGGGGGTCGCGCGGTGCTGACCGACCCGGCCCTGCCCTCCGGCACGGATCGCGTCCTGGCCGCGCTTGGCCTCGCCGATCCGGAAGGCCGCTGCGACGTCGTCGTAAACCTGCAGGGCGATATGCCCTTCATCGATCCAGCCGCGCCGCGGACCTGCGCCGATCTGCTGGCGCAGGCGCCATCCTGTGATATCGCCACCCTTGTCTCGCCCGAGGAGTCGGCGGCCGATCGAACCAACCCGGACGTGGTCAAGGCGATCCTGGCGATGGACGAGGGCGGCGCGAGCGGCCGGGCTCTCTATTTCACGAGATCCAGCCTGTGGGGAGAGGGACCGATCCGGCGGCATATCGGCCTCTATGCCTACCGCCGCGCCGCCCTCGAACGCTTCTGCGCCCAGCCGCCCTCGGCGCTTGAGCGGCGCGAGAAGCTCGAGCAGCTGAGGGCCCTGGAGATGGGCATGGAGATCCAAGCCGCAATCACCCCGGTCTCGCCGCTGTCGGTCGACAACCCTGCCGACCTCGCCAGAGCCAGGGAAGGGGCGCGAGATGCCCTGAGGGCGAATCCATGAGCACGCGTCCGCGCATCGCTTTCCAGGGCGAACCTGGGGCCAACGGCGACGAGGCCTGTCGCCTCTATTTCCCGGACATGGAGCCGACTCCCTACGCGGCCTTCGAGGATGCCTTCGAGGCGGTGCGTCGGGGCGACTGCGCGCTGGCCCTGATCCCGGTGGAGAACTCCATCGCCGGGCGGGTGGCCGACGTCCATCATCTGCTGCCCAGCTCTGGCCTGCGGATCATCGGCGAGCGCTTCAAGCCGATCCGCTTTCAGCTGATGGCCAATCCCGGGGTGAAGCTCGAGGACGTCAAGACCGTGGTCAGCATGCCGATCGCGCTTGGCCAATGCCGCCGCGCGCTGCGCAAGCTTGGCGTCCGCACCGAACCGTCGGGAGATACGGCCGGCGCCGCCAAGGCCTTGGCCGAACGGCCAGACCCGACCCGCGCCGCCATCGCCCCGGCGCTCGCCGCCAAGCTCTATGGCCTGACGATCCTGGCGCCCGACATCGAAGACGAGGCCCACAACACCACCCGCTTCCTGGTGATGAGCGCGCAGGCAGATCCGCCGCCTCCGTCGACCGGCGCCCCGACCGTGACCAGCTTCACCTTCCGCGTACGGAACATCCCGGCGGCGCTCTACAAGGCGCTCGGCGGCTTCGCCACCAACGGCGTCAACATGACCAAGCTCGAGAGCTCCATGGAGAACGGCGCCTTCACGGCGACTTTCTTCTACGCCGAGGTCGACGGCCGGCCGGATGATCCACCCCTCGGCCGCGCGCTCGAGGAGCTCGGCTTCTTCAGCGACCACCTGGAGGTGCTGGGAGTTTATGAGGCCGACCCCTTCCGCGGGAGGCCTGAATCATGACGCTGACCTATGCCAAGTCCATCCTGACCCCGGCCCTGGCGCTGATCCTGTGGTCGCTGGTGATGTGGATCTGGATGTACGCCACTCGCATCCCGGCCATCCAGACCGCGCGCCTCAGTCCCAACGACGCCCGCGAGCCCTCGTCTCTCGATGTCCTGCCGCTGAAGGTCAGGCAGGTGGCGTACAACTACAACCACCTGATGGAGCAACCGACGCTGTTCTACGCCCTGGTTTTCTACACCCAGCTGGCGCACCAGTGGGTCACCGACGTTCCGTTGATCCTGGCCTGGATCTATGTCGCGCTGCGCGTGGTCCACAGCCTGGTGCAGGCGACGGTCAACGTCATCCTCGTCCGCTTCGCCCTGCATGTGGCCGGGACCCTGGCGCTCATGGGCCTGGCGGCTTGGAACCTGTGGAAGATGCTGGGCTGAAAAGAAGAAAGCCGACCGTTTCGGGTCGGCTTTCCAGAAAATCCTGCCTGTTCCGCCGGCAGCTAGCCGGTTCCCAGGTCTTCGGCGATCAGGCCGATCTTGTAATAGCCGTCCAGCTGCAGCTGATTGATCACGTCCATGAACGTCCGATAGCGCACGTGCCGATCCGCGCGGATGAAGACGCGCTCAGTGGTCGGGTTGGGCACGGCCAGCGACTGGGCGAGGTCATAGCCAAGCCGGTCCATCGACGAGGGCCTGATCTCGGACTTGCCAAACGAGACGAAGATCTGGCCGCTATCCTGAATGGAGATGAAGGTGGGCGGCTTGTCCTTGGAGCTCGGGGGCGGCGCCTTGGCCGGTGGCAGGTCGATGGAAATCGAAACCGTCGCCAACGGCGCAACCACCATGAAGATGATCAGCAGCACCAGCATGACGTCCACGAACGGTGTCACGTTCATGTCGCTGTTCTGGCCCAGGTCGAACTTGCCGTGGGCCTCGCCCGCTAACTTAGCCGCCATAAAGCGCTCCTTGGCGCCGGCCCCTCGGCCGGTCCTTGTCGCTTCACCCTTGGCGCGGATGTTCGTGCTTGTAAAGACGTGGATACAACCCGCCGCCGGAGAGCCGGACCGATGCCATTCGCTTTCGACTCTTATGTGACCGAGGCGCTGTTCGACGGCGGGCTCGCCGCCTTCGCCCTTGGCGACGGCTCGATCCGATGGGAGGACGGCGCCACCGCCGACGCGCACGACGGCGCGATCCTGGCCGCCGCGGTTCATCCGTCGGGAGAGGGGGTGGTCAGCGGGGCCGACGATGGGCGCCTCGTCTGGAGCCGGCCTGGCGTATCGGAGACCCTCGCCGAAATTCCGGGCGCCTGGATCGACGCGCTCGCCGCCAGCCCGGCCTCGGG
>DASXBY010000134.1:0-28094 GCA_036491455.1 Caulobacteraceae bacterium
CACTTCCACAGTCAGATCCATGGGCTCGCCGGAGGTCGGCCCGCACTTGCCGCCGATCCGCAGCGGCACCACCGCGCCGACGCCTGCGTCGAGGCATACCTGGGCCATCTGCGGATCCCAGAATGCGCCGATCACGGCGTCTTCCACACCGTGCTCGACCAGCGAGCGCAGGAAGAAGGTGGAATCGCCCGGCGCGCCGCCGCCAGGATTGTCGGCAAAGTCTCCAAGCACGGTGCGTCCGTTGAGACCGCGCGCCCGCTCCAGTGAGGCCTCGATGGTTGGCAGCTTCAGCGACAACGCCCGCCGCTGCTCATAGAGCTCGCCAGCAATGCGCTCAGCCTCGCGCGCGGCGAGCGTTCCATCCCCGTCGGCATAAACCAGCACCCGCGTGCCGATGTCAGCCACATCGCCCCACGGAAAGCCGTGGGCGAGCTCTGCAGTGACCACCCCGCTCTGGCCGCTCATGGCCCGCAGGCCAGCGACGACATCCTTCATCGGCGGATCGAAGGTCGGATAAAAGCCGAGCATACGCGTGTCGACGAGGGCGGCGGTGGGCCGGATTTCGCCGCGAGCTGTGGCCAGCGCCAGGCGATAGAGGTCGGCCGCACGCACGTCGAAATCGATGTGCGGATATTCGCGGGCGATCAGGATGAGGTCGGCGGTCTCGACCATCGAAGCGGTGAGATGACAGTGCGGGTCTAGCTCGACCCCGATCACCGCCTGGGGCGCGATCGCCCGCGCGCGCGAAAGAATGTCGCCCTCGCAGTCGTCCAGGCCTTCCGCGGCCATGGCGCCATGCAGCATCAGCAACACGACATCGACCGGGTCGGCCGCGGCGATGTCGGCGAGGATCTCGTCGCGCATCTCCTCATAGAGCGCGCGCACCGTGCGCCCCGAGGGTTGGGCGAAGGCGGAAAGGCTCTCATGCAGCTCGTGCCCGTCGCGCAGGGCAAGATTGCGGAACACGCCAATGGGTCCGCCGAGCGCGCCACCGTCGCGCGAGCCTTTGCGCGAGATGGCGAAGCCGGAGCGGCCGGTGGGGAAAGGGGCGAACGTGTTGGTCTCGGTGGCGAGGCCGGCGATGAAAATCCGCATGGGGTCAGGCGCGCTCGAAGACGAGATTGCGGGTACGGGCCGAGTTCAGGGTGAAGCCGGTCGCCCTTCCGTCGGTCATGGCGAAGGCGAGAGCCGCGAAGTGCGGCGATCCGGCCGCCGACAGGCCGGTCCCGGCGAGGGCTTCGCCGAGCTGCCGGAGAGTCGCGTCCACGCAACCGAAGGGATCGGAGAACCGGGCGATCAGCTTCTCGCCATCGAGGCGGATCGAGGCAGTTCCATCGGCGTCTGCGCTCGAGTAACGGCCCTCGATGGCGGCGACGAAGGCCGGATCGGCTTTTTCGGCTTTGACGACCTTGCGGCAGACGAAAGTTTGCCCGCCGAAGCTCACGGTGATCTCGCCCTCCTTGGCGCGCGTTGGATCGATAGCGATCTCGCCAATCCCGCCCGGCGGCGTCACCAGTTGGCCGTCCCTCAGGATGAGGTTTCCGCCGATCGGCGCGCCGTTGAGCGCGCTCTTGAGTTCGCCCTTCTCATCCAGGAAATCATAGGTGACCCCGGCCACCGGCGACCACCAGCGACCGATGAGGACAGGCCAGGCCTCGCTTTGCGGCCGGCCCGCCTCGGGCTCCAGCCGATCGGCGAGGACGACATCCGCCACCTGCTCGGCCAGGCGAACGGCGTTCGCCGCCGGCGCGCCGTTAACGAGGATGGTCACGTCCAGGCCGTCTTCGGGAAAGGTCAGCATCTGCGCTGTCCCGCCAATGACACCGCCGGCGTGGTGCAGGGTCGGGCGGCCGCGGTAGGTGTCGACCATCAGGCCCAAGGCGTAGGCGCCCTGACGTCCATCGGCATAGGCCGGCCGCTCGGTCAGCTGGCGCCAGGAGTCTGCCTGGCCGAACAGGTCGCGTCTGCGCAGGTGCGTCATCCAGCGCAGCATGTCGTCGATGGTGGAGACGATTGCCCCCTCGCCGCGCACTTCCTCGCTCGGGAACAGGCCGCGGCGCCAGCCGCCGCCTGGCGCCGGCAGATGCATCGCCGCCATTCCGGGCAGGATGATGAAGTCCGACGGCAGGGAGATCGTATCGACCATGCCCACCGCCTCAAAGAGCCGCGTCTTGAGCTGGTCCTCGAACAGGACTCCGCCGACCCGCTCGATGGCGATCGAAACCAGATGATAGCCGCCGTTGTTGTAGATCATCGACTCGCCGGAGGCGAAGTTGCGGCCGCCTTGGCGCGCCTGCGCCTTCAGCGACTCGCCCACCGGCGCGGTGGTCATGCCCCGCGTCAGGAAGCCGAGATCGAGATAGCAGCGAGAACCGCCGCGGTGCTGCAACAGAAGGCGTGCGCTGGGCTCGCCCCCGGGTCCGGTCAGTTCGCGAAGATAGGTTCGTATGGGTGCGTCGAGATCGAGCTTGCCCTCCTCCTGCAACAGCAGGGCGAGCACAGCTGTGAAATGCTTGCTGGTCGAGCCGATGCGAAGGCGCGTGGAGGGCGCCATCGCCGTGCGGCTCTCCAGGCTCGCCATGCCGAACCCTCGCCGGTAGAGGACCTGGCCATCCCTGGCGACGCCCACCGTCAGACCCGGCGCGTCGGATCGGTTCCAGGGCGCGAACAGGTCGTCGAGCTGTTCGGGGACCGTTTTGGGCTTGTCCTGGGTGTCTTGGCTCATCGCTTTTCCGATCGGTCTCTTACGGACTGGACGCCAGATGGCGGTGGACGAAGGCGATGGCCATGCTGCCGTCGCCGACCGCCGCGGCCACTCGCTTCACCGGGCTGGCGCGGACATCGCCGCTCGCGAAGACGCCAGGAACACTGGTTTCCAGCAGGTATGGATCACGCTCCAACGGCCAGCGACCCGATCGTTTGGCCTCCTCGCCAGTGAGTACATAGCCGTTCGCGTCGCGGGCGATCTCGGGTGGCAGCCAGGCGGTTTCGGCGTTGGCGCCGATGAAAATGTAGAGCGCGCCGCAGTCCTGCCGCGTCACCTTGCCGGTGGCGCAGTTGCGGATATCAAGGGCCGTCAAGTGCGCCTCGCCGTGGGCCGCGACCAGCTCGCTGCGCATCCGGACCTCGATGTTCGTTCGTTCCTCCAGCTGCTCGATGAGGTAGTGCGACATGCCGTTTTCCAGTTTGTCGGCGCGGCACAGCACGGTCACCTGGCGCGCATGATTGGCCAGGGTCAGCGCTGCTTGCCCGGACGAATTGCCGGCGCCGATGAGGCAGATGTCGAGACCGCTGGCGGCGCTCGCCTCGCTGCGGGCCGCGCCATAAAAGACGCCCCTGCCGATCAGGGCGTCGACGCCTTCGGTCTGCATGCGCCGCCATGACACGCCGGTGGTGAGCACCAGGGCGCGGGCCTTGACCACCTCGCCACCGTCGAGCGTCACCTCATGCGCCGCCGGATCAACGCAGGCGACCTGGCGGGTGACAAGGATCTCGGCGCCCAGTCGCCTCGCCTGCTGCAACGCCCGACTGGCGAGCTCGTCGCCGGAGACGCCGTTTGGAAAACCGAGATAGTTCTCGATGCGGGACGAGGTTCCGGCCTGGCCGCCCGGCGCCTCGCGCTCGATGACGATCGTCCGCAGGCCTTCGGAGGCGCCGTACACCGCCGCTGCGAGCCCCGCCGGCCCGGCGCCGATGATGGCGACATCATACTCATCGAGCCGGGGCCTGGTCTGCAGGCCGAGTCGGTCGGCCAGGGCTCGCGGGCCTGGTGCGATCAGCACCTCCCCATCGGCAAAACGCACGGCCGCCTTGCCGTCGATCGCGGGAGCGTCCGGCCAGTGGCTCGCGAGATCCGGCGAGTCAGGGTCCAGCCGTTCGAAGGAAATCTGGTTGCGGGTCAGGAAATGGACGAGCCCGGCGCAGTCATCGGCGCGGCCGACGAGGGTGGCCCGGGGCTTGGGCTGCTCGGCGCTGATGCTCTGCAAACCGCCCAGCCGCTCGCGGGCCAGGGCCCCGATCTTTTCAGCGAATTCCTTCGAGGCGGCGCACAGCCGGTAATATTCGTCGAGGTCGACCTGCATGATCCGCGACGGCTCGAGCGCGCGGTACCCGGCTGGGAACGGTGACGAGAGGGCCAGAGGCACTTCGCCAAACACGGTCCCGGGATTGCGCAGTCCAAGCCGACGCTCGATGCCGTCGAAGAGCTTCACCACCTCCAGGCGACCCGAAATTACGGCGAAGAGCGCCCGCTCTCCTCCCTCCGAGACCGCGCACTCTCCGGCTGCGAGGCGGATATCGCCCGCCCGCTCAGCCAGCCGCCTGACGACGTCCGCCGGTAGGCTCTCGAAGATCGGAATGGCAGCGACCTCTTCTGTCGTCAGCACGTCCGACAGCTCCCGAAATAGGCTTGAGTCCTTCCTTGCTCTAGCCAGTCGGCCCGGCCTGGGGCAAGCCGGGCCGGAGGGCCCTCGCGCCTAGCCGAGGTCGAAGCGGTCGAGATTCATCACCTTGGACCAAGCGTCGGCGAAATCCCCGGCGAACGCCTCGCCGGCGTCGTCGCTAGCGTAGACCTCGGCCAGGGCCCTCAGCTGAGCGTGGGAGCCGAAGATCAGGTCGACGCGGGTGGCCGTCCATCGGGGGGCGCCGGTCTTGCGATCGCGGCCCTCATAGACACCGTCCTCCGCAGGCCGCCACTCGGTCGCCATGTCGAGCAGGTTGACGAAGAAGTCGTTGCTGAGAACCCCGGGCCGCGTGGTGAGGACGCCGAGATTCGAGTCATTCGCGTTGGCGTCCAGGACCCGGAGGCCACCGACCAGGACGGTCATTTCTGGCGCGGTCAGGGTGAGCAACTGCGCCTTGTCGACCAGCGCCTCCTCGGGCCGCAGCAACTGTGGCCGGTCGCTCCGATAGTTGCGGAATCCATCGGCGCGCGGCTCCAGCGGCTCGAAGGACTGGATGTCGGTTTGTTCCTGCGAGGCGTCCATGCGGCCGGGGGCGAACGGAACCACCACCCTGTGGCCGGCCGCCTGGGCTGCCGTCTCCACGGCCGCGCCGCCGGCCAGGACGATGAGATCGGCAAGCGACACCTTCTTGCCGTCCGAGCGCGAGGCGTTGAAGTCCGCTTGGATCCGTCCGAGGCTCTCCAACACCTTGGCCAGCCTCGCCGGTTCGTTGACCTCCCAGTCCTTCTGCGGCGCGAGGCGGATGCGGGCGCCATTGGCGCCGCCGCGCTTGTCCGAGCCGCGGAATGTCGAGGCTGAAGCCCAGGCGGTGGCGACGAGATCGGAAACCGAAAGCCCGGATTTGGCGATCCGCTCCTTGAGGTCGTCGATCTCCGGCGCGCCGACCAGCGGATGGTCCACGGCCGGTATCGGATCCTGCCAGATCAGTTGCTCCTTGGGGACCAGCGGGCCGAGGTAGCGGGCGATGGGACCCATGTCGCGGTGGGTGAGATTGAACCACGCGCGAGCGAAGACGTCGGCGAACTCATCCGGGTGCTCGTGGAAGCGCCGCGAAATCTTTTCGTAGGCCGGGTCGAAGCGCAGTGCGAGATCGGTGGTCAGCATGGTCGGGACATGTTTCTTCGAGGCGTCGTAGGCGTCCGGAATCGACGCTTCCGCGCCTTTGGCCCGCCATTGCTTGGCACCCGCAGGGCTCTGGGTGAGCTCCCAGTCGAGGTTGAATAGGTTGTCGAAGAAGTGGTTGCTCCACCTTGTGGGCGTCTGCGACCAGGTCACCTCCGGCCCTCCGGTAACGGCGTCCGTGCCGACGCCGGTTCCATAGCCATTTTTCCATCCGAGGCCCTGGTCCTCAATGGCGGCGCCCTCAGGCTCCGGCCCGATGAGCGAGGGATCGCCAGCGCCATGCGCTTTGCCGAACGTGTGGCCGCCAGCGATCAGGGCGACCGTCTCCTCGTCATTCATGGCCATGCGGAAGAAGGTCTCGCGGATATCCTTCGCCGCCGCCACGGGATCCGGATTGCCGTTCGGGCCTTCCGGATTGACGTAGATGAGGCCCATCTGTACCGCCCCGAGGGGCTCGGCCAGCTGCCTCTCTCCGCTGTAGCGCTCGTCGCCCAGCCACGTCCCCTCTGGACCCCAGTAGAGCTCCTCCGGCTCCCAGACGTCGGCGCGACCGCCGGCGAATCCGAATGTCTTGAAGTCCATGGATTCGAGGGCGACGTTGCCGGCGAGCACAAACAGGTCGGCCCAGGAAAGCCTGCGCCCGTACGTCTGCTTGATCGGCCACAACAGCCGGCGCGCCTTGTCGAGGTTGGCGTTGTCCGGCCAGCTGTTGAGCGGCGCGAACCGCTGCTGGCCGGCGCCGGCGCCGCCGCGTCCGTCGCTGATCCGATAGGTCCCGGCGCTGTGCCAGGCCATTCGGATGAAGAGGCCGCCGTAGTGGCCGAAATCAGCAGGCCACCAGGGCTGCGACGCGGTCATCAGCGCCCTGAGGTCGGCGATCACGGCATGGAGATCGAGACCCTTGAACGCCTCGCCATAGTCGAACGCTTCACCCATGGGATCGGCGAGGGCCGAACCCCGGTGCAGGACGTCCAGGTTCAGCTGGTCGGGCCACCAGTCACGGTTGGAGCGCGATCGTCCCGCCACGGGACATTGGGTTTGCGTCGACATTTCCGCCTCCGTTTCGCAGGCTGCGATGGAAAGAACGCGGAGTCTGCGCCCGTCTCCGGGCATCGGTCCAATCGATTATACAACTCCGTCGGATAGATCTACTCTATGGACGAGCCTCAACGCGCGGTGGTCACGTCGATCCGGCTGACCTGCTTCAGCCGCTCCATGGAAAAAGCCGCGCTGACATCCGCCAGGCCTGGCGCGCGGGCGATCAGGCGCTTGTAGACCTCGTCATAGTGGTCGATGTCGCGCACGACGCATTTGAGCATGTAGTCGATGTCGCCGGTGAGCCGATGGCATTCGACGATCTCCGGCATGTCCTCGATCGCCGCCGCGAATGCCTCAAGCCAGCCGGGCTCGTGCCGGTTTGTGCGCACGAACACCAGCACCACGGCCTTGAGCCCAACGACGGCGGCGTCGAGGATAGCCACCCTGCGATCGATGACTCCGGCCGCCTCCAGGAGCTTGATCCGCCGCCAGCACGGCGTCGCCGAAAGGCCGACACGGTCGCCGATCTGCTGGACGGTAAGCGTGGCGTCGTCCTGGATGATTCCAAGAATACGCTCATCGATAGAGTCCAATTTTGTTCTGTCTGCCATTGATAGAATGATCTACTACGAAACTCCGGGAGTCGAGCGAAATTTGGGAGCACATTCTGGCTCATCGGTGGCACGCTTTGAGCGTCCGGTGATTCGATGAGGCGCCTTGGGATGTCGTTCGCAGATCGCGTGTTTCTCGACCACCCGGCGTCGGTGAACGAGACCTATGCCCAGCATCTGGCCACGGCCTCCGGCTTCGGCGGAAGGATGATCCTCGCCGGCTTCGCCTGCCTGTTCCATGGCCTTTTGCCGTGCTGCTTCAGCCATGCGGCCAGCGATCAGATCCGCGCGCTCAACCTGGAGATGGGCTCGCGCCGCGGCCAACGCCCGGCTGTCGAGCTTGGCGCGGGCGTCGCCAGCCGCAGCTGACCGCCTTGGCCTAGGCGCTCGCCACCCCATCTAGGATTCCATCCACAAGGGATGGAGTTCGCTCGTGACCGACATCGCCACCAGCCATGCGCTCGGAAGCCGGACCGTGCGCCGGATGGGCTATGGCGCCATGCAGCTGGCGGGTCCGGGCGTGTTCGGCCCGCCCCGGGACCACGACACCGCCGTCGCGGTGCTTCGCCAGGCCGTGGCGCGGGGCGTCAATCACATCGACACCAGCGATTTCTACGGACCGCACGTGGTCAATCAGCTGATCCGCGAAGCCCTTCACCCCTATCCGGATGACCTTGTGATCGTCACCAAGGTCGGGGCGATCCGCGGGGCCGACGCCTCGTGGAATCCGGCGCTCAGTCCCGACGACCTGGTCCGCGCCGTGCACGACAACCTGAGGAATCTCGGCCTCGAGGCGCTCGACGTGGTCAACCTGCGTTGGATCGGGGCCGTCCATCAGCCGAGCGAGGCACCGATCGGCGCCCAGTTCGAAGCCCTGGCCGAATTGCAGCGGCAGGGCCTCATCCGTCACCTGGGCCTCTCCAACGTGACCGCGGCCCAGATCGAGGAGGCGCGCCGGATCGCCGACGTCGTCGGCGTTCAGAACCACTACAACCTCGTACATCGCGACGACGACGCCCTCATCGATCACCTGGCGAGCCTCGAAATCGCCTATGTACCGTTCTTCCCGCTCGGCGGTTTCTCGCCGCTGCAGTCGGCGATCCTGGACTCGGTGGCGGCGGACCTAGGCGCGACCCCGATGCAGCTGGCGCTCGCCTGGCTGTTGCGGCGAGCGCCGAACATCCTGCTCATTCCAGGCACGTCGTCGCTGGCTCATCTCGAGGAGAATCTCGCAGCCGCGGCGCTCGTGATCCCGGATGGAAGCGCCGAGAAGCTGGATCGGGCCTATGCGCGAACGGATCCTGTGGTCGCCGTTAAGTAAGGCCCTGGAAACCGACTCTCCGGCTTAGTCCACCGGCAAAGGTCGATTCCCTCTTCCAGATCGGGACTCTTCGATGGATACTGCCGCCCTGTCGTTCCGTAGAGTCTAAGTCCGTGGCTGTGCTTTCCAGTCTCAAGGCGTTGGTCCTTACCGTTTTCGACGGGCCGCCCGAGCCTCCACCGAAACCTGATCCAAAGGTCGTAAAGGCGAAGGCCAAGTCGAAGCCGACCGCGCGGGAGCTGAAATTCAGCGACCTCGAGATCAACGATCCCGCCGACGCCTTGCGGGCCTTGGCGCGGGCGACTCGCGTGCCGCCACATCAGCGTCATCTCGACCGTCCAATCGAGGAGAACATGGGGTCCTATGCGCACCATGTTGAGACGATACCATCGCGTACGCCTCAGCCTGAGCTCAAGGCGGTCGAAAGCAGCCGACGTGACCTTCGCCCGTCAGCTGCCAGCCGTTCGGTCGCCTCGAAGGACTCCTCAGCGGCCTAGCGAGCGGGCCCTTGCGTCCGCCGCCTCGCCGGGCGATGGCGCGTCGCCATGAAGCTTTACCAGACCTACACGTCACCCTTCCCGACGCGCGTGCGGCTCGTCCTGTATGCCAAGGGGATCGAGGCGGAGATCATCGAGCCGCCGGGGTTCCACTCCTCCGCCGAGTCCAAGGGTGATTACCTGGCGATCAACCCGATCGGGCGGGTGCCGACTCTGGTGCTCGACGACGGCCGGGCGCTGCCGGAGTCGGAGGTGATATGCGAATACCTCGAGGACGCATTTCCCGACCCGCCGCTGCGCCTTGCCGACCCCTTTGAGCGGGCCCAAGCGCGTCTGATCGCCCGACTGTGCGACTTCTACCTCGTCATGGCCATGGTCCCGCTGTTTAACGCTTCCGCACAGGCGCGGCGAGACTGGCGGCCAGAGAAGATCGACTCCGCCTTCGCCGAGATCCGCAAGGCGCTGGGCTATCTCGAGCTCCACATCGGCGATGCCGGCTACGCGGTGGGGCCAACGCTTACCCACGCCGACGGCGCGTTGACGCCCCAACTGGTGCTGTCCTTCGAGTGGGCGCCGGCTTTGTTCGACCGGCCAAGTCCGCTCGGCGAACATCCCAGGCTCGCCCGCTACTGGGCGGCTATCCAGAAGGACCCGATCGCGGCGCGCCTCATCGCCGAGACTCGCGAGGCGATCGCCGGTGAGCAGGCGCGGGCCAAGGCGGCGTCAAGACGTTGATCCAACGGGACGGCCGCGTGGGTGTCCATCGCGGCGGCCGTCGCCTCAGTGGCCAAGGGTGGCGAACATGCCGACCGTGGCGGCGGCCATGGCCGCGGTGCTGATCCAGCCCAGGGCCGCCAATGGCCAGGGCAGGATGAAACGGCCCATGACCTTGGGCCGGACGGCCATCAGCATCATCATCGCCATGACCGGGACCGCGACCACGCCGTTTATCACCGCGCTCCAGAACAGCGCCTTGATGGGATCGATCGGCGTGAAGTTGAGGATGACGCCGACCAGAGTCGCGGCCGCGATCGTCAGATAGAACTCGCGCGCCCGTCTGGGCGAGCGCGCCAGGCCGACGGTCCAGCCGAGCGCCTCGCCCATGGCGTAGGCCGCCGAGCCGGCCAGGACCGGGACGGCGAGAAATCCCGTACCGACGATGCCCAGGGCGAAAACCAGGAAGACCGCCGGTCCGGCAATCGGCTTGAGGGCCTGGGCGGCCTGAGCCGACGTCTGGATATTGGTGACGCCGTGCGTGGCCAGGGTGGAGGCGCAGGTGATGATGATGAACAGGGCCACCCCATTGGAGAGCGCCATGCCGATATAGGTGTCGATCCGGATACGTTGGAACTCCGGCATCGCCTGGCTGGGCGCCTGTCTCAGAGGTTCCGACTCGTCCGATTGCTGAACGTCCTCGACCTCTTCCCCGGCTTGCCAGAAGAACAGATAGGGGCTGATCGTCGTTCCGAGGATCGCGACCACCATGGTCAGATAGTCCGTGCTCCACCTTATTCGCGGAACGGCCAGGTGGAGCGCCACCGTCCGCCACGGCACGTGGACCACGATGGCCACGCCGATATAGGCCAGCAGCGCCAAGGTCAGCCATTTCAGGAAGAAGACGTATCGGGCGTAGCGGACGAAGACCTGGAGCAGCGCCGAGATCGTCCCGAACACGGCGACATAGAGCAGCTGCGGACCGCCGATGACCAGTTTCAATCCGGCCGCCATGGCCCCCAGGTCCGCGCCGAGATTGATCGTGTTCGCGGTGAGCAGAAGAAGGATGATCACGCCGAAGACGCTCCGCGGATAATGCGCGGCCAGATTGCCGCCGATGCCGCGTCCGGTCACTCGGCCGATGCGGGCGCTGATCTCCTGGATGGCGCACATCAGCGGCCAGCTGAAGATCATCAGCCAGGCGCAGTCGAAGCTGAACTGCGCGCCCGCCTGGGAATAGGTCGCGATGCCGCTGGGATCGTCATCCGACGCGCCGGTGATCAGACCGGGTCCCAGGATTTGGAGGATATTGCGACGATCGCCGTCGCCCGCCTGCGCCCCCCTTTCGCCGGATGTTTCGCTGTCGGCCATTCCCGGCGCTCCTCGAAGTCGCAGGATGAACGCGGCTTGTTCCTCTAGGCTCCGAAGGCGCGATGCTTCCGGAAAGAATTGGCCGCCGGCCGCGGCGGCGCTGGAACACCGGCTTCAGCCGGCTGTTACTCACGCACCAGCAGCCCGAGAGCCGACGTCGGATGAGCAACTGTCAGTCCACCCCCGGCGACTGGCCCAAGCGGGGCGCCATCCGTTGAGCGACACGGCCGGAGCTGCGGACGAAGCCGCCGAAGCCGCCGGCCTGCGCTACGTCACCAGCGCCGAACCCGGTATCGGCCGACGGCGCGCGGGGCGCGGTTTCCGCTATGTGAGCGCCAAAGGCCAAACGGTCACGGCCGCGGACGCGCTCAATCGCATTCGGCGCTTGGCGATCCCGCCCGCGTGGCGCGAGGTGTGGATCTGTGCGGACCCGCGCGGTCACCTCCAGGCCCTCGGCAAGGACGCCCGCAGACGCACCCAGTACCTTTACCACCCGGAATTCCGCGCCGTGCGCGACCGCGCCAAGTTCGAGCACATCCTGGAATTTGCCTGCGCCTTGCCGGCGATCCGCAGACGCGTGGCCGCCGACATGGGAAGGCGCGGCCTCGGCCGTAACAAGGTGCTGGCCACCGTCGTCCACCTGCTGGAGACGACGATGATCCGCGTCGGCAACCGCGACTACGCCGCGGCCAACAGCAGCTATGGCCTGACTACGCTGTGCAACCGCCATGTGAGCCTTGAGGGCCAGGAAGTGCGCTTCCATTTCAAGGGCAAGAGCGGCCGGGATTGGCGGGTCAGCGTGCGCGACCGCCGAGCGGCGCGCATCGTCCGCGCCTTGCAGGACCTCCCTGGCCAACTGCTCTTTCAGTACGCCGACGACGACGGCGCTCTGCAGGCGGTCTCGTCCGCCGACGTCAACGCCTACCTGCGGGAAATCAGCGGCGCGGAGGTCACCGCCAAGGACTTTCGCACCTGGGCCGGGACGGTCCTAGCGGCCGTCGCCCTTGCATCGCGCACCGCGGAGGGAGCGGCGCCAAGCAAGCGAAGCGCCGCCGAGGTGATCGCCGGGGTCGCCGCGAGCCTGGGCAACACGCCGACGATCTGCCGTAAATGCTATGTCCACCCACATCTGGTCGAGGCCTATCTCAACGGCGGCCTGGCCCTTCGGATCAACCCGGAGCCGTGTGACGAACTGGGCCTGGACGCCCACGAGGCGGCGGTGCTGGCCTTCCTGAAGCAGCGCGCCGCCCAGTCCTAGCGGGTCAGAGTGGCGCGCAGCCAACCGATCTGCGGGCGGGTCGCGTCATTGTTTGTCATTCAACGCGGGCCGATAGCGCGACTGTAGGAACGACTTGAACACTATCTGCGTTGATTTCGGGCTCGAACGTCGAAATTCGGCGCAGATGGAGAGTATACCATGCTGGGTTGGGTCATAGGTTTTATTGTCTTGGCGCTTATTGCCGGCGCTCTGGGCTTTTTTGCTCTGGCCGGCATCGCGGCCATGATTGCAAAGATCCTGTTCTTTGTTTTCCTAATTCTGCTCGTGGTCAGCTTTTTCAGGCGTGGCGTCGGAGGCGGTCCGGCCGTCTGATCGCGGCGTCGGGGTTGGGAGGGACCACTGCAAGCTTGGGCCCCGCGCCGTGCGCGGGGTCGTCTCGACGCGGTGGTCAGTCCGGGGCCCAAAGCTCGTCGAAATTGGAAAACTTCCTCAGGACCGGATCGTAGCGCGTCGGCTCGATCCACGGCAGGATCCGCTTGAGTGCGGCGTTGATCACCGGCGAGCTGTGCCGGACATAGAGGTCGATGGGATCGAGCCTGTGCCTCAAGTGCAGTTTCGGGTCGTAATTGAGCCCGCTGCTGCGAAGCTCCTTGAAGCCCTGGGCGATGGCCCAGGAGATCATGTCGCGGACCACGTAGTGGTAGAGATGCAATGTCAAGGCGACCGAATAATCGAAGCCAACATACTCGGGATAGAATGACGGCCCTTCGAACATGCACAGGCTGAAAGCGACGATCTTCCCCTTCTGTCTCCAGACGAAGAACGACGCCTTGTCGGGCATGCGCTGGCCAATGCCGCAGAAGTAGGCCCTGGTCAGTCTCTCGAAGCGGAGCTTGGACCGCTCGTAAACCCGCAAATAGAGGGGATAGATCTCGTCGATGAAGGGCGAGATGTCAGAGACGAGCGTCATCTCGATCGGAGCGCCCGAAGCCGCGGCGCGGAATTTCCTGCGCAGCTTTCGCCGCGTGGCGCTATTCAGCGCCCGCGCCATGTAGTCGTCGAAATCGGCGTAGTCGATGTCGAGCTTGGTCATCGGCATGCTCGGAATCCGGCTGAAACCGCGATCCAGGAAGCACCGCAGCGACGCCCGATATTCCTTGGGGAATTCCTTGAGGACGACCAGCGGCGCCCGCAGCTCCCGCGCCCGCTCGAGGATGGCGGCGGCCAGGTCGGCGGCGTTGGCGCGGTGCGATGCGGGATGGCCATCGAGGTGGCCCTCGCCGGCGACGCATCCGACCATCAGACAGCGCAACACCAGGAACCGTGGCCACAGGCGTCGGGCCAGATCGATCAGGCGCCGCGGTCCGGCCCCGACGCCCTGAACTAGATCCTGGTCGAGCACCACGAACGGCTGAACGGCGCGAACCCCGCCCTCCGCCTCGCGGATCACGAAATAGCCATGCTCGAATCCCTGGGCGAGCGTGTCCTCGACCAGTTCGTAGTAGCGATGGTCCTTGCGCCGGCCCGCGAAGGCGTTGGCCCAG
Source organism: Caulobacteraceae bacterium (assembly GCA_036491455.1). Lineage (GTDB taxonomy): Bacteria > Pseudomonadota > Alphaproteobacteria > Caulobacterales > Caulobacteraceae > Acaudatibacter. Next base: position 13,901 of record DASXBY010000134.1, read on the forward strand.
CGGACCTGCGGCAGCCCGGCGCGCGTGACGACCTCGACGGTGGCCGCGACGCTCCGAGCGTAGTTCGCCGCGCCGATGGCTTGCGCCGTCACGGAGCCTGAATCCTTTCGGCGCGACGACGAGTCTTGGCGGTGTCCAAGACGCCGTCAGCGCATATCCCTCTGGGCCGTTAAGACCGGCGGCGGCGGCCATGGTTCAAATCGACGCCCGTCACCGTTTTCCTGGCCGGATCGCACGCGACAGTCTACCAACCCTGCAGGCACGTTCTCTAGGGCGGCGTCATCGGCGGACGGAGGACAGGCGTGAAGGATCTGGCGGGCAAGACCGCGTTCATCACCGGAGCGGCGTCGGGTATCGGTCTCGGGGTCGCCACGCGCCTCGCCCAGGCCGGCGTCAAGGTGATGATGTGCGACATCGAGAAGGGCGCTCTTGAAACGGCCGTCGCGGACCTGAAGCGCACGAACGCCGACGTGGACGCCATCGTGGCGGACGTTTCGCTCAAGTCGGAGCTGCAGGCCGCGGCCGAGGCCACCCTCGAACGTTACGGCGAGGTCCACATCCTCCACAACAATGCGGGTGTTACGGGCGGGGGTGGCTATGGCGCCTGGACCGACGCCGGCTGGAACTGGACCATCGCCGTCAACCTGATGGCGGTGATCTGGGGCGTGGAGATATTCGCGCCTCTGATCGAGCGCCACGGCCAGGGTGGTCACATCGTCAACACCGCCTCGATCGCCGGAATGATCTCGGGCACGGCCATCCCGTACAACATTACGAAATACGGCGTAGTGGCCCTGTCGGAAGGCCTGAGAATGGACCTGGCGCCGAAAGGAATTGGCGTCTCCGTGCTCTGCCCGGGCTTAATCCGCACCAACATCATCGACTCGGCCCGCAACCTGCCTGAGCGGTTCGAAGGGGCCGTCGCCATTCAGCCGCCGCCAGGCCAGGCCGCCGATGTCGCCCTGCTCGGCGATATTCGCGCGCGCATAGCCGGGGGCATCGACCCGGCCTACGTGGGGGAGCTCGTGCGCGAGGGGATCGAGGGCGATTGGCCCTACATCTTCACGGACAACGAGTTCGAGCCGTTCATCGAGGCGCGTTTCGCCGGCATCAAGGACAGCTTCGACAAGATTCGCGGGCGCGCTCCGCAGCACTAGGATAGGGGCGCCGTCCTAGTCGCCCTTGAAACTTGGCGACCGCTTTTCGAAGAAGGCGGCCATTCCCTCCCTGAAATCCTGGCTGCGCGAGGTGGTCAGATACTGGTCGCGGTCCATGAAGCTCACCGCCCGGTGAGCCAGGCTCGCCTGGGCGTTCACCGCCTCCTTGGTCATCCGCACCGGCAGCGGCGGCAGGGCGCAGACCTTCGCGGCCCAACGTCGCGCCTCGGCCAGCGCGCCGCCAGCTGGCGTCACTTCATCGGCCAGTCCCCAGGCGAGGGAGGTGGCCGCGTCCGCCGCCTCGCCGAAGATCACGAACCGTTTGGCGCGCGCAGGGCCGACTAGCGTCGTGATCCTGGGCACGCTGTTCCAGCTCATGTTGATGCCAAGCGGGACCTCTGGCAGCCGCAGGGCGGCGCCTTCGCCTAGGATGCGGAAGTCGCAGGCGATGGCCAGGGCGCAGGCGCCGCCGATGCAATAGCCCTCGATGGCGACGATGGTCACCGCCTCGATGTCCTCCCAGGCCTGGCACAGATCGGGTCCGGCCATGATCGCCTGCCGGGCCTCGAGGGTGGTGGGGGCGGTGATCCGCTCACCAATGGCCGTCAGATCGGCGCCGGCCGAGAAGTTCTCCGGACCGCCAGTCAGGATCACCGCCAGGACGTCCGAACGGCGGTGCAGAAGGCGCGCAACTTCGGTCAGCTCGCGCATCATCGCCCCGTTGAGGGCGTTTCGCGCCTCCGGTCGATGAAGGCTTACTTCGACGACGGGACCGCCGCGGGTGATACGAAGCGTCTCCCACGCATGCTCGATAGGATCATCCGTCACAGCAGACCTCCGTCGCGGTCGGGGCACGTTTCGTAGGCGGATCGGCGTCCTAATCGCCACCGGTCCAGGGCTGGAACTTGGGTGCGCGGCGCTCGATGAGCGCCATGGCGCCTTCCTTGGCGTCGGGGTGATCGAGGGAGGCTTTGGTCAGCCGGTCCGAGTCCTCGAGGGCGGGGCGCGCGGCCTCGCCAAGGTGACGATAGACCTGCGCCTTCATGATCGCGATCGACTTGGGCGAGATGGTCTCGGCCAGCTGATGGACATAGTCGGCGACGCTCGCCAGCAGCGCGTCGGACGGAACCACGCGGTCGAGCAGGCCGATCCGCAGCGACTCTTCGGCGTCAATGCGGCGCGAGCTCCACAGCAGATCCAGCGCCCGGCTGGCGCCGACCAGCCTTGGCAGGAGCCAGCTGGAGCCATGTTCCGCCACCAGTCCGCGCTTGGAGAAAACGGTGGTGAAGCTGGCGTTCTCGGAGCCGAAGCGCAGATCGCTCATCATCGCCAGGATGAAACCGCCGCCGGCGGCGACCCCGTTGATCGCGGAGATCACCGGCTTCGACACCTCCATCAGATAGCTGAACATGCCAGGAAGGCCCGCTGCCGGACTCTGCTGACCGCTTGACCCGGCCCGGGTCGCCTCAACCAACGCGCTCGAGTCCAGGCCTGAACAGAAGCCGCGGCCCTCGCCGGTGAAGACAATCGCGGTGACCTCGGGATCCGCCTCGGCGCGGCCGACCAGTTCGCGGATCTCAGCTAGCATGGGCAGGGTGAGCGCGTTCAGGGTCTGCGGCCGGTTGAGCCGGATCAGCGCGGCCCGTCCCAGGGTCTCGAGCTGGATATCGCCTTCGCTCATCGCAACCGCCTTTCGGACTGTCGTCGATCCCCTCTCATCTGGCTGCGGGCTGGAGAGCGAGACCCTGGAGGTCGCCCTTAGCTCGCCACTCGGCCAGAAGCTCGAAGAAGCGAATGGGCCCCAAGCCGTACATCTCGGAGAAGAATCCGTGCCGGTTCCCGGCCGCGCCTTCGCTGTTGTAGTAGCCCGGCGTGCATTCGGCGTAGAACCGGAGGCCGAGCCTCGCGAGGCTACGGATCTCATCGACATAGGCCTGTTCGGCCTCGGCCGTCGGCTCCAGCACTTCGGCGCCCCGCGCCCGCGCCTCGGTCACCATATGGGTCACGTGGCGCGCCTGTTCGCCCAGCGCCTGCGGCACGCTGATGGTGATCGCCGTCTGGGTGAAGCCCAGGAAGAAGCAATTAGGAAAGCCGTGGGCGGTCAGCCCGTGCAGGGTTCGCAAGCCGTCGGACCAATGTTCGGAAAGGGTCCGCCCCTGCCGGCCAACAATGTCGTATCCGGCGCGCCGGGTATAGGCGGTGCCGACCTCGAAACCCGTGGCGAAGATCAGGCAGTCCAGTTCGTACTCATGGCCATTGGCCACGACCCCGTGTTCGGTCAGCCGCTCGACGCCGCGACCCTCGGTATCCACCAGCGTGACGTTTGGCCGGTTGAAGGTCTGCAGATATTCGTCGTGGAAGCACGGACGTTTGCAGAACTGCCGGTACCACGGCTTCAGCGCCGCGGCCGCCGCCGCGTCCTCGACAAGGGCGTCCACTCGGGCGCGCACCTGGTTCATCTTCCGGTAGTCGGCGAGCGCGAGGAGTTCGGCGCGCTCTTCGCTCGTCAGGCGCCGGCCCAGTCTGCGTGAGGCGTCCTTCACCGCCGCGCCGGTCAGATGGCGGAAGATGTCGGTCCAGCCGTCATGGACCAGGTCCTCGTCCTGGTCGCCGCCGCTGACCAGGATGTTGAAGTTGTCCTGCCGCCGCCTCTGCCAGCCGGGCTCCAGGGATGAGGCCCACTGAGGGTCCGTCTCGGCGTTGTTGCGGACATCGACCGACGAGGGCGTGCGCTGGAACACATAGAGATGCTGCGCCGCCTCCCCCAGATGAGGCACGCACTGGATGGCCGTGGCCCCGGTGCCGATCACGCCGACCCGTTTGCCCGCGAGGCCCGTCAGGCCGCCCGTGCTGTCGCCGCCCGTGTAGGCGTAGTCCCAACGGCTGGTGTGGAAGGTGTGGCCCTTGAAGTCGTGGATACCCGGGATGCCGGGCAGCTTGGGGCGGCTCAGCGGGCCGTTGGCCATGGCCACGTACTGCGCCCTGAAGGCGTCCCCCCGGCTGGTGCTGATGATCCAGCGCGAAGTCTCTTCGTCCCAGTTGAGACCGGTCACCGCGGTCTGCAGCAGGGCGTCGCGGTAGAGGTCGTAGTGGCGGGCGATGTTGCGGCTGTGCTCGAGGATCTCCGGAGCGAACGAATATTTGTGTCTCGGCACGTAGCCGAGCTCTTCGAGCAGCGGCAGATAGACGTAGGATTCCACGTCGCACATGGCGCCCGGATAGCGGTTCCAGTACCAGGTGCCGCCGAAATCGCCGCCGTTCTCGACGACCCTGATGCGCTCGAACCCGGCTTCGCGCAGGCGCGCGCCCATCAGCAGGCCGCCGAATCCCCCGCCGATGATCGCGAACTCGACCTCGTCGAACACCGGCGCGCGCTCAATGGGCTCGACGTACGGGTCGTCGACATAGTGGGCGAACTCCGCCTTCACCTCGACGTATTGCGAGATCCCATCCTCGCGCACGCGCCGGTCACGTTCGGCGAGATATTTCTCGTGCAGGGCCTCCGGATCGAAGTCGATCTCGCCGACCAGCCCGACGATATCCGGATGGATGTTCATGGCGTCCAGCTCCGAGGCTTTTCTTTATTCGATACCAAGGGGCCGTCCGGAACAAGTTCGCAGAACGACGACCGCTTGCCGATCGCCGTCCGGGCCTCAGACGGGCGCGTCCCTCCAGATCCGCACCCTGGGGTCCATGACCCGTTTCCAGAGCGGAGGAACAAGCGCCATCAGGATCGCGCTCGCATAGCCCGACGGCAATTCTGGCGAATGGGGGAGGGGCTCCAGGCACTGGTAGTGCCGCGTGGTGAACCGATGGTGATCGCTATGCCGCCCCATGTTGAACAGCGTCCAGTTGTTCATGCGTCTCGTTGAGTTCCAGGAGTGTCTCGCGTCGAGCCGTTCATATCGGCCACCAGGAAGCCGGCGACGGGCCAGGCCGTAGTGGGCGACGTAGTTGAAGAGTTCGAGAAGGATCACGGCCAACACCGCCTGCGCCAGGAAGAAGGCGAAGGTCCGACCGCTCAGGAGCGCGACGCAGACGAGGATCGAGGCCTCGATGGTGAAATACTGCAGCGTCCGGTTCGCCGGACCGAACACCTTCAGGCCTTTGGACGTCAGGCGCGTCGCCTCGAAGCTCCACGCTTCGCACACCTGCCCCGCGACCGATCGGGCGAGGAAGCGATAAGCGCTCTCGCCGAGCCGCGCGGTGGCTGGGTCGGCAGCCGTCGCCGCTCGCCTGTGGTGACCCTGGATGTGGGCGATGCGAAAATGCATGTAGAGGACGCTGGCCAGGAGCATCAGGCCGACGCCGCGCTCACTTCTTCGGTCGCTGTGCACCATTTCGTGCGCGGAAAGAAAGCCGAAGACGCCGGCCGTTAGGCCCACGGAAGCGGTGAGACCCGCCGCTTCGGCCAGAGTGACTCCGGGTTTGGAGATGACGATTCCGGCCCAGATGGTGGTGGCGACCTGCAGCCCGATGTATAGCCAGGGCAGGAACCGGTAGCCGACAACATCCCGGTCCGGATGAACACTATCGTCGCCTCCGAGTATCCAGTCCAATAACGGCAGGCAGGTCGGCAGGATCACGACGGTCAGCCATGCCCAGATGCCGCCGAGCATGAAGCCGATCGGAACCGTGGAGAGTATGAAAAGAGGAATGCTGTATCTCAGCGCCGCAATAGGCTGGCCAAAAGCGCGCAATCCTGGCCCCAAACGCGCCCGGCGCGCCGGGAGCCCCACGTGAAGCTCGACGTCCGCGCTGAGTCTCTGATCGAGCAACTCGCCTTGTGGCTCGGACTGGCGCCCACGCCCCTCGTCGAGACCCACATCGCCGCCACCCTCGCCAGGTCCGTGGTGGCGGGGGTCAAGCTTGGCTTTTTCGAATGCCTTCGGGAGGGGCCGCTCACTCATACGGATATCGCCGCCCGCTGCGGTGTGGACCCGGCCGCGGCGAAACTCCTGCTCGATGCGCTTGTCGCATGCGGCTATCTTAGACTCGTGCAGGGCCGCTTTGCACTCAAAGCGAAGAGCCGCAATTGGTTGCTGCGCGATAGTGCGCAGTCCATTCGCGACAAGATCCTGTTGCAGGCTATCGAGTGGGGTTGGTTGGCCCAGCTGGACGACTTTGTCCGGACCGGCAGGCCGATCGACTTCCACACTGAGATGTCGGCCGAGGAACGAGACCTCTACCATCGCAGCATGCGAGCGCTGGCCGGCATCGCCGGGCGCGAGGTGGCCTGGCGGACTCCCGTCCCGAGAAACGCAAGACTGATGCTCGATCTCGGTGGATCGCACGGCCATTACGCAGCCGAGATATGCCGGCGACACCCGGGCCTCAGCGGCCAGGTGCTGGACCTGCCAAACGCGATCGACATGGCCGCGCCCCTTCTGGCAGCCGAAGCCATGGGCGATCGGGTCGTCCATGTAAGCGGCGATGTTCTTCAAGCCGACCTGGGCGTCGAACGATACGATTTGATCTTCATGTCCAACCTCGCCCACCACCTCGACCGCGAGGAAAATCAGGCTCTGGCGATCCGGGCGCAGCGCGCCCTGCGTCCCGATGGCTTCTTCGTCATCCAGGAACCAGTGCGCGTCGATCGACCCGAGCGCGGCGGCCAGACTGCGGCTTTGCTCGGCCTCTATTTCGCTCTGCAAAGCCGCCCTGATGTCAACACCTGGTCGATCGATGAGATAGCTGACTGGCAGACAAAGGCCGGCCTGCGGGTCCGCCGGCCCATCCGGTTGCGCACGGCGCCCGGATGGTTCCTGCAGGCGGCTCAGCTCTGACGCAATTCGACGGCGACTTCAGGGGGCGCGCTCGCCGCCGCGAGTCCTGGTCGTGCTCGTCGGTCACCGGCTACGACTGGCTTCAAGGCTGCGCGAGGAGCGTCCCCATGCAAGTGACGCAAGTGAACCCAAAGGCGGCAAATAGGCCCTGCATTCACGCTTCGATGCGACGCGCTGGGCGCGGCCAAGTCTAGGGCTGGATCAGATTGTGCTTGATAGCGAAGCGGACAAGTCCGGCGGCGGTGCGCTCCCCGGCCTTGCGCATAGCTGCGGCGCGATGACTCTCGACTGTTTTGATGCTGATACTGAGCATGCGTGCGATCACCTTGTTGGAGTGGCCCTCGGCGATCAGCTGCGCCACTTCAAGTTCGCGGATTGTGAAGCTCTCAAGCCTCGAGCGCTTCCGTTCGTTCAAGGCCGCGTCGAGCAGCAACTCCGACACGGGCCATGAAAAATAGAGACGATTGGCGCAGAGCGCGGAGATCGCCGCCTCGAGATTGCTTCCACTGTCCGACTTCAACACATATCCGCGCGCCCCGGCGGCCAACCCGCTGCTCACCGTTTCGTCGTCGTCGTGCAGGGTGAACAGCAAGATCTGAGTTTTCAGGTTCTCGGCGCGCAACCGCCGCGCCAACGCGATGCCATTGAGCGTGGGCAGAGACACGTCCAGCACTGCGATGTCCGGCTTTTCTTTCAGCGCAAGTTCGAGCGCCTCCTGGCCGTCCCCCGCCTCGGCGCACACCTCCCACCCCGAGTGTCCCTCGATAATATCGCGCACGCCTTTGCGAACGATCTCATGATCATCGGCAATGAGTATACGAATCATCCAGCCCTCCGGAGCGAGTTGGCGCTCCCCATGCAGCCCTCGCCGCGTCGACGGCATGGGTCGCAGACGGAAATGCCGCTCACGTCACCAAGCGACAAATAGTGCAGTTCAGCGAAACCGCGCACCCCGCCAACCTTCACCCGCTCGAGTGGCGGACAGCCCAGGTGAACTGTCAGCCACGCCTTCGTTCACATGCTTAGCCAGAAGGGTCTATCGGGGCTGTTCCCCATAGACTTGCGGAGTTTTCCCTAGTCCGCCGGAATTGAGGCGACGACCGACGTCCCAACGCTTTCGCGACGAATTTCAAACGTCCCTCCGAGCTGTTCGACCCGGGCCCGCATGCCGGCGATGCCGACACCGTGAGCGATATCGTTCAGGCCTCCGTATTTCAGCGCTTCGATCCCCCTGCCGTCATCAGTAACACGCATCGAGAGGAGACCGTTTCGCTGGGAAAGCTCCACGTCCACGCTGGTGGCGTCAGCATGCCGATGGACGTTGGCCAGCGCCTCCTGAACCACCCGAATCGTCGCGTGCTCGATGTCGGCCGTTGCCGGACCGATGATGCCCTCAGCCTTGAAGGTCGAGTGAAGACCTGACCGACTTCCAAAGCCCTTGACGAAACGGCGCACCGTCGCGCTGAGGCCTCCTTGATGGAGGCTGGGCGGTCGAAGGAGATAGGAGAAGGTGCGGATTTCCTGGTGCGCTTCCTGGAGCGACGCGGCCATTTCCTCAAGGGCGCGCTCGATGTCGTCGCGCGGCCTGAGGATCTGTTGCAGCCTGGCGATCCCCAGCCCAACCGCCACAAGGTGTTGGCCTGTCGAATCGTGAAGCTCCATGGCGATGCGCTCGCGCTCATCCTCCTGCGCCGAGAGCAGTTGCTTGGTGGTCTTTCGGAGCGCGGAATTTGTACGCTCGACCACATCGATGTCCTCGTGGATCGCTACGAGGCGAGCGGCCCCCGCGGTCCGAACCGGTATAATCCGCACCTGGCGTGGCAGTTGGCCGTTCACGGTGAAGACCGTGAAGGCGTGCGTGAAAGCCTGGATCTCGACATTCGCAAGCTGGCTTACGGCCTGCTGCAGAACCGCCGCGTCCAGGTCGGGAAAAGCCTCATGGCACGCCTCGGAGTAGAGGGCGCCGACCCAACGAGACTTCAGCCCCATCGTGGCCGCTCGCCACGCCGCGTTCACCGAAATGACAAAGCCCCGCGCGTCGAGAAGCGCCATTTCTTCAGAGCTGGCGATTAGCGGCGACTCGATCAGAGAGTCATCGGAATTTTGCCCGGAATGGTCCCCTGTCGTTTCCCAGAAAAGCACGCCAACACCCCCGTCTGACGGGAACACGCGAATTTCTATCCACGCCTCAGGATGGATCACCGACCGCACCTTGGCGTGCCAGATGGCTCCTTCGGTCATGCTCGATTGCGACGCCTCGTATAGTGGCTGCGGAATCGGCAAGCTTTGGCGAGCGTCGGAGCCCACGACCGCGGGAGCGTCAACGCCGAACCACGTCGCCGCCTCCGGCGAAATCCGGGTGATGCGCCAATCATCATCGATGGTCAGGCTGCAGACTCTGAGTTCGGGCGCTTCATCGGGGACAAATGCAATTGGAAACGCGTGCGAGGCCTTGCGAAATGGGCCGGCAATTACCCTGCCCATCGTCTTCGACGCGTCATCTCTACGGTGACGCGTCGGATCAGATTTCCCGAAGTTTCCCGCTCTGATCACCAAAGGTCCCGTCCCAAGACCAACTCAACGAATATTGCCAATTGACTCCAATATCAAACGTTAATCCGAAACCTAAGCTTGTTCTTTTGCCACTGTTCACGCCAAATCGTCCGATTTGGTCCGGTGACAGAATGGTCGGTTCGTAAGGTCGAACCGGGCTTTCCTCGCTCAGCCACCAAGTGACGTTGCGGCTGCCCGTCCCCCTCCTGATCCCCCTAGGAGCAAGATACGGAGGAAACCTGGGGTTACCATCAGTCAAAACCCTTAGGGGATTCTGCCAATGGCCATGATCGCGAGCCGGGAACGTCATAAAGCGAATTAAGATCTGACCGCGAATACATCGAAGCTCTGACCGATCCGAGCTCTGATCGGCCTCTGAAAGACCGCAACGTCGGACGAGAGCCGATTGATCCGCACTTGCTCATAGTGAAGCATGAACCTCAGGTACTTGTTGGGCCACCAATTAAGACTGAGCGAGATATTCTGATCTTGTCCCCGACATAGTGTCCGCCATCACCGCCGGCCGCTGCACGGTTCACGGCAAGCGCATGGGAGAACGCTCCCAGGCTTGGGCCAGGGCTTTGGCCCGAGCGCGGCGCCCCGGTCAGGTCAAACCTTGCACGTGGCGATGAACTTCAGGGCCAGCGTCATGGCCCGCGGTCGTCTTTTGAAAGGCTCTCGACTCCGCGCCTGCCGAGGCCCGAGTCAGAAGCGATAGGTGGCCGACAGGTATGGCCCGTACAGGCTCGTGCTGAAGTGCGCGATAGGGCCGTGATAGTCGAAATTCAAGGCGCGAAATCCAAAGTGCAGGGGCGGCCAGTTTTGCCGCTTGTAGTCGAGGGTGGCGATCAATTGCCAATCGATCTGGGCGCCGGCGCCAAAGCCTCCCACATCGCCGTCGGCCGTCACGCCAAAGCCGTGTCCCAGTTCGTGGTGGTAGCGCGCCGCAATCAGCGGATCCGCCCATGATTTTCCGCCGGCGACGCCGACTGGCGGCAGAAGTCCCTGCGACAATGAAACCTCGCCGCGGAAACCCCAGGCGCGCACGCCGGCGCCAATATCGAGATACTGATCGGGCCCGGAGATCGGCCGATAGAAGACCTTCCCGGTGCCGGTATCGATCGAAATGCCGGCGTTGCCGTTGCCGAAGAGGACGCCGCGCGTGGTCAGGTTCGCGGTCAGAGGTGCGTGGATATAGTCGACATCGACGCCCCACGAATTGTAGCGAACCTCGGCCTCTCCCACGAACGGAACCCACGTTATGTGCCGGACGAGTTGATCGGGAGAGATTGTGGTTGAGGCGCCAGACAGATTTGGATTGACCGGATGAACGCTGATCGAAGCCCAGGGTACGAACAGATAGGGGGTGACCAGGATTTCGATTTTCTTTGAATCTGTTGGCGGCGGACGAACTGTTGGCTGCGGCTCAGCGGCCGTCGGCTGCGAAGGCGCAGTCGACTGCTCCGCCTGACCGTCGGCCCACGCCGGAACGGCGGCTCCGATCAGCAATGAGACAGCGATGATCGAAGGCGACCAGAAGGTGGCGCCATTGCGAAAGCGCCTGGAATAAGTCGTTTTCGACCCCATTGCGGTTCCCTAAGTCCGGCTCCCGAACGCGTCTATCGCGCGCGGACCGCCAGCCTTCCCGTCTCGAACCAATAGGACTCAATCGGAGCCCTCATAGTCGTTGACAAAGGCATCTCGCGAAGATTCGGGCCATCAGGTGATTCCTTGAGGCTCTCTGACGTTAGGACCCACAACAATGACCTGGCTTCGGCGGATCGCGGGGCGCCAACGGGCGGGCAACGCCGCGGCCAATCGGAAGTGGGAGATCGGCGGCCCCGCTGTCGCCGGTGATACCGGACAAGATCGCCCCTCGCCAAGGCCGGAACATTTTGGCTGGAGGCGCGCTTCACGGGGGTCGCTGATCAATGCCTGCGGTTCAGCTCGCCGAGTTGTGGTGGTCGTGCAGCGCCTTTGCAGTGTCCAAGACCTAGGGACGGAGGTGTCGGAATCGTGAAGCCAAATGGGTCGATAGCCGGCGGGATGCAGCCTCAGGACTTCCGCGTAGAGCAATATCTGATCGAATTGCTCGATGATGATGACGCTGTGATCTGGGAGCATCGGATTGCCTGCGCCAACGATCATGACGCAATCAGGCGGGCCGGCCGGATCGGCCATCCCTATCCGATGCGGCTCCGTCGTGGATCGCGGATCGTGGCGAGATACCGTGGCGGGAGACTTCCACGCAGATAGGACCCTGAGGGTGATCTGCGAGCGGCGAGGTTCGCGAGTCGCCGGACCGTCTGCGCCGGCCTGCGTCCTCGGAGGTGGAAGCCCCGTCGCCGGCGACTCCGACACACTCTTCCCAAGTTCGTCCGCATCGCGTTGATGCCAAATCCGGGCTGAACCTACAGACGGCAATCACTGAACAAGTCGATCGCGCCTCAAGTACACCGTTCGGCCGGGTGACCGGACGTCAGCGGGTAATCTGACATTTGGTCTAGGGTCCCAACCCGAGGTTCGGCGCCGCGCCGAGGGTCTAAAAGCCCGGCTGGCCCAATGGGTATGTCACTCGTCGTCCGTGTCTCGGGCGCTTAGGGCCGAATAGGGGATGACTCACGCAAATGACCAAAAGACCGATCGTCCGCAGCAACACCGCTCGCGGCCTGACACCCTCGTTCCGAAGACTTCTGATCCCCGCGGTCGTCGCGGCCTGCGCCGCGGCCGCGTCCGCGCACGCCCAGGATCAGACCGACCCATGGACCGGCGTTTACGTCGGCGCGAATTTGGGCGGCGCGTGGGGCACTAGTTGCGCAACCTACGAGGCGACAGCGCCCGGCGGGGCGGCAACCTTCACCGGCAGCCATTGCCCTGGCGGAGGGATGTTCACCGGCGGCATTCAGGCCGGCTACAACTACAATATGCACAACATTGTGCTGGGCTTGGAAGGCGACCTCGATGGCGCCACCAGCACCAGCCATAGCTACACGCTGGCGACGGCTGGCGCGCCGGGGGTTCCCGCCGGGACCTACGTGGGCGCCTCATCGAAAACACCAGGCCTTATCGGCACCATACGCGTCCGCCTCGGCTATGCCTTTGGCCCGGCCTTGATCTACGCCACCGGCGGCGGAGCTTTCGCCGGCGGATCCGGTGGCGGCTCGATCGCCTACATTCCACCGCTGGGCGTTGCGCCAACCGCCACTTTCTCTGGAGGCACTACGGGCACCCGGAGTGGTTGGACTGTTGGCGGCGGTGTCGAATACAAGCTCTCGTCGAACTGGTCGATCAAGGCGGAAGATCTGTTCATAAATTTCGCCAACCTGACCCCCCCGGGCAACTGCGTTGGCGCCTGCGGTCCGTTCTCGAACGTTACATTCCGTTCGGCCACTAACGCCGGAAACACGAATCTCTTCCGGGTCGGCGTAAACTACAAATTCTAGCAGACCCTCCCAGCGATCAGCCTTCGGACGATTCCTGCAAATCCACAGGAATTGCCCGTGGGCTGGTCGTTTCACTTTGAGCGTTCCGCCCATCGCCGCCGCCTAAACAAGCACTGAGCTCAACACGACCTTACAAACCTGACCGAGTCCCGGGCAGTTCGGGGCGCTCTGCTGCAAGGCGCAGCCTACCTACGGGGAAACAGCAACGTCACATTGGCGCGGACGCCCCAACCGGGGCCGCCGGCCGGCGTCGTCAACCACACTCTCGGACCGGCGCTTAGCTGAACAAGCTGTCGGCCGAATCGATAGACGTGTCCGAGATTAGCGTTGAGTGGCACGCTCCAAGAGTGGGCAATCCAGTTGTAGGTCGACTCGGTGTTGAAGGTGAACGATGTCGAATCGCGCATCGTGTAGTTCAAGAACGGCTGCAGGAAGGTCGCGCTGACCGGCGCTCGCGATGAATCGCCCGCAAACGACCAGACGTGATTGGCCAGCAGTCCAATCGTCCAGTGGCCCGCCTGCTTTAAGACCACGAAGGTTCCGCCCGCCGACCATTTCTGGCTTCCCAGTTGGGCGTTGCCGAGCGGGTAGACGATGACCGGCCCCGCGCCGACGATCAGGCCGGCGACAGGCGCCTTGGGCGAGAAGAAGAAGCTCTGGGTGACGTCCCCGAAGCCGAAACTGTCGCCCGCGCCCGGCGCGATCGTTCCCTGATAGATCACTGGCATGATCGTGCGGACGATCACGTTCCAGTGGGTGGAGATCGAAAAGGGAATGACCGGCTGGACGTTCAGCTGGTAGCGGCCGCCGCCGGCCGGTCCATAGCAGCAGTCATAGTTGTTCTGGAACGGAACGCTGATCAGGTTCGAGATCGGATTGGCGAGCTTCTTAGCCAGTTCCGCGGCGTCCTGAGCCGGCGCGCTTGCGTCTGAAGGCGTTGCAGTTTCCTGCGCGACAACCGGGGACGCCGCAAGGAGCGGAAGGGCAAGAACCATCATCAGACCGAATCTCACGTTCATCTAGCGGCCTTGCCGATGTGGACGGCGACGATACTCGCAGCCTCTGATGGAGAATACCGGGCGATTCAGTTGCAAACTCTCGGGCGAATCCCGAGCCTCCTCTGCGGCATTTAGCAGGTGGACGCTGGGCGAGACGCAGCAAATCAGGGTTCGTCGGTGATACCGGCCTTCGGGGCGTTGCCCCCCGCGCTGTTCGGCCTTGGCCTCCTGATCATCTTCAGGTCCGGCGCCTTAGA
>DASXBY010000135.1:0-3462 GCA_036491455.1 Caulobacteraceae bacterium
GGCTGGAGCAGTACCGACCAGGCGCCGGTAAACCGGTAGCCTTTGGACACACGACGACCAAGTTCGTCAGGTCGTTTCGCCAAAACGGCGATGTACGCTCGGATCGGCGCGTCGACGGCCGCAAAGAAGGCTTGAATCGCAGGGTCTTCCGACCGGGTCAGCATCTGGCCGGTTTGAGCTCCCTGGCGCAGGGACTGGCCCACCGGATGGCCGCGGAGCCTTTGTAATCGCTTCAGGGCTTCCGCCAGGTCGGCCAGGTAGGCCTTCAGCTTCGGCCAACCCGCAGGTGTCTCGATTTCGTAGGGCCGCACGAGCCGCTGATAATCGTAAAGCTGGTGATAGCGAGGGTCCCCCAGCATCCTCCAGGCGATGGCCAGGATAGCCAGCGGCTGCTGATCGTTGGGCCAGGCGCTGCGTAGCTCTTCGGCAATTTCTGCGGCGGGCTCGGGCCGGCCGAGCGCCAGGTTGGCTTGTGCTAGCGCCGACATCGCCGGAGCGTCCTTGGGCGCGACCGCGACCGCACGCTTGGCGTGGGCGAGCGCCGTCTCGGGGTCAATGGACAGTGACAGGCGAGCGGCGGCTGTCTGCACCGCCGCATCCAGGTTGTACAAACGGGTCAGATCCCCCAGGATCTCGTAAGCAGCCCCTTCGCCAACCGCGTATTCCAGGAGGCGCGCCTTGACGAGCGTCAGGGCGAGGTCATCGCGCCGGGTCCGGAGGGCCTCATCAAGCCCTTCGCTCGCCGCGTCGGCGTCTTCGGTGCGCATCCAAATCAGCTGCGCCAGTTCGGCATGGGCGTCGGGATAGTGAGGGCGGCGACGGATGGCCTCGCGGAACGAGTCTTCGGCCTCATCGAAGCGGCCTAAACCTACCAGCGAGCGTCCCTGGACCAGCCAAGTCTCGGGCGCATCAAGCCCCTTGTCGAACGCTCGCCCCACTACACGCGCGCTCTCGGCAAAGAGGTGAGCATCGCCGAGCGCGCCCGCGAGGTTGTGTTCCGCCTCGGGGCTCATCGGCAGAGCCTGTCGGGCCCTTTCATAATACGTAACGGCGTCATCCATCCGCCCTTCAGATTTCAGCGCGCTGCCGTAAGCGGTGAGCAGAAGGCCGTCGGTAGCCGCATCCATGAAGGGCGCCAGAAGTTTGATCGCCTCCTCGGCTCTGTAAGTCGCGGTAAGCAGGTTTACGAGACGCGCCGCCGCGCCAGGGCGTCCAGGCTCGGCCGCCAGCGAAGCCCGGAGCGCGTGTTCGGCGCCCACCCGATCCCCTGACCGTTCCAAGGCCACAGCGAGCATTTCCTGCGCCGCGGAGTCGTCGGAGCGCCGGGCTGTCATTTCGCGCAGCACACCGACGGCCTGGCCGACCCGGCCGGCGCGCAAAAGAGCTTCCGCCTCGCCAAGGTGTTCAGGCCTGTAGTCGCTCACAAGTCGGCTTCCCCTTCCGGCGCAAAACCGTTGAAGCGGTCGAGCGCGACGGTCAGACGGCCGATCATCTCCCGCTCCTCCCCGGACAGTCGCGGCGACCAGACATCGCACATGAAAATGGCGCGCGGTCGGTCGCTGTCATTCCAGGCTTCGTGGTTGACGGTGTCGTCGAAAACCCAGGCCTCGCCCTCGCGCCATTGGCGGGTCTCGCCGCCTACCCGAAAGCCGCATCCCTCCGGAATGATCAGAGGCAGATGCAGGACAACCCGCGTGTTGGAGACGCCGGTGTGCGGCGGAATGCGGGTGCGAGGCCTCAGGATCGAATACATCGCCGCCGGCGAACGGCCTTGGATCTGCGGCTGGTCGACCGCGGTCAGGGCCGCCATGGTCCTCGGGCAACGCATGCAGTTGGCCTCCACCGGCTTGCCGTCGCGCAGCAGATGAAAGGCGGTCCACCGTTGCGAATGGTTGAGCTCAGCCCACTGGTCCACGGGCGCGCCGGGAGGATATTCGATGTATGGCTCCAGCCCCGGGCCGCCCTCGCCCCAGACCGCCTGCGCCTCCTCGCGAATGGCGTCGGTCTCGGCCTCGAGCGTTTCCAGCCAGGGAAACTCTTCGCGCTCGTAGAACTCGATGGCCGGCATGCCGGGATAGTGGAACTGCGCCGGCTCCTGCTGGAATATCTGCCTTCGTCCTGTGATCGCTCCAATGAAGGTCTCGGCGCGACGCGCAAGAGCGCCGGTCTCGGCCCCAAGGCCGGCTGCGGCCATCAGGCTGGCCGCAAGGTCATCGGCATAGCGCTCATGCAGTGAGCGCGCATGTGCGAGAGCCGCGCGGGTCGGCTCGGGCAACTGGCCAGCGGGCGGCGCCAGCCGGACCACAATTCCGTAGAGGATTGCGGCCTGGGTCGTTTGGTCCAGCGCCTCGAGCAGCGATCCCTTCATCAGCAGGCCGGGGAAGGATCTCGGCTCGGCCGTCAAGGCCCCTTCCACGGCCTCCAGGGCGCCGGCGTGATCGCCGAGCGCCCGACGCGAGGCGGCGAGACCCAGCCACAAATCGACCCGTCCCGGCGCCAACAGGGCGGCTTGCTCAAATAGGGTCCTGGCGGCCGCGAGATCGGCGCGCCGCAGCGCCTGATCGGCGCGCTCCTTGAGCGCTGCAACGGCGTTGATCGGATCGGCGACGGCCATGGCCGGCCTTAACCACCTTTGCGGCGCTTCGCCAGCCCGTCCGGCAAGCACCGTTGCGCCCAGGTTGGCCGGCAAATGGGGCGAGGCTATAGCAGCCGAGGCGCCGCCGTACGTCGGGCCAAAGGGAGATTCAAGACGTGACCACGTCGCCGGCACAGGACTACGACCAACTGGCCCGCGACGCCGGCGCCGCCCTGGGCCGACAGGATGCGCAGACCGCCCGGTTGTTGTTCGGACAGATGGTCAAGGCCCGCCCGAGCGAAACGCGCGCCTGGCACGGCCTGGCGCAGGCATGCCGAAGCCTGGGCGATGACGTCGGCCAGGTGACGGCGCTCGACCGCCTGCTCGAGGGAAATCCGAACCATGTCGGCGCCCTGATCATGAAGGCCGACTTTTTTGCCAGAACCGGAGACGGCCGCGCTGCGCATGCCTTCTACGAGGCGGCGATCGCGCGCGCCGGCCCAGACCTGTCTGCCGAGCTGCGCACCGAAGTTCAGAGGGCTCGTCAGGAAAGTCGGCGCTACGCCAAGTCCTACGAAGATCATCTGCGCGACGCCCTTGCCGACGCCGGTTTCGATCAGATCAGCTCGAGCCCTCGGTTCGCCCGCTGCCTCGACATGCTGTTCGGCAGGTCGCAGATTTTCCTGCAGTCGCCGACTGCCTTCTACTTTCCAGAGCTGCCGCAACGGCAGTTCTATGAGCGCGCGGAGTTTCCTTGGCTGGCCGCGCTCGAGGCTCGAACGGACGTGATCCGCGAGGAACTTGTGGGCGTGCTGGCCGATGAGGCGCGCATTTTCAGCCCCTATGTCCAGAGCGTGGGCAACCGGCCGCGCCGAGACTATGGCGAC